>JAUXVE010000066.1 GCA_030680415.1 Rubrivivax sp.
CGGCCCAAAACAAGGCCGTGGCCGCGCTCCTGCACGATCTGAACGAGCAGGCCTTCTGCCACCCCGAAACCGGCGCAAGGATGATCTACACGCTGGTGTGAAGTGCCAAGCACAATTCCTCCGAGATCAGGATCTCTGAACCTCGGTCAGGAGACAGGCACAAGACGATGCCGTCGCCGGCGGGCGGGAGATGTGTCGCTCCTTCGTCGAGCCACTTCTCGCTGCCGGCTATGGCAAGGGTTGGCGTAGAGATCCGAGACTAGCGACTGTCAGCTCTGCGGCGACGTTTCGGGTCTCGAGAATGTCGCTGCGGGTCGACAACTGGCGCACCGGGTCCGAATCAGCCTGCCAAGTACCGGACGTCGGCAACAGCGAGCCCTCGAGATCGGTGACGCGTTGGCAGAAGCATGACCATCCTCTGGTTGACCTCGCGATCCAGTCGATTTACGATAACACAAATCGTAAATATGGAGTTCCGAATGTCCGAGCCGACCACCATGTCCATCAAGGGCCAGGTCACGATTCCGCGTGACGTGCGCGAGCGCCTGGGCCTGCAGGCCGGCGATAAGATTGCCTGGTCGCTGCTGAGTAATGGCACTGTCGTCGTGCGGCCGAAGACGCGGCGCCTGGTCGACCTCGTCGGCATGCTGACGCGGCCGGGCCAGCCGGGCGTCACCGTCGACGAGATGCGTCTGCCGGAATGAGTGCGGCCATCGACACCAACGTGCTGGTGCGCGTGCTCGTGCAGGACCCGACGGCTGCCGCTCAGTGTGCTGCGGCCAAACGTGTGGCCGCCGAGGCCTCCGTCAGCGGCGAGCCGCTCCTCATCACACTGTGCGCGCTGCTGGAAACCGAATGGGTCCTTCGTAGCCGCTACAAGGTCGACAGGGCGTCGATGACGGCAGCCGTCATCGCGATGCTCGAGACGCCAGGCATCGAATTCGAACATGCGCCGACGGTCGAAGAGGCCCTGTACCTCTTTGAGCAGTACCCATCGGCCGACTTCGCGGATTGCTTGCTCGTGGCGCGTGCAACGCACCTCGGCCGCGACCGCTTCTTGACCTTTGACGCCGGCGCCGCCAAGCTGCCGCGTGCGGAGTTTGTGCAATGATTTCGCACGGGACCCCACCGCGGCGGCTATGGCACAGGAGGCAGGCCGATCTGCTCCCGAATGACCGGTTCCCGGCGGTGAATTCGCTCAGACCACCGGCTCCTATGGGTCGCAAAGGGTCCGACGCCATTGCGATCGAACTGCCCAGAAGCAGGCGCAGAACTACAGCCACGCGCCTCTGGAACACGCGCGCTGGGCCGCCAAAGATTGCGCCGGTGATGTAGCAATCGCGCTGGATCGCCGTAGCGAGTCCGTAGCACTGGCGCCGTGCGACAAGCCGCAAACCGGCCCAGCGACATGATTCCTTGTCGCCGGATCATCGCTCGCAAGTCATTGATTACCATGCACAAGTCGGCCTGCATCCGTCCAGGCTTTCATCTCGTCCGTCCCACCAGAGCGTGGACCGACAAAGAGAAAATTAGTGCAATCGAATCAACGACTTAGCCCCTGGCGATTGTGTGCCGCCCCGATGCTGGACTGGACCGATCGTCACTGCCGCCACCTCCACCGCCTCATCACCCGCCGCACGCGCCTGTACACCGAGATGGTGAGCACCGGGGCGCTGCTGCATGGCGACGTGCCGCGGCACCTGGATTTCAACGCCCAGGAACACCCGGTGGCGCTGCAACTCGGCGGCAGCGAGCCGGCCGACCTGGCGGCCTGCGCGAAGCTGGCCGAACGCTGGGGCTACGACGAGATCAACCTCAACTGCGGCTGCCCCAGCGAACGCGTGCAGCGCGGTGCATTCGGCGCCTGCCTGATGGCCGAACCGGAACTGGTGGCCGACGGCGTGAAGGCGATGGTCGACGCCTGCTCGCTGCCGGTGACGGTGAAACATCGCGTTGGCATCGACCGCGGCGAGAGCTATGAGTTCATGCGCGACTTCGTCGGCACCGTGTCCGAACGCGGCGGCTGCCGGGTCTTCATCGTGCATGCGCGCAATGCCTGGCTGAAGGGGCTGAGCCCGAAGGAAAACCGCGAGGTGCCGCCGCTGCGCTACGACGCCGTGCACCGGCTGAAGGCCGATTTTCCCGCACTCACCATCGTGCTCAACGGCGGCATCACGAGCGACGACCAGATCGAGGAACAACTGCGCCACGTCGACGGCGTGATGGTCGGCCGCCACGCCTACCATGAGCCTTGGGCGATGGCCGGCTGGGACGAACGATTCTTCGGCGTCCAAGGGCCGGCCGCTGACCGCGACGAGGTGGAAGAACGCTTCGTGGCCTACATGGCGACGCTGGGCCAGGCCGGCGTGCCCTGGGGCCACGCCTCGCGCCACATGATCGGCCTGCGCAACGGCCTGCCGGGCGCCCGGCGCTGGCGCCAGGTATGGTCGGACCCGCGGCTGAAGGACGGTCCGCCGCAGGTCGCGTTGCGGCTGGCGCGTGCCGCGGCCAGCCTGCAGAATGCGCCCGCCGCCGCTTGACTTCGGGTGCCTGCCCGGGCTCGACCACTCCGTAACGGTGCCACTCATCGTTAGCCGCGTCGCCACCCCGGTGCCGCGGCGTTTTCACGCTGGAGCACATTCATGACCGAACCCTTGCTGGCCGTCATCGGAGGCAGCGGCCTCTATGACTTGCCGGGCCTGACCGACACGCGCTGGGTGGCCGTCGACACGCCTTGGGGCGCGCCGTCCGACGAGATCTTCCTCGGCCGCCTCGGCGCCGCCCGCCTGGCCTTCCTGCCGCGCCATGGCCGCGGCCACCGCATCCCGCCGTCCGAGGTGAATTACCGCGCCAACATCGCGGCGCTGAAGAGCCTGGGTGCCACCGACGTGCTCTCGCTCAGCGCCGTCGGCAGCCTGCGCGCCGACCTGCCGCCGGGCACCTTCGTCGTCGTCGACCAGTACATCGACCGCACCTTCGCTCGCGACAAGTCCTTCTTCGGCGCCGGCATGGTGGCCCATGTGTCGATGGCGCACCCGGTGTGCCCGCGCCTGGGCGACCATGTGCAGACGGCGCTGGCCGGGCAGGGCGTGCCGCACGTGCGCGGCGGCACCTACGTCGTGATGGAAGGGCCGCAGTTCTCGACGCTGGCCGAATCGCAGCTGTACCGGGACTGGAACGCCAGCGTCATCGGCATGACCAACATGCCCGAGGCCAAGCTCGCGCGCGAGGCCGAGCTCTGCTATTGCTCGCTGAGCATGGTCACCGACTTCGACTGCTGGCACCCCGACCACGACGCGGTGACGGTGGACAGCGTGATCCGCGTGCTGCTGGGCAATGCGCAGACGGCGCGCACGCTGGTGGCCGGGCTGGCCGGCGCGATCGCCGCCGACGCCCAGGCCGCCGCCTGCACCTGCCGCCATGCGCTGGACCAGGCGCTGATAACGTCCCCAGAGGCGCGTGACCCGGCGGTGGTCGAGCGGCTGCGCTTCATCGCCGCGCGGGTGCTGGGCGAGACGGCATGATCGTCGGCGGCGTGCCGCTGCGGCCCTTGGTTGCAGCACCGGAGCGCGACGCTGTGGTCGTGATCGACCAGCGCGCGCTGCCGCACCGGCTGCGCTTCGAACGGCTGACGTCCGCGCAGGACGTCCACACCGCCATCCGCGACATGTGGCTGCGCGGCGCGCCGCTGATCGGCGCCGCGGCGGCCTACGGGCTGGCGCTGCAGGCGCGGGCCGACGCCAGCGACGCGGCGATGGAGGCCGCAGCAGCGCAGCTGTTGTCGGCGCGGCCGACCGCGGTCAACCTGGCCTGGGCGCTGCAACGCATGCGCAGGCACCTGCTGGCCTTGCCGCAGGAGCTGCGCGCACGTGCGGCCTGGGACGAGGCCGGCGCCATCGCCGAAGAGGACGTGCGCGTCAACGCCGCCATCGGCCGCCACGGGCTGCCGCTGCTGCAGGCCGTGGCGGCGCGCAAGGTGGGGCCGGTGAACGTGCTGACGCACTGCAACGCCGGCTGGCTGGCCACCGTGGACCGGGGCACCGCGACGGCGCCGATCTACCAGGCGCACGCCGCCGGCGTCGCCGTGCACGTGTGGGTCGACGAAACGCGGCCGCGCAACCAGGGCGCCAGCCTCACGGCCTGGGAACTGGGCCAGGCCGGCGTGCCGCACACGGTGATCGCCGACAACGCCGGCGGCCACCTCATGCAGCACGGGCAGGTGGACCTGGCCATCGTCGGCTGCGACCGCGTCAGCGCGCACGGCGACGTCTGCAACAAGATCGGCACCTACCTCAAGGCGCTGGCGGCGCGCGACAACGGCGTGCCCTTCTACGTCGCGATGCCGACCTCGACGCTGGACCAATCCGTCACCGACGGCGTGGCCGGCATCGCCATCGAGGAGCGCAGCGCGCGCGAGGTCACGCACGTGGCCGGCCGCACGGCCGCTGGTGAAGTCGTCGAAGTGCAGCTGGTGCCGGACGGCAGCCCCGCCGCCAACCCGGCGTTCGACGTCACGCCGGCACGGCTGGTGACGGCCTTGATCACCGAGCACGGTCTCATCGCCGCCACGCCAGAGGCCATTGCACTCCTTGGAGCCGCAGCACCATGACCGACGACAACCAAGCCGACGCCGGGCGTCGCATTGAGGCGGTGGCCGCAGTCAGGCGCCTGGACGGCCTGGGGCTCAACCGCGGCAGTACCGGCAACCTGAGCGTGCGTGCAGGCAACGGCGACGGCTGCTGGATCACGCCCACCGGCATGGCGGCCGAAGACATCGGCAGCGACGACCTGGTCTGGCTGGCGGCCGACGGCACGGTGCGGCAGGGCAGGTGGGCACCGTCGAGCGAATGGCCCTTCCACCTGGCCATCTACCGCACGCGGGGGGACCTGAACGCCGTCGTGCACATGCATTCGCCACACGCCACCGCGCTGGCCTGCCTGCGGCGCGAACTGCCGGCCTTTCACTACATGGTGGCGGTGGCCGGCGGCGACAGCGTGCCTTGCACGCCCTACCACCTGTTCGGCACCGCGGCGTTGTCGGCGGCGGTGGCCGACGCCTTCAAGGACCGCCAGGCCTGCCTGATGGCCAACCACGGCCTCGTGGCCGGCGGCGCGACGCTGGCGCAGGCGATGAAGGTGGCGCTCGAAGTCGAGGCCTTGTGCGGCATCTATCTGCAGGCCCTGGCGGTGGGCGAACCGGCGCTGCTGTCGGCCGCGCAGATGGCCGAGGTCCTCGAGCGCTTCAAGTCCTACGGCCAGGTGCGGCGCAGCGGCTCAGACTGAAGCGGGCGTCTTCGCCGGCTTCTCCGGCCAGGTGGCGAGCAGCAGGCCCGCCAGCGCCAGCGCGAAGGCCAGCACGTGCACGGCGGTGAAGGCTTCGCCGAGCACGGCGATGCCCACCAGCGCCGCACTCACCGGCAGCATCACCGTGAAGACGCCGGCGCGCGACGAAGGCACGTGGCGCAGCCCCTGCATCCACAGCCACACCGTGACCATGCTCGCCGCGATGGCGTAGAAGACCAGCAACGTCCAGGTCGCCGCCGGCACGGCGGAGAAGTCGAAGCGCAGCGCCTGCCAGACACCGAACGGCGTCACCAGCACCAGCCCCCACAGGTTGATGAGCGCGCTGATGCGCCGCGGCGACACCTGGCCGGTGAGGCGCTTGCCGATGACGACGTAGCTGGCCTCGCACAACACGGCACCCAGCAGCAGCGCGTAGCCCCACCACGGCGCCGGCGCGTCCTGCGCGCCGGCGGGCGCCTTGACGACGGCCAGCAGCAGGATGCCCGCTGCCGCGCAGGCGATCGCGGCCTGCACCCGCGGCACGATGTGTTCGTGCAGGAACAGGCGCGACAGGATCGCCACCGTCGCCGGAATGGCGGCCATCACGACGCCGGCGGCCAGCGCCGAAGTCGCTTGCACGCCGTAGAGCATGCAGATCGAGAACAGGAAGTTGCCGAGGAAGCTCTCCCAGAACAGCAGCCGGCGGTCGTGCCGCGACAGCGGCGCCTCGCCAGGCCGGCGCGGCACCCAGTGCAGCATGGCCAGCGCCGCGATGCCGAAACGCAGCCAGGCCAGCAGCAGCACCGGAAACACCGCCACCAGCAGCTTGGACAAGCCGACGTAGCTGCCCACCAGCGCCATGCTGGCGGCCAGGCTCAGGTAGGCCAGCAGCGGCGCGCCGCCGGTGTTCACGAGGCCCGGCCCGCAGCTGTGCTCAAGCCTGCAACGCGTCGATGCGCAGCCAGGTCGTCTTCAGCTCGGTGTACTTGTCGAAGGCGTGCAGCGACTTGTCGCGCCCGTTGCCGCTCTGTTTGACGCCGCCGAAGGGCACGGTGATGTCGTCTTCGTCGTACTGGTTGACGTGCACGGTGCCGGCGCGCAGGGCGCGCGCGACGCGGTGAGCGCGGTGGATGTTGTCGCTCCAGACGCTGGCCTGCAGGCCGTAGCTGCTGTTGTTGGCCAGCTGCACCGCCTCGGCCTCGGTCTTGAAGCGGATCACGCTCAGCACCGGGCCGAAGATCTCTTCGCGGGCGATCTTCATGCCGTTGGACACACCGTCGAAGACCGTGGGCTCGACGTAATAGCCCCCGGTCTCGGCACGCACCTGGCGGCCGCCGGCGATGCAGCGCGCACCTTCGGCGCGGCCGGCTTCGATGTAGCCAACGACGGTCTTCAGCTGCGCGTCGTCGACCAGCGCCCCCATCACGGTGGTGGCGTCCAGCGGGTCGGCCGGCGGGTACTCGGGCGCCTGAGCGGCGACGATGGCGACGAACTCGTCGGCGATGCTCTCGTGCACCAGCACGCGCGACGGCGCATTGCAGCTCTCGCCCTGGTTGAAGAACATGCTGCCGGCCACCGTGACGGCGGCGCGCCGCAGGTCGCCGAAGTCGGGGAACACCAGGAAGGCCGATTTGCCGCCGAGTTCGTTGTAGACGCGCTTGAGGTTGGAGCGGCTGGCGTACTCGAGCATGCGCCGCCCGGTGCGCGTGGAGCCGGTGAAGGCAATGGCGTCGACATCCATGTGCAGCGCCAGTGCCTCGCCGGCCTCGGCGCCGTAGCCCGGCACGACGTTGAACACGCCGGGCGGGATGCCGGCTTCCACCGCCAGTTCGGCCAGCCGCAGCGCCGTCAGCGGGCTCTTCTCGCTGGGCTTGAGCACCACCGAGTTGCCGGCCGCCAGCGCCGGGCCGAGCTTCCAGGCGGCCATGATCATGGGGTAGTTCCAGGGCACGATGGCGCCCACCACGCCCACCGGTTCACGCGTGATCAGCGCCAGCGCGTTGGCGCCCGTGGGCGCGATCTCGTCGTAGACCTTGTCCACGGCCTCGGCATACCAGGCGATGCAGCGCGCCGTGCTGGGCACGTCGACGGCCAGCGAATACTGGATCGGCTTGCCCATGTCCAGCGTCTCCAGCAGCGCCAACTCGTCTTTCGCTGCCAGGATCTTGTCGGCGAAGCGCTGCAGCAGCTTCTTGCGCACGGCCGGCGGCTTGCCGGACCAGCGGCCGTCGGCGAAGGCGGCGCGCGCGCTGGCCACGGCGGCGTCGATGTCGGCTTGTGCGCCACGCGCCACGTTGCCGAGCATGCGGCCGTCGATGGGCGACAGGCAGGCGAAGGTCTCACCAGAAGCGGCGTCGCGGCGCTGGCCGTCGATGACGGCACGGCCGTCGATGCGTAGCGTGGCGGCACGTTCATGCCAGTTCGGGGCAGGCGTGGTCATGGTGACTCCAGGAAAGGGTGAGCGGTGGGAAAGCGGTCCACGGTCCGACCAGGCGGCGCCGTGCGCTCAGAAGCTGACCACCACCGACGCACCGAAGAGGTTGTTCGTCTTGGCGTAGCTGCCCTTGCGCACGACCTCGAACACCGGCTGGTCGGCGCCATCGCGCCGGACCTCCAGCTTGAAGATCGTGCTTTCATCGAACAGGTAGTTCATGCCCAGGCTGATGGCGTAGCGGTTGGCGCCCACGGCCTCGCCCTTGGCATAGCTGCCATCGCCGAGCAGGCCGCGGCCGATGCCGTTGATACCGTCGTCGAAGCTGTAGCCGAGCAGGCCGCCGCCGTTCTTCGTGTTCTTCACGACGTCGGCGCGCAGCACGGCTTCCAGGCGCGGCGTGACCTTGTAGGCCGCCGTGCCCGAAACGCCCCACCAGCGGGCGTCGCGCAGCACGCCGTCGCTGTTGAAAATCGCCGCACCCTTGTGCTGGCCATAGCTCACCTGGCCGAACAGCGACCAGTCGCCGCGGATGAAGTAGGCGTCGAACTCCAGCAGGTGCATGGCGGTGTTGCGGCCCGCGCTGGCAAACGGCGTGTCCTCGAAGATCGGGTCGCCATTGGCGTCGACGTTGCTGGTGTCGCCAGGGTAGCTGCCGTCGGCGGCGTAGTTCGCCCCCTTGCCGTGCAGGCCGGTGAAGCCGAAGCCGCTGTACTCGCCCTTGGCGTAGTCGACGCGGTAGATGAGCACCGGCTGCTTGTTGCCGGGTGTGTTGCGTGCGGTGTTCAGGTTGGCGATGCCGCCGCGAAGCCACCACTTGCCGCGCGTGACGTCGAGCACGGCGCCGGTGTAGGCGGTAGGCGCCATGGTGTCGAACAGCAGGTTGTGCGTGATCAGCTTGTTCTGCGCCGGCAGCGTGTATTCGTAGCCGGTCCAGTCGGGGATCTGGCCCAGCCACAGCCGCGTCTGCAGGTCGGTGAGCGGGATCGACACCGAGGCCTCGTGGAGGATGGAGCCGTTGAACAGCGCCCCGGTGCCGCGCTCGGGGGCCAGCGTGAGCTTCCAGCGCGCGCCGCTCTCGGTTTCCTTCTCGAAGTCGATCACCGCCATGCCGAAGTAGGAGTTGTCGTAGGTGTAGCGCGCGTCGCCGTTGTTCAGGAACACGAAGGAGGCGTTGTCCTGGGCCCGGTTGTAGATCCACGTCGGGTCCATCTGGCCGCTGATCTTCAGGCCCTTCAAACCCTGGTCGGCAAGACTGTCCTGCAGGCCCTCGGCCTTGACTGCGATGCGGTTGAGTTCGCGCGCCTGCTCGGGCGTCATGCCCCACTGGCCGGGGCCGGGCACCGGCGCGGCCACCGGTGCCTGCTGGAGCTTCCTCTCCAGTTCGCCGACGCGTTCGCGCAGTGCACGCAACTCCTTGAGGATCTCATCGTTGGTCTGCGCGGCGGCTGGCAAGGTTGCCGCCAGCGCGAGACCCAAGCCGAGCAGGGGGGCGTGGGATGTGGACCGTTTCATGGGGTTCTCCTCGTTCGTAGCGGTCTGTCGAATGGCTCGAGATGCATGCTCAGGAATGGGCCGCCGCCGCCATTTCGCGCTGGCGCTTGCGTTCGGCGTTGGCGATGAACCAGCTCGCGGCCACCACGCCTATGGCCACGACGACGATGATCAGCGTCGCCACCGCGTTGACGCTGGGGTTCAGGCCCAGGCGGGCACGCGAGAAGATGACCAGCGGCATCGTCGTCGAGCCGGGGCCAGACAGGAAGGCCGACAGCACCACGTCGTCCAGCGACAAGGTGAAGGTCAGCAGCCAGGCCGACACCAGCGACTGCGCGATCATCGGCAGCGTGACCAGCCAGAACACCTGATGCGGCCTGGCACCGAGGTCCATGGCCGCCTCCTCGAGTTCCGGGTTGAGGTCGTGCAAGCGCGCCTGCACCACCACGGCGGCGTAGGCCACGCCCAGCAGCAGGTGGCCGAACCAGATCGTGAGCATGCCCCGCTCGGGAAAGCCCAGCGCGCGCTGCACGCTCACCAGCATGAGCAGCAGCGACAGGCCCACCACCACCTCGGGCATCACCAGCGGCGCCGTGACCATGCCAGAGAACAGCGTGCGGCCCGCGAAGCGCTTGTACTTGACGAGCGCAAACGCCGCCAGCGTGCCCAGCACCACCGAGCCGCAGGCGGTGAGGAAGGCGATCTTCAGGCTCAGCCACAGGCCGGCCAGCAATTCGGAATCCCGGGCCAGCGCGGTGTACCACTTCAACGTGAAGCCGCGCCACACGTTGGGGATCGGCGAATCGTTGAAGGAGAAGATCACCAGCGCCACGATGGGCACGTACAGGAACAGGTAGCCCAGGCCCAGCCAGCCGCGAGCGAACCAGCGGTTAAAGGTGACGCTCGTGCCGGACCTCACTTGACGCGCTCCTGGGCTTCGGCCTGGTACTTGTTGAAGATCGCCACCGGCACGATGACCAGCAGCACCATCACCACCGCGACGCTGGACGCCATCGGCCAGTCGTTGTTGCTGAAGAATTCGTCCCACAGCACGCGGCCGATCATCAGCGTCTCGGGGCCGCCCAGCAGTTCGGGGATCACGAACTCGCCGACGCAGGGGATGAAGACCAGCATCGAGCCGGCGATGATGCCGGCCTTGGACATCGGCACCGTGATCCTCCAGAACGCCACCCAGGGCGTGGCGCCGAGGTCCGCGGCGGCCTCGAGCAGACGCAGGTCCAGCTTGGCCAGGTTGCCGTACAGCGGCAGGATCATGAACGGCAGGTAGGTGTAGGTCATGCCCAGCACCAGCGAGAACGGCGTGTGCATCAGCTTGGCCGGTGCGGCAATGAGGCCGAACGAGTACAGCAGCTGGTCCAGTCCGCTGCCGATGATGAGATCGGCCACCCAGCCGCCTTCGGTGAGCAGGCCGCGCCAGGCGTAGACACGCAGCAGGAACGAGGTCCAGAAGGGCAGCATCACCAGCATCAGCAGCGCCGGCTGCAGGGTGGGGCGGGCGCGCGCCATGAAGTAGGCGAAGGGGTAGCCGATGCCCAGGCACAGTAGCGTCGTCGCCAGCGCGTACTGCAGGCTCGCCAGGTAGGTCTTGAAGTACAGCGCGTCTTCGGTGATGAAGGCGTAGTTGGAGAACCTGAGCGCCAGCGTCACCACGCCGTCCGACCACGACAGCAGGTCCTTGAAGCTCACCGTCTCCATCTCGGAAACGCTGATCTTGCCGACGATGAAGAACGGGAACAGGAAGAACACGAGCAGGAAGGCGAAGGGCACGGCGATGACCAGCGCCCTCCCGCTCAGCATGGACCGCAACCGGTTCACGGCGCGCTCACTGCGTCAGCACCACGTGCGACGAACGTGCCCAGTGGGCCCAGACCTCGTCGCCCCAGGTGTACTCGTCGTCGCGGTGGCGCTGGACGTTGGTCATGCTGACCTTCAAGCGCGCCTTGCTCGCCAGTTCCAGGTGGTAGACCGTGAAACTGCCGAAGTAGGCCATCTCCTTGATCGTGCCGCGCACGGTGTTGAATTCGTCGCCGGGCTGGTGACGCGAGAGGTGGATCTTCTCGGGCCGCAGCGCCACCGTCACCGGCATGCCGACGATGCCGGTGATGCCGTGGCCGACGTAGTGCTTGCAGTCGGCGACGCCGATGACGCAATGGTCGGCCTCGTCGACTTCGAGCGTACCGTCCATCAGGTTGACGTTGCCGATGAAGTCGGCGACGAAACGCGTGGTCGGTGTTTCGTAGATGTCGCCCGGCGCACCCACCTGCAGGAAGCGGCCTTCGCTCATGACGGCGATGCGCGAGGCCATGGTCATGGCCTCTTCCTGGTCGTGCGTGACCATGACGCAGGTCACCCCCACCGATTCGATGATGTTGACGAGTTCGATCTGCGTCTCTTCGCGCAGCTTCTTGTCCAGCGCGCCCAGCGGTTCGTCGAGCAGCAGCAGTTGCGGCTGCTTGGCCAGTGAACGCGCCAGCGCCACGCGCTGCTGCTGCCCGCCCGACAGCTGGTGCGGCTTGCGCGTGGCGTACCTGGCCAGCTGCACGAGCTTGAGCATGGCCTCCACGCGCTCGGCCACACGCTCCTTGGGCAGGCCCTCGCGACGCAGGCCGAAGGCGATGTTGTCCCACACCGCGAGGTGCGGAAAGAGCGCGTAGCTCTGGAACATCATGTTCATCGGCCGCTGGTAAGGCGGCATGTCGGCGAGGTCGACACCGTCCAGCACGATGCGGCCCGAGGTCGGCGTCTCGAAGCCGGCAAGCATGCGCAGCAGCGTGCTCTTGCCGCAGCCCGAGGAGCCGAGCAGGGCGAAGATCTCGCCCTTGGCGATGTCCAGGCTGACGTTGTTGACGGCCTTGACGCCGTTGAAGTCCTTGACGACGTCCCGGATCTGCAGGAACGCCGCCTTGTCCGGTACCGTCATCACAAGCCTGTCTTGAAGGCGGTGTAGGTGCGCGTCATGAGGCGGCGCAGGTCGTTGTTGAGCGAGTCGGGCGGGATCATGCGTGCCAGGTCCTGCGGCGCCAGGAAGACTGTCGGATTGCTCGCCACCTCGGGCCTGATGAACTTCTTCGACTCGGTGTTGGGGTTGGCGTAGAAGACCTTGTTGGTCAGGCTCGCATGGACATCAGGGCGCAGGATGTAGTTGATGAACTTGTGCGCGTTGCCGGGTCGCGGGGCGTCCACCGGGATCACCATGACGTCGAAGAAGAGCAGCCCGCCCGTCTTCGGGATCAGCGCCTGGATGTTGTTGCCGGTCTTGTTGTCGATGGCACGCTGGCGCGCGATGTTGATGTCGCCCGACCAGCCCAGCGCCACGCACAGCGAGCCGCCGGCCATGTCGTTGATGTAGCCCGACGAGCTGAACAGCGTGATGTGCGGCCGTATCTGCTTGAGGAGCTGGGCCGCCGCCGCGTAGTCGCCGGGGTTCTTGCTGAACGAGGGCTTGCCAAGATAGTGCAGCGCCGCCGGCACGACCTCGGTGGCCGAGTCCAGGAAGCTCACGCCGCAGCTCTTGAGCTTGCTGATGTACTCGGGCTTGAAGATCAGGTCCCAGGCGTTGTCGGGCATCGGCGTGCCGCCCAGCGCGGCCTTGACCTTGTCGACGTTGATGCCCACGGTGGTGTAGCCCCACAGCCAGTTGACCATGAAGTCGTTGCCGGGGTCCATGCGCGCCAGCTGCGCCTGCACCGCCGCGGCGAGGTACTTCAGGTTGGGCAGCTGCGACTTGTCCAGCTTGCGCAGCAGGCCACCGTCGAGCTGCAGCTTGGCCCAGTTGGACGAGGGCACGATGAGGTCGTAGCCGGTCTTGCCTGCCACCAGCTTGGCATGCACGATCTCGTTGTTGTCGAAGTTGTCGTAGCGGACCTTGATGCCGGTTTCCTTCTCGAAATTGCGGATCGTGTCCTCGGCGATGTAGTCCGACCAGTTGTAGATGTTGAGCACCTTCTCTTCGTCCTGCGCCAGGGCGGGGGTGATGGCCAGCGCCAGTGCAGCGGCCAGGGCAGCGACGACGGTCTTCGGGTTCATGCGGTTATTCTCCGGGCAGCGAGGGGGTGGATTGCAGTCAGCGTGTCAGTCTGGGAGCGGTGGGCGCACCGGGCCATCGGGGGCAGCGATCAAGCCAGCCAGCCTTGGCGCTGCGCGTCGGCCAGCGTGAGGTCGAGGCAGCGGCGGATCAGCACCATCATCTCGTCGATCTGCGAGCGCGTGATGACCAGCGGCGGCGCGATGATCATGCGCTCGCCCACGGCACGCATGATCAGCCCCTCGCGGAAGCAGTGGCCGCGGCAGACCATGCCGATCTCCACCGCTTCCGGGAACGGCGTGCCTTGGTCCTTGTCCTTGATCAACAGCAGGGCTGCCATGAGTCCGCAGCTTTCGGCGTCGCCCACCAGCGGGTGATCGCGCAGTGTCGCGTAGGCCTGGGCGAGATACGGGCCCACGTCGTCGTGCACATGCGTGACCAGGTCCAGCTGCTGCATGAGCTGGATGTTGGCCAGCGCCACTGCGCAGGCCACCGGGTGGCCCGAGTAGGTGTAGCCGTGGGCGAACTCGCCGCCCTGTTCGATCAGCACCTTGGCGACGCGGTCGCCGACCATCACGCCGCCCAGCGGCACGTAGCCGCTGGTCACGCCTTTGGCGAAGGTCATCAGGTCGGGGCGGAAGCCGAAGGTCTCGCAGCCGAACCAGTGGCCGGTGCGGCCGAAGCCGCAGATGACCTCGTCGCTGACCACCAGCACGCCGTACTTGTCGCAGATGCGCTGGATCTCGGGCCAGTAGGTGGCCGGCGGGATGATCACGCCGCCGGCGCCCTGCACCGGCTCGCCGATGAAGGCGGCCACTTGGTCGGCGCCGAGCTCCAGGATCTTTTCTTCCAGCCAGCCCGCGGCGACGAGGCCGAACTCGTCGCGCGTGAGGCCCTTCGGCCGGCCATGCTGCCACCAGTAGGGCTGCTCGATGTGCACGATGCCGGGGATCGGCAGCCCGCCCTGCGCGTGCATGCCGGCCATGCCGCCCAGCGAGGCGCCGGCCATGGTCGAGCCGTGGTAGGCGTTCTTGCGGCTGATGATGACCTGGCGCTGCGGCTGCCCCCGCAGGTCCCAGTAGCGGCGCACCATGCGCACCACGGTGTCGTTGCCCTCGGAGCCCGAGCCCGAGAAGAACACGTGCTGGAACTGCGGCGGCGTCACTTCGGCCAGCAGTTCGGCCAGTTCGATGGCCGGCGGCGTGGCAGTCTGGAAAAAGGCGTTGTAGAAGGGCAGCTCCTGCATCTGGCGCGCAGCGGCGTCGACCAGCGCGCGCTGGCCGTAGCCGACGTTCACGCACCACAGGCCGCTCATCGCGTCGAGCACCTTGCGGCCCTCGCTGTCCCAGAGGTAGATGTTGTCGGCGCGCGTGATGATGCGCGAGCCCTTGTCGGCCAGCGCCTTGAAGTCGGTGAAGGGATGCAGGAAATGTGCCGCGTCGGCGGCCTGCCATTGCTCGGTGGTGCGGGTGGTCATCGGTGTTTGCTCAGACATGGAGCAGCAGGTGCTCGCGCTCCCACGGCGAGATGACCTTCATGAACTCGGCGTATTCGATCTCCTTGACCTCGGTGTAGACGGTGATGAAGGAGGCCCCCAGCACGGCTGCCAGGTCGTGCTCGTTGCGCAGCAGCGCGAGTGCTTCGCCCAGGCTGCGCGGCAGCTGGAAGTCGCCCAGGTAGGCGTCGCCCTTGCATTCGGGCGCGGGCTCGATGCGGTTCTTGATGCCCAGGTAGCCGCAGGCCAGCGTGGCGGCCAGTGCGGCGTAGGGGTTGGCGTCGGCGCCGATGACGCGGTTTTCGATGCGCCGCGCGGTGGCCGTGGCCACCGGGCTGCGGATGCCCACGGTGCGGTTGTCGGTGCCCCACTGGATGTTGATCGGCGCCGAGTTCGAACGCACCAGCCGGCGGTAGCTGTTGACGTAAGGCGCGAACAGCGCCATCGCCGCTGGAACATACTTCTGCAGGCCACCGATGTACCAGTAGAACTCCTTCGACGGGCTGCCGTCCTCGTTGCTGAACAGGTTGCGGCCGGTGGCCTGGTTGATCACGCTTTGGTGCACGTGCATGGCGCTGCCGGGCTCGCCGGCGATCGGCTTGGCCATGAAGGTGGCGAACATGTCGTGGCGCATCGCCGCTTCGCGCACCGTGCGCTTGAAGAAGAACACCTCGTCGGCCAGGTTCAGCGGGTGGGCGTGGAAGAAATTGATCTCCATCTGCCCGGCGCCGACCTCGTGAATCAGCGTGTCGACGTTCAGCTCCATCTGCTCGCAGTAGCGGTAGACGTCTTCGAACAGCGGATCGAACTCGTTCACGGCGTCGATGCTGTAGGCCTGGCGCGAGGTCTCGGCGCGGCCGCTGCGGCCGATCGGCGGCTTCAGCGGCATGTCGGGGTCGGGGTTGCGCGCGACGAGATAGAACTCCAGCTCGGGAGCCACCACCGGGTCCCAGCCTTCGGCAGCGTAGAGCTCGCACACGCGCCGCAGCACCGAGCGCGGCGCAAAGGGCACGAGCACGCCGTTCTTGTCGAAGCAGTCGTGGATGACCTGCGCGGTGGGGTCCACCGCCCAGGGCACGATGCGCACCGTGCTCGGGTCCGGGCGCAGGTGCATGTCCTGGTCGGTCGGGCTGATGACGTCGTAGTACGGGCCTTCCTCGGGGAACTCGCCCGTCACGCCCATCGCCACCACGGCCTCGGGCAGGCGCATGCCGCGGTCTTCGGTGAATTTCTGGCGCGGCAGGATCTTGCCGCGGGCGACACCGGTGAGGTCGGGCACGAGGCACTCGATCTCGGTGACGAGGTTGACGTCGAGCCACTGTTCCAGCTCGGCAAAGCTCAGGTTCTTGCTCACCATGGGGTCGGATTCTGTCAGGTGGGTGGGGCGATTCTGGCGCGGCCCGTTCACATCGCGGGGCCGCAGCGGGGCTCTCAGTTCGAAGTGGCCGCGCTCGGCAGGGGTCCGCGCACGCGGTCGCGGTACTGCCGCACGGCAGCGCCGAAAGCCTGGAACAGGCGCATCGAGACCGGGTTGTCGGCGGCCTGCCATTCCGGGTGCCATTGCACGCACAGGTTGAAGCCTGCTGCGCCGGGCATCGAGAACGCTTCCACCAGCCCGTCGGGCGCCACGGCCTCGACGCGCAGCCCGCTGGCCAGCGTCTTGACGCCCTGGCCGTGCAGCGAGTTGACCTCGAACCCCGGCAGGCCGACGATGGCCTCGAGCACGCCGCCGCCGACGACTTCGACGGCATGCGTCGGTGCGTACTGCACGTCCACCGGCAGCGTTTCGCTCGCGCGGTGGTCGGCCAGGCCCCTCACTTCCTGCACTGCCTGGTGCAGCGTGCCGCCCAGCGCCACGTTGACTTCCTGCGTGCCGCGGCAGATGCCGAAAATAGGCACGCCCCGCGCCAGTGCGCGCGTGATCAAGGGCAGCGTCCAGGCATCACGTTCGGGGTCCAGCGGCAGCGACGGGTCGTGCACCGCCTCGCCAAAAGTTGACGGGTGTACGTTGGACGGGGAGCCGGTCAGCAGCACGCCATGCGCGAGGTCCAGCGCCTCGTCGATCTCGTTCGGTTCCAGCCGTGGCACCACCAGCGGCAGCGCGCCGGCCAGTCGCACGGCGTCGACATACTTGCGCCCGGCGACATGGAAGGCATGGTCGCCGAGCCAGCGGTTGCAGGCGGGGACGAAGACGACAGGAGAACGGCTCATCGGCAGGTCACGAACGGGCGCACTGTTTTCTGGCAGTCGAGTCAACCAAGCATATCGCGCAGCTGGTACCAGGCCATGCCCAGCACCAGCGCCGGCATGCGCAGCCGCGCGCCACCGGGAAAGGCACGGTGGCGCAGCCGCGCGAAGATGTCGAAGCGGCTGGCGTCGCCGGCCATGGCCTCGGCCACCAGACGCCCGGCCAGGCCGGCCAGCGCCAGGCCGTGGCCCGAAAAGCCCTGCAGGTAGTACACGTTGCTCGCCGCTGCGCCGGCCACTGGCAGGCGGCCGAAGTCGGGCGCGCGGTTCATCGAGATGTCGACGAAACCGCCCCAGGCGTATTCGACGCTTGCGCCGGCCAGTTGCGGGAAGGTGCGCACCATGCGTCGGCGCATGGTCTGGGACAGGTCGGCCGGTGTCACCGTGCTGTAGCTGACGCGCCCGCCGTACAGCAGTCGCTGGTCGTTGGTGGTGCGGAAATAGTCGAGCACGAAGTTGGTGTCGCACGCCGCCGCCCGGCTGGGGATCAGGCTGTCGGCGAGCTGCGGCTCCAGGGCCTCGCTGCAGGCGATATAGGTGCCCACCGGCATGATGCGAGCTTCGATCGCAGGCGCGAGGCCTTGCTGGTAGACGTTGCCGGCCAGCAGCACCTGCCGCGCGCGCACTTCGCCAGCCGCGGTGCGCAGCGTTGGCATGGCCCCAGGCGTCAACGCCGTCACCGGCGTCTGCTCGTGCAGATGCACCCCGGCCGCAGCCGCGGCACGCGCCAGCCCCAGCGTGTACTTCAGCGGGTGCAGGTGGCCCGAGCGCGGATCGTGGACGCCGCTGTCGTAGATCGGGCTGGCGATCCAGCGGCCGATCTCGCCCGGGCCGATGTGCTGCAGCGGGTAGCGGTACACCGTTGCGGTGCGTTGCGCCCAGGCTTGCAGCGCGCGGCCCTTGCGTGCGCTGGTGGCCAGGGCCAGGTGTCCGTCGCGCCAGTCGCAGTCGATGCCGTGTTCCCGGATGTCCTGGCGCAGCAGGTCCAGCGCCTCGATCGACATGTCCCACACCTGCCTCGCCGCGTCCAGCCCGAGCTGCCGCTCGATGGTCTCCTGGTCGCAGGCCAGGCCGTGGATGGCCTGGCCGCCGTTGCGGCCGCTGGCGCCGGACCCCACTTCGCGGGCTTCCAGCAGCACCACGTCGAAGCCGCGCCGGCGCAGGTCGATCGCCGCCGACAGCCCGGCCAGCCCGCCACCGACCACGGCCACGTCGCAGCGTGTGTCGCCCGCCAGCGAGGGGAAGACCTGCTCGCGCCGCGCCGTCGCGTCGTAGTACGAGTTGCGGGCCAGTTCGCGGTCGGTGGCGAGCAAAGGTCTGGGCATGCTTGCCCTCGGTGCCCCCCGCAGCGTCGGCGTGTAGCTCAGGCGGCGCGGCGTATCGCGCCGCGCAACATGTCCACCATCTGGTCGACCTGGCCGCGTTCGATGATCAGCGGCGGCGACAGCGCCACCGTGTCACCGGTGGTGCGCACGAGCAGGCCCTTTTCGTACAGGTCGAGGAAGATGTCGAAGGCGCGCTTGGTCGGCTCGCCCGGCAGCGGCGCGAGCTCGATGCCGCCCACGAGCCCGATGTTGCGGATGTCGATGACGTTGGGCTCGCCCTTCAGCGAGTGCACGGCTTCGGCAAAGTAGCCTTCCATCTCGCCGGCGCGCGTGAGCAGGCCTTCTTCGGCGTAGGTGTCGAGCGTGCCGAGCCCGGCCGCGCAGGCCAGCGGGTGCGCCGAGTAGGTGTAGCCGTGGTAGAACTCGATCAAGTGCTCGGGCCCGGTCATGAAGGCGTCGTGGATGTCCTGCCTGACGAGCACCGCGCCCATCGGCGCGCAGCCGTTGGTGATGCCCTTGGCGCAGGTGATCATGTCCGGCATGACGCCGAAGGTCTGCGTCGCGAACGGTTGCCCGGTGCGGCCGAAGCCGGTGATGACCTCGTCGAAGATGAGCAGGATGCCGTGCCGGGTGCAGATCTCGCGCAGCCGCTGCAGGTAGCCCACGGGCGGCACCAGCACGCCGGTGGAGCCGGCCACCGGTTCGACGATGACGGCGGCGATGTTCGACGCATCGTGCAGCGCCACCAGGCGCTCCAGGTCGTCGGCGATCTCCGCGCCGTGCACCGGCTGGCCGACGCTGAAGGCGTTGCGCGCCGGCTCGTGCGTGTGGCGGATGTGGTCCACGCCCGGCAGCCCGGTGGCGAAGGTCTTGCGGTTGCCGACCATGCCGCCCACCGAGACGCCACCGAAGTTGACGCCGTGGTAGCCGCGCTCACGGCCGATGAGCCGGGTGCGCGTGCCCTCGCCGCGCACGCGGTGGTAGGCCAGCGCCATCTTCAGCGCCGTCTCCACCGCCTCGGAGCCCGAGTTGGTGAAAAAGACCTTGCTCATGCCCGCCGGGGCGATATGCACCACGCGTTCGGCCAGCTCGAAGGCCTTGGGGTGCGCCATCTGGAACGGCGGCGCGAAGTCCAGTTCGGCCGCCTGCTGCTGGATGGCCTGCACGATGCGCGGCCGCGCGTGGCCGGCGTTCACACACCACAGGCCGGCCACGCCGTCCAGGATCTGGCGGCCCTGGTCGTCCCAGTAGTGCATGCCGGCGGCGCGGGCCAGCAGCCGCGGCGCCTTCTTGAACTGCCGGTTGGCCGTGAAGGGCATCCAGTAGGCGTCCATCTTCACGCCCGGGGTGGCGCCCGTGCTTTCGGCGGCATGCAGCAGGGTGGGGTCGATGGCTTTGTTCATGGTGGCTCCTGTTGGCGCGCAGCGCAAGGGCGCGGCGCATACGCCGAGTTTAGTCAAGCCACCGCGCCGTGCGCGCCGGCGGCGTCAAGGCTTGGGGTCGCGCCCCTGCAGTTCGGCCAGGCGGCGGCGCCGCGCCTCGGGGTAAACCAGCGATTCCTCGAGCGCGATGTGTTCGTGGTGCAGGGCCGTGAACACCGGCAGCGCCAGCCGCAGCATCGCCAGGTCGTACCAGTTGTAGCCGTTGGCGATGGCTTCGATCTGCGGCGACAGCTCGCGCCAGTCTTCCTCGATCCAGCCGTGGTCCTGCTGCAGGCGCCGCACGTGCTGCACCAGTTCGACGTCGGTGCTGTTGAGCAGCGCCGGGAAGACGTGCCTCTCTTCCTCGGCGTGGTGCGTGCGGCCAGGGCCCGCGAAGAAGGCCATGATGCGCTGGGCGCTGGCACGCGCCGTTTCGTCGGGGCCGCTGTCGCCCAGGTGCGCCAGCAATTCTTCGAAGGCCTGCAGCATCTGCAAGGCCTCGCGGTGCGCCTGCTCCAGAGATTCGAACTCAGGCAGCGGCGGCGCCGGCGAGCGGGACGGGCGCGGCGCGCGGGCAGAGGGTGCAGTGGTCATGGTGGCTCCAGGCAACGGGTCCGATTGTTCGCAGCGATCGCCGCGCCGCCTTGCGCGCGATCAAGGAAGAAGTCAGCGGCGGGCGGCCAGGCGCCCGCACAGGTAAGTCCAGACGAAACACGCCGCCGCATAGCTGGTGAGTTCGGCGTGGTCGTAGGCGGGGGCCACCTCGACACAGTCCATCCCCACGAAGGGCAGGCCGGCCAGCTCTTCCAGCAGCGTCAGCACCTGGTTGCTGCTCAGGCCACCCGGCTCGGGCGTGCCGGTGCCGGGGGCAAAGGCGGGGTCCAGGCAGTCGATGTCCAGGCTCAGATAGGCCGGCGGCTGGCCGTGTTGCGCCAGCCGGGCGCGGATCGAAGCGAGCACCGGCGCCAGTTGCGCTGGTGACTCCAGGCCGCGCAGGCTGCGCGCGGTGAAGATCTGGCCGCCGCGGTCACGCACGTAGTCGCGCGCCGCGCGCGTGCCCGCCGAGCGGATGCCGAGCTGGGTGAAGCAGGCGTCGACCACCAGCCCCTCCTGCACGGCTTCGTAGACCCAGGTGCCATGGCCGCTGGGCTCGCCGAAGTGGCTGTCCCAGGTGTCGCAGTGGGCGTCGAAATGGATCACCGCCAGCGGCCGGCCGAGCTGGGCGCGGTAGGCACGCAGCAGCGGCAGCGTGATGGAATGGTCGCCGCCGATCCAGGCCATGTGGTGGCGGACGATCAGTTCGGCCGCACGGGGCGCCAGTGTCGCGCGCATGGCGTCGAGCGAGGTGTTGGGCAGTGTCAGGTCACCGAAGTCGCCGAGTTGCCCGAGGGGACTGACATCGAAGTGCGGGTGGGTGCCGTCGCACAGCATCCGGCTGGCCTGGCGCACGGCCCCGGGCCCGAAGCGGGCACCCGGTCGGTTGCTGGTGGCGCCGTCCCAGGCGATGCCGGCCACGGCATAGGGCGTGGCCGCACTGGGCGGGCCCACCTTCATGAAGCCCGGCTCGGAAAGGAACGCGAACGACGACATGGAGCCCTTTGCTGCGAAGTCGCGGCCGATGATACGTAAACGGCTTTGTTTTACGGACCCGCGCTTGCGGGTACGCGTCTTCCGCATGCCCTGGGTTCCATTTCGGATCGTGGAATCAAGGGCGCTGCAATGCAGCAAAACTTCGCCATATGGAAGAAAGACGTTCCATATTGTGGATTAATCGCCTAAGCCATTGATTTCACGTGAAATATTCTTGTGTCTTATATAAGACATAGTTCTTCACCTTGCGGACGGGTCGAGGTACGCTGAACCCAGTTCATCGCACCCTTGTCTCTCGCCTCAACCCAGGAGAACTTCATGAGCACACCAACCCGCCAACAGCAAGCCGCCGCCCTCGAGCAGGACTGGGCCGAGAACCCGCGCTGGAAGGGCATCAAGCGCGGCTACAGCGCCGACGACGTGGTGCGCTTGCGCGGCAGCCTGCAGGTCGAGCACACGCTGGCCAAGCGCGGCGCCGAGAAGCTGTGGAACCTGATCAACACCGAGCCCTTCGTCAACACGCTCGGCGCGCTGACCGGCAACCAGGCCATGCAGCAGGTCAAGGCCGGGCTGAAGGCGATCTACCTCAGCGGCTGGCAGGTGGCCGCCGACGCCAACGACAACGGCGAGATGTACCCCGACCAGAGCCTGTACTCGGTGGACTCGGTGCCCAAGGTCGTCAAGCGCATCAACGGTGCCTTCGCGCGCGCCGACCAGATCCAGTGGAGCGAGGGCAAGAACGACATCGACTTCTTCGCCCCCATCGTCGCCGATGCCGAAGCCGGTTTCGGCGGTGTGCTCAACGCCTTCGAGCTGATGAAGGCGATGATCGACGCCGGCGCCGCCGGCGTGCACTTCGAAGACCAGCTGGCCAGCGTCAAGAAGTGCGGCCACATGGGCGGCAAGGTGCTGGTGCCCTCGCGCGAAGCCGTGAGCAAGCTCGTCGCGGCGCGCCTGGCCGCCGACGTGATGGGCACGCCGACCGTCCTGCTGGCGCGCACCGACGCCGAAGCCGCAGACCTGGTGACCAGCGACGTCGACGACAACGACAAGCCCTTCCTCACCGGCGAGCGCACCGTCGAAGGCTTCTTCAAGTCGAGGAACGGCCTCGAGCAGTCGATCAGCCGCGGCCTGGCTTACGCGCCGTATGTCGACCTGATCTGGTGCGAGACCGGCAAGCCCGACCTGGCCTTCGCCAAGGCCTTCGCCGACGCCATCCACGCCAAGTTCCCGGGCAAGCTGCTGGCCTACAACTGCAGCCCGTCGTTCAACTGGAAGAAGAACCTGGACGACGCGACGATCGCCAAGTTCCAACGTGAGCTCGGCGCCATGGGCTACAAGTTCCAGTTCATCACGCTGGCCGGCTTCCACAGCATCAACTACGGCATGTTCGACCTTGCCTACGGCTATGCGCGCAACAACATGAGCGCCTTCGTCGAGCTGCAGGAGAAGGAATTCGCCGCCGCCGAGCGTGGCTTCACCGCGGTGAAGCACCAGCGCGAGGTCGGCACCGGCTACTTCGACGCCGTGACGACGACCATCGAGCGCCAGGCCTCCACCGCCGCGCTCAAGGGGTCGACCGAAGACGAGCAGTTCTTCGAGGCCAAGCACGGCTGAGGCCGGCAGCTTCCTGCCCATGACGAAGAGGCCCCGCGGGGCCTCTTTTTCCTGTACGGGGTTGGTGACGCCGCCGCGTGCCGGGGCGTCAGTCGGCAGCCTTGGTGCCGCGCCCGCGCCAGTCGACGAGCAGCGCGAAACAGCCTGCCGACAGCGCCAGTCCGACCGCGAAAGTGGGGGAGAGCAGCGCGCGCAGCGCCGCGCCCAGGTCGTGCAGTGCCCAGCCGGGCAAGGCGCGCAGAGCCGCGAAAGCCTCGCCGGCGTTGTGAGCCTCCACACCGCGACCACTGGCGCCGGCCATCGCCTGCAGCGCGTGCCGGGACACGTCGCCCAGCCACTGCACGAACACGGGCTGGCCCAGCGCACGATCCAGCAGCAGGCTGCCCAGACCCAGCGCCAGCCCGAGTACCGGCAGGCCCCAGCGGCCGATCCAGGCCTTGGACAGGACCGCCAGCAGGATGATCGGGGCCAGCCACAGGGTGGCCAGCGGCAGACCGGCCAGCAGCCGCAGCATCAGCGCCATCGTCGCGGCCAACAGGTCACCCAAGGGCAGGCCGAACCAGGCCGACAGGCCCACGAAGCGCGTCACCAGCACCAGCGAAATGACGTAGCCGCCGAGCAGGCCGATCGCCAGCGCCGCCGCCGGCACCAGGATCAGGTGCACCAGCATCGGCACCGCCAGGCTCGGCACATGGCCCACCGGCAGCGACAGCCAGAACT
Organism: Rubrivivax sp.; assembly: GCA_030680415.1. Taxonomy (GTDB): domain Bacteria; phylum Pseudomonadota; class Gammaproteobacteria; order Burkholderiales; family Burkholderiaceae_C; genus Rubrivivax. The sequence continues at coordinate 23,669 of JAUXVE010000066.1, forward strand.
CGATCGAGCGGTCGCCGTGGTCGCGACGCGCCAGGCCGGTGGTGATGAACACCGACGTCACCCACATGATCAGGAAGACCAAGGTCACGCTGCCACCGACCGAGGCCAGCGCGATGACGGCCGGCAGTGCGTCGCCCATGGCTACGGGCGTGTCGTCGTTGAACTCGACCTGGCCGAAGCTCACCAGCACCAGTGCCAGCGCCAGCGGCACCAGCACCAGCAGCGCCCAGCCGAAGCGGTGCTGCAGCCATTCACGTTGCATCAGAGGAAAGACGTTGTTCATCTCGGGTCTCCGGGGTCGGCGGGCAGGGCGCTCAGAACTGCGTGCGGTCGAGTTCGGGCTTGCGCGTCAGCGCCACGAACAGGTCGACCAGGCTCGGGCGCATGCGCTTGCCCAGGGCCTGCACGTGCGCCGGCGGCGGGCCGTCGAAGATCGCCGCGCCGCCGCCGGGCCCGGGGCCGGTACGGTAGCGCAGCAGCGGGTGCGCGGCGGCCATCTCGTCGGCCACCGCGGCGTCGTGGCTCAGCGCCACGAAGCGGCGGTCGATGTCTTCGAGGCTGATCGCCAGCACCAGCTTGCCCTCGTTGAGCATCAACACGTCGGACAGCAGCGACTCGATCTCCTCCACCTGGTGCGTGCTGATGACGACGCTGCGCTCGCCGTCGCACCACTCGTCGATCAGCATCTCGTAGAAGGCCTTGCGCGAGAGCACGTCCAGGCCCAGCGTCGGTTCGTCCAGGATCATCAACCGGGCATCGATAGCGGCGACCAGCGCCAGGTGCGCCTGCACGACCATGCCCTTGGACAGTGTCTTCACGCGGTCCGACAGGTTGACGCTGGTGCGGCGCAGCAGCTGGCGCGCGCGCTCGGCCGAGAACTTCGGGTGCAGGCCGCTCATCAGCGTGATGAGGTCTTCGACGCGCGCCCAGCGCGGCAGGATCGCCTCGTCCGGGATGTAGCAGGCCGACTGCAGCAGTTGCACGCGCTGGCGGCGTGGGTCCAGCCCCAGCACCTGCAGCGTGCCTGCGGTCGGCGCCAGCCCGACCATGGCCTTCATCAGCGTCGACTTGCCGGCGCCGTTGTGGCCGAGCAGGCCGACGACGCGGCCCTTGGGGATGTCGAAAGTGACGTCGTCGACGGCGCGCTTGGCGCCGTAACGCACGGTCAGGCCACGGGCCTGGACCAGGTGCTCGGTGGTGGCGGTGTTCATCGGGCGTCCCCCCAGTTGAGTTGTTCTGCACCGATGCCCAGGCGGCGCAGCCGCTCGCGCAGGCGCGGCCATTCGGCTTCCAGGAAACGCTGGCGCTCGCTGGCCTTCAGGCGCTCGCGGGCGCCGGCGGTCACGAACAGGCCCAGGCCGCGGCGGTTTTCCAGCAGGCCCGCGTCAGCCAGCGCCTGCAGCGCACGGTTGACGGTGAGCGGGTTGAGCAGGTGCTGCGCGGCCAGCGCCCGCACCGAGGGCATGGCCTGGCCCTCGGGCGGGTCGCCGTCGAGCAACTGCGCCGCCAGCAGGTCGGCCAGCTGCTGGTAGATCGGCTGTCTTTGGTCCCAGGTGGGCATGGTGGACGCCCCAGGCGAGGGGTGTGTTGCTGATGTAGCACACCATAACAGCGGCGGTGCGGCACTGCGCTTGGCGTGCGACGACCTGCAGCGCGGCGCGACAGGATGCAGTCGCCGTGGGGCGTTGGTTGCCCGCGCCCGCGCCGGCGCTGTCTACATCGCCGCGGCCAACATCTCGCGGTAATCGTCGCGTGTGGCGATGCGCGGGTTGGTCTTGTGGCAGTGGTCGGCCATGGCACCGTCGATGACTCGCTCGAAGAGGTCCTCACCGACGCCCATGGCGCGCAGGCCGGTGGGCAGGCCCAGGCGGGCGTTCAGCGCGCTGATGGCCGCGGCGACCTCGGTGCCGCGGGCGTCGCAGCCGGGCAGCCCCATGGCGTGGGCCAGGCGCTGCAGGCGGCGTTCACGCTGGATCGACTCGGCGGCGGCATTGAAGCGCACCACCGCCGGCAGGAACATGGCGTTCAGCGTGCCGTGGTGCAGGCGCGGGTCGACACCGCCCAGGCTGTGGCTGAGCGAATGCACGCAGCCCAGGCCTTTCTGGAAGGCCATCGCGCCTTGCATGCTGGCGCTCATCATGTTCCAGCGCGCCTCGCGGTCCTGGCCGTCGCGGGTGGCGCGCTCGATGTGCGCCCAGCCGCGCTCCAGGCCGTCGAGCGCGATGCCGTCGGCCGGCGGATTGACGGCCGGCGCCATGAAGGTCTCCATGCAGTGGGCGATGGCGTCCATGCCGGTGGCGGCGGTCAGCCCCGGGGGCAGGCCCAGCGTCAGTTCGGGGTCCAGCAGCGCCGCCTTGGGCATCAGGTGCCAGCTGTGGAAACCCAGCTTGCGGCCGTCGTCGACGATGACGATGGCGCCGCGCGCCACCTCGCTGCCGGTGCCGGCGGTGGTGGGCACGGCGATCAGCGGCGGCACGCGCTCGCTGATCCTCGGGCTGCCGCCTTCGATGGTGGCGTAGCCCGCCAGCGGCCCGTCGTGGGTGGCGGCGATGGCCACGCCCTTGGCCAGATCGATGCTCGAGCCGCCGCCCACGGCCACCAGGCCGTCGCAGCCTTCGCGGCGGTACACGGCCACTGCCGCGCGCACGGCGGCTTCGGTGGGGTTGGACGGCGTGGCGTCGAACACCGCATGCGGCAGCCCGCCCAGCGCGTCCAGCGCCTGCTGCAGCACGCCCGCGGCGCGCACGCCGGCGTCGCTGACGACCAGCGGCCGGCGCATGCCGGTGCGCTGGCACTCTGCGGGCAACAGGCGCACGGCGCCGTCGTCGATGTCGATCTGCGTCAGGTAGAGGATGCGGGCCATGGCGGATCCTGTTCGGGTGGCTGCGGATGGGAGGGTTCGCGAGCTCGAAAGTATGCTCTCGGCGCCCGGCAGTGGACTTCGCCGCCGTATCCCAGGAGAACCCCAGCGCCATGCAACGCAGTGACTTCCGTTTCCTCGACCGCCTGCGCGTGCGCTGGGCCGAGGTGGACATGCAGAAGATCGTCTTCAACGGCCACTACCTGATGTATTTCGACACCGCCGTGGCCGGCTACTGGCGCGCCCTGGCGCTGCCCTACCACGACACCATGGAGCGGCTGCAGGGTGACCTGTACGTGCGCAAGGCGACGCTCGAGTACGAAGGCTCGGCACGCTACGACGACCTGCTGGAGGTCGGCATCCGCTGTGCGCGCATCGGCAAGTCGTCGATGGTGTTCGCGGCGGCGGTGTTCCGCGGCGAGCAGCGGCTGGTGCACGGCGACCTGGTCTATGTCTTCGCCGACCCCGCGACGCAGACCAGCCGGCCGCTGCCGCAGGCGCTGCGCGACATCCTCGAGGGTTTCGAGGCCGGCCAGCCGATGGTCGACCTGCGCCGGGGCGGCTGGGAAACGCTGGGGGCCGACGCCAGGACCATCCGGCACGCCGTCTTTGCCGAAGAGCAGGGCATCGCCGCCAACCTGGTCTGCGACGACGCCGACGCCACGGCGTTGCACGTCGTGGCCCACAACCGCTTCGGCATGCCGCTGGCCAGCGGGCGTTTGCTGCAGGCGGCGCCGGGCCAGGCCCAGGTCGGCCGCATGGCGGCGCTGGCCACGGTGCGCGGCGCCGGCCTCGGGCGCGCGGTGCTGGACGCGCTGCTGCAGGCGGCGCGCGAACGCGGTGACAGCGAGGTGATGCTGCGCGCACAGACCACCGCCGCGCCCTTCTACCGGCGCGCCGGTTTCGCCACCGTCGGCGAGGTGTTCGAGGAAGCCGGAGTGCCGCACATCGAGATGCGGCGCAGCCTGTAGTCGCGTTTCAGGGCGTGGGGTGCTCACCCGCGTCGCCAGGCAGTTCGTCGAACACTTCGACGTGGCGCTCGCCCAGGCACCAGCCGGCCGAGGCGCGGGCCCCGGCGGCCACGATCTCGGCCTGCAGCTCGGCAGCCACACCGCCCGTGCAAGCGTAGGTTTCCATCAGCGTGACGGTGTCGCCGGCGTCGTCGGCGCGCCGGTACAGGTGGGCCACCAGGCCGGCATGGCGGACCAGCAAGGCGCGCTGGAGAGCGGCCATGCCGGCCGCGGCTGCCGCGGCGTGTCCGGGGTCGGTCTTCCAGTAGATGAACAGTTGCCGCGTCACGGCGCCGACCTCAGGCCGCTGGCTCGGCAGGAATGGCGTAGGGCAGGGCGGCGAGGGTCAGCAACGGCCCGTCGGCAGCACCGGCATGCAGGCTGCCGCCAGCCAGCGCCGACAGCTTGAGTTCCACCAACGCCGCGTGGTGGCGACCGGCCAGCGAGCCGGCCAGCACCACCATGCCGGCGGGCTGGCCGGGGTCGGCGTCGTGGAAGACCTCCTGCCCCGGCTGCAGCGCCACCGGGCTGCTGACGACCTGGGCGCGGCGCTTGAGCGTGCCGCGGTACTGGCTGCGGGCGACGACCTCCTGGCCCGGGTAGCAGCCCTTCTGGAAGTCGACGCCGCCCACCAGTTCCAGGTTCACCATCTGCGGCACGAACTGCTCCACCGTGGCGCCGACGACGCGCGGCACGCCGCTCGTCACTTCGAGCCAGCGCCAGTCGTCGGCGTCGAGCGCGGGCACCGCGGCCAGGGCAAAGCCGGAAGCGCCGGCCCACAACCAGCGCGGCACCGGGGTGCCGTTGACCGCGGCGTCCGGCAGGCGGATCACGTCGGCGCCCGCGACGCTGGCGTGGCCCCACACCGGCATCGAGGCCTTGGTGCGCAACGCCGTGCGCGCCGCTTCGCCGGCCAGTCCCCACAACGGCAACTGAGCACTGACGTCGCTGAGCTTGCACTGGGCGCGCAGCACGAACATCGACAAGCGCTTGAGCACGGCCGGCAGCACGTCGGCTGAACAGGCCAGCAGCACGTCGTCTTCGGCGCGGCGCCAGACCACGAAGCTGGCCAGCAGCCGCCCCTTGGGCGTGCAGTAGCCGGCCAGACGCGCCTGGTCGGCGTCCAGTTGCAGGGTCTCCTGCGTCAACTGGCCATTGAGGAAACTCCGAGCGTCGGCACCGGTGGCGTGGATCACGCCCCAGTCGTCCAGGCGCACGGCACCTGCGGGGAGGGGGAGGTCGGCTGAGGTGGTGTTCATGCGCTCATTATGATCAGCCGCCATGTCTGGCTCGTCCTTGGGGTTTCGGTGGCTGTTCAGCCTGCTGGGCCTGTTGCTGCTCGCTGCCGCCGTGGCGGCGGGGGCCGCGTGGTGGTGGCTGGACCGCGCCTTGCCGCTGGCTGGCGCCGGCGCCGAGCTGTCCATCGAAGCCGGCGCAACGCCACGCGAGGTCGCCCAGGGCTGGGTCGGCGCCGGGGTGCAAACCTCGCCCGCGCTGCTGTACGAATACTTCCGCTGGTCGGGCCAGGCCAGGCGCATCCGCGCCGGCAGCTACGAGATCGGCCCCGGCACTTCGCCGCGCCGCCTGCTGGCCAAGATGGTGCAGGGTGAAGAGATACTGGAGCAGTTGCGTTTCATCGAAGGCTGGACGCTGCGCCAGTTGCGCGCCGAACTGGCGCGCGCGCCGCATCTGAAGCACCTCACGACGGGCATGAGCGACGCCGAGTTGATGGCCGCCATGGGCGAACCCGGCGCCAGCGCCGAAGGCCGCTTCTTCCCCGACACCTATGCCTACAGCCGCGGCGTCAGTGACCTCGTGGTGCTCAGACGCGCGCACCGCGCCCTGCAGCAGCACCTGGCCGCCGTCTGGGCCGAACACGCGCCGGACACGCCGCTGAAGAGCGCCGAGGAAGCGCTGATCCTGGCTTCGATCGTCGAAAAGGAGACCGGCCTGCCCGCCGAGCGCGGCCTGGTCGCCGGTGTCTTCGTCAACCGGCTGCGCATCGGCATGCCACTGCAGACCGACCCAACGGTGATCTACGGCCTGGGCGCGGCCTTCGACGGCAACCTGCGCAAGCGCGACCTGCAGGCCGACACGCCCTACAACACCTACACGCGCGCCGGCCTGCCGCCCACGCCCATCGCCTTGCCTGGACTGGCTTCGCTGCGCGCCGCGGTGCGGCCGGAGCCGACCCGGGCGCTGTACTTCGTGGCGCGCAGCGACGGCAGCGGCGCCAGTGTCTTCAGCGAGACGCTCGCCGACCATAATCGCGCCGTGAACAAGTACCAGCGAGGCGGCCGTTGACGCCGGGCCGCTTCATCACCTTCGAAGGCATCGACGGTGCCGGCAAGAGCTCGCACATCGAAGCCCTGGCCGGCTGGCTGCGCAGCCGCGGGCACACGGTGGTGGTGACGCGCGAGCCCGGCGGCACGCCACTGGCCGAGCGCCTGCGCGAACTCGTCCTGCACACGCCGATGGACGCCCTGTGCGAGGCACTGCTCGTGTTCGCAGCGCGGCGCGACCATCTCGTGAACCTCATCGAGCCGGCGCTGGCGCTTGGCACCACGGTGCTGTGCGACCGCTTTACCGACGCCACCTTCGCCTACCAGGGCGGCGGCCGCGGCTTCGACACCGGCGTGCTGGGCCAGCTTGAACACTGGGTGCAGCAGGGGCGCCAGCCCGACCTCACACTGTGGTTCGACCTCGCACCGGCCACTGCCGCAGCCCGCCGCGGCGCCGTGCGTGCACCCGATCGCTTCGAGGCGCAGGACGAAGCCTTTTTCCAGCGCGTGCGCGCCGGCTACGCTGCTCGCGCCGCCGCCGACCGCGGCCGCTTCGCGCGCCTGGACGCCGAGGCCGAACGCGAGACGGTATGGCAGCAGGTGCGCTCCGCCGTCGAGGCCCGGCCATGGTGGTAGACGCCGCTGGCACGCTGCCCCTGCCCTGGCTGGCCGAACCGCTGGCCGCCGCGCTGGCCACGCATCGCGGTCACGCGCTGCTGGTGCACGGTGCAGCCGGCGTCGGCGCGCTACCGTTTGCCCTGGTGCTGGCGCAAGCCTGGTTGTGCGAGGACACCGCGCCAGTTGCAGCCCGTCCGTGTGGCCACTGCGGCAGCTGTCGCCTCGTGCAGTCGCACGTGCACCCCGACCTGCTCGTGCTGCTGCCCGAGACCCTGCGCCGCGCCCACGGCTGGCCGCTGGCCGACGACAAGGACGAGGGCGAAGACGCCAAGCGCAAGCCCAGCCGGCAGATCCGTATCAACGAGGTGCGCTCGCTGATCGACTGGGCGACAAGGACGAGCGCGCGCGGCCGCGGCAAGGTCGCGGTGCTGCACCCGGCCGAGGCGCTGAACGCGCAGTCGGCGAATGCCTTGCTCAAGACACTGGAAGAACCGCCGGCGGGCACGCGGCTGGTGCTGACCGCCGGCGACCCGGCGCTGCTGCTGCCCACGGTGCGCAGCCGCTGCCAGCGCCTGCGCCTGGCTGCCCCCGCGCCCGAGGTGGCGGCCCGCTGGCTGCTGGCGCAGGGTGTGGCGCAGCCGGAGGTGTTGCTGGCGGCCAGCAGTGGCCGCCCGCTCGACGCACTGGCTCTGGCCCAGGCCGGCATCGACGCCGAGGCCTGGTCGGCGCTGCCGGCTGCCGTGGCCGGTGGCCGCGCCGCGGCGCTGGCCGGCTGGCCGGTGCCGCAAGTCGTGGACGCGTTGCAGAAGCTGTGCCATGACGCCATGGCCCGCGCGTGTGGCGGCCCGGCGCTGTACTTTCCGACCGATCGCGTGCCCGCCGGCAGCAGTGGGCCAGCGCTGGCGTCGTGGTCGCGTGAGCTCGCGCGCATCGCCCGCCAGGAAGACCACCCCTGGCAGGAAGCGCTGATGATCGATGCGCTGGTGTCGCTGGGCCGGCTTGCGCTGGCAGCGGCCGCGCAACGCAGCGCTGCGCCGCGGCGGAGCTTCGTTACACTTGAGCCATGAGCGAATCCCCGCTGACACGGTCGGGAGGTCTCGGCCCGGCGCTGGTGCCGGGCGGGGCCGCGCGGCCGAGCGTGATCCAGCTCGTGTTCCGCGAAAAGGGCGCGCTGTACGCTGCATACATTCCATTGCTGACCGACGGCGGGCTGTTCGTGCCGACGACGCGCGAGTACCGGCTCGGCGACGACATCTACCTGCTGCTGTCACTGCCCGACGACCCGCAGCGCTTTCCGGTCGCCGGCAAGGTGGCGTGGATCACGCCGGCGAACGCCTCCGGCGGCCGCACCCAGGGCGTGGGTGTGCGCTTCCCCAACGACGAGAAGTCGCGCCAGGTCAAGCTGAAGATCGAGGAAGCGCTGGGCACGAGCATCTCGTCGGCCAAGCCGACGCAGACACTCTGAGACCGGGCTTGAGGCCGGGGGGCCGTACAGTCGCTGCATGTACGTCGACTCGCATTGCCACCTCAGCTTGCCTGAACTGCACGACCGCATTGCCGAGTTGCGGCGCGAGATGGCGGCCGCCCAGGTCGACCGCGCGCTGTGCATCTGCACCACGCTGGAGGAGTTCGAGCGTGTGCATGCACTGGCCATGGCGCACGACAACTTCTGGTGCACGGTGGGCGTGCACCCCGACAACGAAGGGGTGCAGGAGCCCGCCGTCGACGATCTCGTCTCGCGCGCGCGCCTGCCGCGCGTGGTGGCGCTGGGCGAGACCGGGCTCGACTACTACCGCCTGAACGGCCGCAGCGTAGAACAGATGGCATGGCAGCGCGAGCGTTTCCGCGTCCACATCCGGGCCGCACGCGCCAGCGGGCTGCCACTGGTGGTGCACACGCGCAGCGCCAGCCAGGACACCGTGGCGCTGTTGCGCGAAGAGGGGCAGGGCACCGTGCGCGGGGTGTTCCACTGCTTCACCGAAACGCGCGAGGTGGCCAGGCAGGCGCTGGAACTCGGATTCGACATCTCGTTTTCAGGCATCCTGACCTTCCGCAGCGCAGAGGAGTTGCGCGAGGTGGCGCGCTTCGTGCCGCTGGATCGCTGCCTGATCGAAACCGACAGCCCCTACCTGGCGCCCATGCCTTACCGCGGCAAGACCAATCACCCGGCGCTGGTGCCTTACGTGGCAGCCGGGCTGGCCGAGGTCAAGGGCTTGCCGGTGGCCGATGTCGCGCGTGCCACGAGCGCCAATTTCGAGCGTCTGTTCGGCCTGCCGGCGCTCTGCGAGGAATCCTGAGGACATGAAGTATTACTTTAGATTCGTGTTCTATCTTGTTTTGGCATTTGGGATTTCTTCTTCAATTGCCGGCTCCTACGAGGACTACTTCCGTGCTCTCGAGGTTGACGATGCGGGCACGGTGTCAGGGTTGCTCGAACGCGGCTTCGATCCCAACGCGCCCGACGAGAACGGCCAGGTCGGCCTGTACCTGGCGCTGCGCGACGGCGCCTTGAAGGTGGCGGCGACGCTGCTCGCACACCCAGAACTCAAGGTCGACGCCGTCAACGCGGCCGACGAGACGCCGCTGATGATGGCTGCGCTGCGCGGCAACCGGGAGTGGACGCAGCGGCTGCTCGACCGTGGCGCGCAGCTCAACCGCAGCGGCTGGACGCCATTGCACTACGCCGCCAGCGGCCCCGAGCCGAAGCTGCTGACGCTGCTGCTGGACCGCGGCGCGCTGATCGAGGCGGCCTCGCCCAACCGCACGACGCCACTGATGATGGCCGCACGCTATGGCGCGCCGGGCGCCGCCGAAGCGCTGCTGGCGCGTGGCGCCGACCCGCGGGCACGCAACGATCTCGGTCTGACGGCGGCGGATTTCGCACGTCAGGCTGGCCGCGAGGCACTGGCCGCCAGCTTGCAGGCAGCGGGCCGCTGAGGCGGGATGGGAGCGATCCGTGTCGGAAGTCGTCCGACACTCCGATTGGCGCGGCGCCGACTTGGCCGGCGATCAGTCGGCGCCTAGAGTTGCCGATAAGGGCGTTGCATCCCCAACCCCAGGAGTATGGAAATGGCCCAGTCGACTGCGCAGCACAATCCGTTCATGCTGATGATCAACCCGGAGGTGGTGTTTGCCGCCATGGAAAAATCAGAGCGGCTGGGGCAGCTCAACCGGCACCTGTGCCGCCCGCTGGACCGTATCTCGCCCACGGACGCCGGCATCCCGCCAGCCGTCGTCGATGACGAGGATGCGGAGCCGAACGGGGATTCGCTGGCCTGACGCGGCCAGCGGCGGTGCGCGGCTTGCGTGGCCGCACCCACGGTGAAGCGTGACTCTCAGCGGTGCACCGGCTGAAGTCCCATCGCCACCGATCTGCCCATCACTATTTATTGTGCACAATGTATATTATGTTAACTTGCGAGTACGCTAGCGCCTGAGGAGTGAGCTGGCGACCCGCTCGCCCCGCCGCAGGATCGAGCGTGCAGCCTGCGTTCAGCGGACCCCGCTCAACCGGCCCGACGGTCGGCGCCCGGGTTGCCAGCGCCAGCCGCCGGCTGGCCCGCCACGCCGCCGATGGGCCCGCGTTGGCGCAAGGCGGCCAAGACGACGCCCAAGCGCTGGCGTTGCAGCACATCGAGCCCACGACGGCCGAGCAGCGCCGCCAGCACAAACTCAGGCGTCGAGGGTGTCGCCGTGGTCGGCCGGCGGCCTTCCATCGCCGCCTTCATCGCCTGCAGCTTCAGCAGCCGCCGCGCCGCGTCGAACGCGGCCGGCGATTGCAGGCCCCAAGCGGCCTCTGCCTGAAGCAGCAACTCGTCGGTGCCCAGCGCGCCCGGCGCCTTGCCGGCCGCGGCAACGCCGGACAGTCCGGCGCGTGCAGCCAAGGCCTGCTCCCACGGCGCCGGCAGTGCCGGTACTGCCGACCAGCGCTCAGTGAGCACAGCGCGTGCGTCGGCCGGGTCGGCGCCGGATTCCAGTTCCTCGCACAACGCGAGCTTGGCAGCCAGCGCGTCGCACGTGGCGTGCCAGCGGCGCTGCGCGCTGCTGCCCAAGTACTGGACCGCCGCTTCGCGCGCATTGCGGAACCGCGCATCGAGCGCTGCCGCGTCGCTGCGAGGCGCCGGCCCCGCACGCTGCCACGCGGCATCGACCTCGGCCAGTGCGCGCTTGAGCTCGGCCGGCGCCGTGTCGGCGGACAAGGCCTCCAGGCGTCCGATCAAGGCCAGGCGCTCGGCGCCGTGAGCCCTGAACTCGGCGTCGCGGGCGCTGAAGACCGCGTCACGGGCGCTGAAGATCGCGTCGATCGCGGTCTTGAATTCCGCCCACAGCGCGTTCTCGTCGCCGCGCGCCAGCGGCAGGGCCCTGGCCTGCTGCTGCCAATCGGCCTGCAGTTCGCGTACGCGGTCGACCAGTTCGCGGCCCTGGCCACCGGCCAGCGCCTCGGCACCCAGCGCGCTGGCGCGGGCGATGAGTCGCTCACGCGCGACCCGGGCGCCGCGTCGGGCTTCTTGAAGCGGTGATTCGAGCCGCGCCACCGCGGCGTGCATGCGTTCGACCAGCTTGTCCTGCGCCTTGTGAGGCACGGTGTGCTCGAGCGGCCCGAGCTTGCGCCACTCGGTCCGGAAGTGATCGAGCGCGCCGGCCAGCTTCCTCCAGTCGGGCGTCGCATCCCCACCGTCCACCTCGGGCAGTACAAGCATGTCCAGGGCCGCGATGAGCTGTTGCCGCGACTGCAGGTTCTGCTCGCGTGCCGCCCGCTGTGCCGCCACGTGCGCGGCCACGGGCTGGTATGCCGCCTTGAGTGCCGCTTCGAAGCGCTGCCACAGCGAGCGGCTGGTGGCGCCGCCCAGGCGGTCGAGCTCCTTCCAGCGCGCGCGCATGTCGTCGATGACTTCGGCCTGTTGTCGCGTCGTCAGCTTCACGGTGCGGGCATCGCCTGGGCTGTTCGTCGCCGCGGCCAGGGCCTCGGCCTGCAGCACGAGTTCGTCGCGTGCGCGGCCGCCGCCCCAGTGCTGCCAGCCCTTGAGCTGCGCGTAGCCGGCCTGCAGCGCGTCGATGCGCGCCCGCAGCGTGCCGGCCGACGCGCCGCCGTGCAGCCACTCGTCGATCTCGACCAGGTGTTTGTGGGTATCGGCCAGATGCCCGTCGGCCAGCGCGACTTCGGCCCGTTCCAGGACGCTGGCCAGGGTCTCGATGCGCTCGTTGCGCGCCGCATGCTGCCGCGCCCTGGCTTGATCGCGCCGCTGCGCCTTGCGCGCCTGGCGCGCATCCTCCTGGGCCTGCTGCCATTGCTCGAAGCGCCGGTTCAGCAAATCGCCGAGCCGGGCATCGGCCAGCGGCGCAAGCTGCTGCCAGCGCAGTGCAGCGTCCTGCCGTGGTGCAGCGCGACCGGCCGGGTCGCCGGGCGGATCCGCGTCGGTGGACGCCACCGGCTCGTCCACCGAGGAGGCCTGCAGCAACTCGTCGAGAACGGCCAGACGCTCGTCGAGCTGGGCCCAGGTCTGCAGCGCGCCGGCCAGGGCGTCGCGCAGCACAGCGCTGTCATCGCCCGCCGCTGCGCCGTCGCCGGCCTGGCGCGCCGCAGCGCTGGCCGCGGCCAGGCCGCTGCGGCCATGCGTGCCCGCGGCGGCCTCGAAGCAGGCGGCCTGCAGGCCGGACAGCGCGAGCTGCGCCTGCGCTGTCCAACGCTTGCGCTTCAGCGCCTCGTCGGCACGCTCGCGCGTCAGCGTCGACAGCTGCGTCAGCAGGGTCTCGAACTCGACCCGCTGTGCGGCGTCGAGCGCGCCTGCGTCCAGGGCCTGCCATGCGCGGTCGAGCTCCACCAGGCGGTTGACGGCGAGCAGCGGCTCATCGAGCAGCGCCTTGGCAGCCTCGATCAAGCGGGCCGCTTTCTCGCCGGTTTCGCGCAGCGCCACCAGCACCCCGAGGCGCTGCTTGGCCAGGCGGTGAACGCGGCGGTCATGGTCGCGGAATTCGCGCTCGGCCAGCTTCAGCGCCGCCTCGGTGGCGAGCGCGCCGACGGCAGCCAGTTTCACGTCCAGCGGCGCACCCGCGAGCGCCAGCGTCAGCAGCGCGGTGTCGTCGCCCATGGCCGCTTGCAGCTTCAGCGACCAATCGCCGAACGCTGGCACGGCCCCACCGCCCTTCGCGGCGGCGCCGGTCGTGGCCGTCGTCCCCGCGGCACTTGCCGAGGTGTCGGCGGCGAGCGCCTCGTCATTCTTGAAGATCCAGCCGATCATGTTCAGGTGCAGGCTCGAGTGATGGGGAACGGAGCCCGCATTGTGCGGGGAAGACCGAGATGCACCTTTCACTGCGTGCAGCGAGTCAGTTGACTCCCGGCGTGGCGTGTTGGTCGTGTCAGGAGTCGATCGTCGCCCCGGCATCATGCGTAGAGCGCCGCCGCCGCCTGCAGCCGCGCACGCACCGCAGCCACCAGCGCCGGCGGTGCCAGCACCCTCACCTGCTCGCCCTGGCGCAGCACGTCCATCACCAGTTCGGTGTCGTCGACGTAGGGCAGGCGCAGCTCGTAGCGTCCGTCGCCCAGCCAGCGGCCCTGCTGCTCGGGGTGCCATTCCTCCCGGCTGGCCCACGGCGCAGCGCGGGCGTCGAAGGCCAGCACGGCCCAGCGCCGCCGGCCGCCGGCATAGATGCCGTAGCCGGCGTCCATCCGGGCCTGCACCTCGGCCAGCGGCACGTCGTCGGCCGCGTCGTCGAGCACCGTCGCCGCCTCCATCGCATCCAGCGCGAAGCGCCGCAGCGCATGGGCGCGGTGGCACCAGGCGTCCAGGTACCAGGTGTTGCGGTAGTGCACCAGGCGCTGCGGCGAAACGTCGCGCTCGCTGAGCTCGCTGCGGCCGCGCGTGAGGTAGCGGAGGTGCAGCCTGCGCCGTGCCAGCAGCGCGGCGCTGACACGCTCGAAGAACTGGCTCGGCACCGGGCGCCGCAGCGCCGTGACGACCTTCACGCGCTGCATCAGCGTTGCCGCCGCCGCACCCTCACCGCTGCCCAGCAGCTGGTGGATGCGTCCGAGCAGGGGCTGCAGGTGGCGGCTGAGCAGGCCGTCGCCGCCCAGGCTGCTCAACAGCTGGTTGGCCATCAGCAGCGAATACAGCTCGGCCTCGTCGAACCACAGCCCCGGCAGTTCGTGCCGGCCGCCGGCATGGGCAGAGCCGAAGCGGTAGGCGTTGAGGTCGCGGTCGTATTCGATTGGCGCGCCCAGGCGGCTGCGCAGAAACTCGAGGTCACGCTTGAGCGTGGCCGGCGAGACCTCGAGCTCGGCCAGCAGGGCCGCAAAGCTGACGTGCCCGCGCGAGCGGATCAGCGTCTCGATGCGGCACAGGCGCGCGGTGTTGTTGGCCATCTGCGCGGGCTCTCCGAGAGCGTGAGGCCCTTGAGCCTCAGTTCAGGCCGACGATGCGCCCAGCATCATCGAGGTCGATGCGCTCGGCCGACGGCACCTTGGGCAGGCCCGGCATCGTCATCACGTCACCGCAGACCATGACCACGAACTCCGCTCCGGCCGCCAGCCGCACCTCGCGTACGTTCACGGTGTGGCCGACGGGCGCACCGCGCCGCGCGGGGTCGGTGGTGAAGCTGTACTGCGTCTTCGCCACGCACACCGGCAGGTGGCCGTAGCCGGTCGCCTGCAGGCGCTCGATCTGCGCGCGCACCGCCGCCGTGGCGCTGACGTCGGCCGCGCCGTAGATGCGCGTCGCCACGGCCATCATCTTGTTCCACAGCGTGGTGGCTTAGTCATAGGCAAAACGCAGCGTGGCCGGCTGGTCGCACAGGCGCACCACCTCGCGCGCCAGCTCAGACGCACCGCGGCCACCTTCGGCCCAGTGGCGCGCCGTGATCACCGCCACGTCCAGGCGCGCGACGCGCTCGCGCAGCAGCGCGTGTTCGGCTTCCGTGTCGCTGGTGAAGTGGTTGATGGCCACCACGCAGGGCAGACCGAAGACGTCGCGCAGGTTGTGCAGGTGGCGCTCCAGGTTGGCCAGACCGTGCTGCAGCGCCGGCAGGTCCTCGGCCTCCAGGCCACCGAGTTCGACGCCGCCGTGGTATTTGAGTGCGCGCACGGTGGCCACCACCACCGCAGCTGCCGGACGCAGGCCCGAGGCGCGACACTTGATGTCGATGAACTTCTCGGCTCCCAGGTCGGCGCCGAAGCCGGCCTCGGTGACCACGTAGTCGGCCAGGCGCAGCGCGGTGCGCGTGGCGATGACGGAGTTGCAACCGTGCGCGATATTGGCGAACGGCCCGCCATGCAGCAACGCCGGCGTGTGCTCCAGTGTCTGCACCAGGTTCGGCGCCAGCGCGTCGCGCAACAGCACGGTCATGGCGCCGTGCACTTTCAGGTCACAGGCGCGCACCGGACGGCGGTCGCGCGTCTCGGCCACCACGATGCGGCCCAGCCGTTCCTTGAGGTCGCGCAGCGACGTCGCCAGGCACAGGATGGCCATCACCTCCGAGGCCACCACGATGTCGAAGCCGTCCTGCCGCGGGTAGCCGTTGGCCGGGCCGCCCAGCCCCACCGTGATGTCGCGCAGCGCGCGGTCGTTCATGTCCATCACGCGGCGCCAGCTGATGCGGCGCACGTCGATGCCCAGCGCGTTGCCGTGGTGGATGTGGTTGTCGATGACCGCCGCCAGCAGGTTGTTGGCCAGCGCCACGGCGTTGAAGTCGCCGGTGAAGTGCAGGTTGATGTCGTCCATCGGCACCACCTGCGCCCGCCCGCCACCGGTGGCGCCGCCCTTCATGCCGAACACCGGGCCGAGCGAGGGCTCGCGCAGGGCGATCATCGCCCGCTTGCCGATGTGGCCGAGCGCGTCGCCCAGGCCGACGACGGTGGTGGTCTTGCCTTCGCCGGCCGGCGTCGGGCTGATCGCGGTGACGAGGATCAGCTTGCCTTCGGGCCGGCCTTCGAGCGTCGCGATGTGCTCGAGCGCCAGCTTGGCCTTGTAGTGGCCGTAGGGCACCAGGTGCTCGTCGGCAATGCCCAGTCGATCGCGGGCCAGGTCGGTGATGCGACACAGCGGCGCGCGGCGTGCGATCTCGATGTCGCTCAGGGGCAGGTCGGGCTTCACGGGCTGATCCATGGCGCCCATTGTGGCGGCGCATTCCCGCGCCGCCGGCCACGGGTTTCTACCTCGCCGCCATCGCCGCCGGGCCGGCCCCGCCGCCGAGCACGCGCTACAGCAGCACCGCGCAGCAGCAGATCGGCCAGTGTGGCGCAGCGCGCCTCGGCGGCGGCCTGCGCCTGTTCCTGCTGCATGGCGTGTCGGGGACGTCGTTGCACGACATCGCGCTGGCCGCCGGCGTGACGCGAGGTGCCGTTCACTGGCACTTCAAGGACAAGGCGACCTCTTCAACGCCATGATGGCCCGCGTCTGCCTGCCGATGGAGGAATCAGCCGCGCAACTCGCGCCGCGTGACGGCGCACCCCCGCTGGCCACGCTGCGCGAACACCTGCTCGGCATCTTCGACCGCGTGGCCGGCGACGAGCAGGTCAGGCGCGTGTTCGAGATCGCCACCCACAAGGTCGAGTACGTCGACGAGATGACGGCCGTGCGCGAGCGGCATCTGCAGATGCGCCGCGACCACATCGCGGTGCTCGAACGCCTGCTGCGCGCGGCGCAGGGGCGCGGCGAGATCGCGCGCTCGCTGCCGCCACGGCAGATCGCGATCGGCCTGCACGCGCTGCTGGACGGGTTGATCCAGAACTGGATGCTGGCGCCGGCCTCGTTCGCGCTGCGCGCCGTGGGCCGCCGGGTGGTCGACGTGCATCTGGCCGGCCTGTCTGCAGGAGGTGAAGCAAGCCTCGAGGCGCGCTGACTGAAGAGCCACACTGCCACGCCTGCAACAGCGCGTGGCCTGCAGCGCGCCTGCGGCGGGGCGAAGGGCTTGACCCAGATCAATTCTTTTATGGTATTGCGGTACCAGAATAGCGATTCAGGACGTGAGCCATGCGTCCCGACCGTGCGAACAGGCCGTTCCGGCGCTCCGCCGCGCAGGGGTCGAACGGCGCCGCCCCGAGGAACACGACACCGTGAACAAGCGCCTGCTGACCCTGACCGTCAACGAACGCGTCGAGCAACATGCGGTGGCCGACAACGCATTGCTGCTGGACGTGCTGCGCGACACGCTGGGCCTGACCGGCACCATGCAGGGCTGCGACGGCGGCGAATGCGGCGCCTGCACGGTGCTCGTCGACGACCAGCCGCAGCTGGCCTGCCTGACGCTCGCCGCCACCTGCGCCGGGCGGCGCATCGAGACCATTGAACACCTCACGCGCAACGGCCGCATGAGCCTCTTGCAGCAAGCCTTTCACGAGCACCTGGGCACCCAGTGCGGCTACTGCACGCCGGGCATGGTGATGGCCGCCGAGGCGCTGCTGCGCCGCGTGCCGCAGCCCAGCGACGCGCAGATCCGCGACGGGCTGGCGGGCAACCTGTGCCGCTGCACCGGCTACGTGAAGATCATCGAGTCCGTGCGCGCGGCGGCGGGAGTGGCGCGATGAGCGGCACCAACACCACCACGCCGGTGCGCGGTGCGGTCGGCCGGCGCACGCCACTGATCGACGGCATCGAGAAGGTCACCGGCCGCGCGCGCTACACCGCCGACCTGCCGCTGGGCCCGGCGCTGATCGGGCGCATCCTGCGCAGCCCCGTCGCGCACGGCATCATCCGCGGCATCGACACCACGAAGGCGCGCGCCATCCCGGGGGTGCGGGCCGTCGTCACCGGCGAGGATTTCGCCGCTCCCTACGGCGTGATCCCGATCGCGCAGAACGAATGGCCGCTGGCGCGCGACAAGGTGCGCTACCGCGGCGAGCCGGTGGCCGCGGTGGCGGCTGTCGACGAAGCCACCGCCGAAGCGGCGCTGCGGGCGATCGTGCTCGACATCGAGCCCTTGCCGGCGTACTTCGCCGCCGCCGATGCGCGCGCCGAAGGCGCGGTGCTGCTGCACGACAACAAGGCCGGCAACATCGAACGCCGCGTCGATCAGGCCTTCGGCGATGTCGACGCCGGCTTTGCAGCGGCCGACCTGGTGCTCGAGCGCAGCACGAGCTATGCCGAGGTCGCGCACGGTCAGATCGAGCTCAACGCCGCCGTGGCCTGCTACGAGCCCGAGGCCGATCGCCTGACCACGCATTCGGTGACGCAGGTGCCCTACTACCTGCACCTGACGCTGGCGCAAGTGCTGGGCATGGACGCCTCGCGCATCCGCGTCGTCAAGCCCTTCGTCGGCGGCGGCTTCGGCCACCGCGTCGAGCCCTTGAACTTCGAGATGGTCACCGCCGCGCTGGCGCGGGCGGCCGGCGGCACGGTGAGGACGCAGCTCACGCGCGAGGAAGGTTTCCTCACGCACCGCGGCCGGCCGGCGACCGACATCCGGCTCAGGATCGGCATCAAGCGCTCGGGCGAGATCACCGCCGTCGATTGCGAGATCGTGCAGCGCGGCGGCGCCTACGGCGGCTACGGGCTGGTGACCATCCTCTACGCCGGCGCGCTGCTGCACGCGCTGTACCGCGTCGGCGCGGTGCGTTACCAGGGCTTTCGCGTCTACACCAACCTGCCGCCCTGCGGCGCCATGCGCGGCCATGGTGCCGTCGACGCGCGCCACGCCTTCGAGTCGCTGCTCGACGAGATGGCGGGCCAGCTCGGGCTGGACCCGTTCGCGGTGCGGCGCGCCAACCTGATCGACACGCCCTACCGCACGCTCAACGACCTGCAAGTCAACTCCTACGGCATCCCCGCCTGCCTGGACTGGGCCGAGCAGGCTTCGGGCTGGGCCACGCGGCGCGGCAGGCCCCCGCGCAGCGACGGTCTCAAGCGCGGCCTGGGCCTGGCCTGCTCTCACTACGTCTCGGGGTCGGCCAAGCCGGTGCACTGGAGCGGCGAGCCGCACGCGGTGATCAACCTCAAGCTCGACTTCGACGCCAGTATCACCATTCTCACCGGCGCATCCGACATCGGCCAGGGCTCGTCGACGCTGCTGACGCAGGTGGTGGCCGAGGTGCTGATGTTGCCGATGGCGCGCATCCGCGTCGTCGCCACCGACAGCGTGCTGACGCCCAAGGACAACGGCTCGTACTCGTCGCGCGTGTCGTTCATGGTCGGCAACGCGGCGCTGCGCGCGGCCGAGGCCCTGAAGCGCGTGCTCGTCGCGGCCGCGGCGCGCAAGCTGGAAGTCACGCCCGACGAGGTCGACTGGGCCGGTGAGCGCTGCGCCGTCGTCGGCACCGACAAGACGCTCGACTTCGCGCAGGTCGTCGAGGCCGCGCTGATCGACAGCGGCACGCTCACGGTCAAGGGCGTGTGGTCGACGCCGAAGGAAACGCAGGGCGGCACCTTCCGCGGCGCCGCGGTCGGTTCGACCGCCGGTTTCTCCTACGCCGCGCAGGTGGTCGAAGTCAGCGTCGACGAGGACACCGGCGTCGTCAAGGTCGAGCAGGTCTGGGTGGCGCACGACTGCGGTTTCGCGATCAACCCGCTGGCCGTCGAAGGCCAGGTGCAGGGCGCCGTCTGGATGGGCATGGGGCAGGCCCTGTGCGAGGAGACGCAGTACCACGAGGGCCTGCCGATGCGGCCCAACTTCCTCGACTACCGCGTCCCGACCATCGCCGAGTCGCCACCGATCGAGGTCAAGCTGATCGAGAGCATGGACCCGCTCGGCCCCTTCGGCGCCAAGGAGGCGAGCGAAGGCGCGCTGCACGGTTTCCCGCCGGCCTTGACGAACGCGATCTGCGACGCCATCGGCATTCGCCTGACGGCGCTGCCGGCGACACCCGATCGTGTGCTCGACGCGATCCACACCCGCCGGCGCGAGCAGCGGCTGCAGGCACGCCGCGCGGCGGCGACGACGACGCCGCAGGCCGCCACCAGCGCAGCGAAATAGCCATGGAACGTTTGCCCGACTTCCGCCTGTTGCGCCCGACGACCTACGGCGAGGCGGCGGCGCTGCTGGCTGCCGAGCCCGGCGCACGGCTGCTGGCCGGCGGCACCGACCTCGTGCCCAACCTGCGGCGGGGGCTCGAGAGCCCGCCGGTGCTGGTCGATCTGGGCGCTGTGCAGGGCCGCGCCGACCTCGAGTTCGAGGCCGAGGGGCTGGTGCTCGGCGCCGGCGTCACGCTGGCCCGGCTGGCGGCGGACGAACGCATCGCCAGCGAATACGCCGCCATCGGCCAGGCCGCCCAGGCCGCGGCGGGCCCGGGCCACCGCAGCGTGGCCACGCTGGGCGGCAACCTGTGCCTGGACACGCGCTGCGTGTTCTACAACCAGAGTGCCTGGTGGCGCCAGGCCAACGACCACTGCCTCAAGCGCGGCGGCGACACCTGCCATGTCGCACCGCAGGGCCGGCGCTGCCATGCCGCGTTCAGCGGCGATCTGGCGCCGGCGCTGATCGCCCTGGCCGCCGAGGTCGAAGTGCTGTCGTGCCGCGGCACGCGCCGCGTCGCGCTGGCCGACTGCTACCGCGACGACGGCGCCGCGCCGTTGACCATCGAACGCGACGAGGTCCTGACCCGGGTGCACCTGCCGGCGCCTGCAGCCGGGCTGGCCAGTGGCTATCGCAAGGCGCGCGTGCGCGGGGCGATGGATTTCCCCCTCGCCGGCGTGGCCTGCGCGCTGCGCATGGACGGTGGCGCCATCGCCGAGCTGCGCATCGCGCTGACCGGAACCAACTCGCACCCGCTGCTGCTGCAAGGCACCGCGGCGCTGCTCGGCAAACCGCTGGACGAGGCCGCACTGGCGGCGCTGGGCAAGCTGGTGCACAAGCAGGTGAGCCCCATGCGCACGACGGTGACGCCCTCCAATTACCGGCGCCTGGTAGCCGCCGTGCACGTGCAACGCCTGCTGCGCGACCTGGCCGCCATACCGGCGTCGAACTGAGATGGCCATCTCCCCGGCCACACCTGCCGGCGAGGCTCTTTCCTGTGCAGGCGCCGGCGGCGTCTGGCAGTGCGACAGCTGCGGCCGGACCAGCGAGGGTTTCGCCTTTCCCTTCGGCCTGTGCCCGCACTGCAGCGGCCAGCTTCGCCGTGTCGACGCCGCGCCACAGGCCAGCGGCCGGGCGGCGGCGGTCGAAGGCGTGCGCATGGCCTTCGAGATCGAACTCGGTGGCCGCGCCTACTACCAGCGCGCCGCCGCCGAAACCGGCGACCGCGAACTGCAGCAGCTGTTCGGCCGCTTCGCCCTCATGGAGGGCGAGCACATGGAAACGCTGACGCGCCGCTACCACCTCGACGTGCCGCCGCCGTCGCCGGCGTTGCGCCGCGAGGTGGCGGCGATCTATGCCGGCGTCGAAGACCAGCCGCACGACCCGGCCAACCTGTTCCGCATCGCGATCGCGCTGGAGCAGCGGGCGGCGCAGTTCTTCGGCAGCCGCGCCGGGCTCGCCGCCGCCGGCTCGGCCGAGCAGCAGCTGTACCAGGAGCTGGCGGCCGAGGAACACGAACACGCCAGCCTGCTGGCCAGCGAACTGGAGCGCTGGCGCAGTGGCCAGGCCGGGCGCTTCAGCACCGCCACGCCGGGGTCCGCGGCGTGGCCGGCCGCCACCGCCGGCACGCCGCAGGCGGCGGCACCAAGTGCCTCGGCGAACGCGGCCGTGCTGCTGCTCGCCGCGGCCGACACGCAGCACACCGCGCTCGTCTGCGGCACCGCCAGCGTCAGTTACGGCGAGCTGCGCGAGCAGGTGGCACGCGCGGCGGCCTGCTGGCGCGCGCGTGGCCTGCACCCCGGCGACCGCATCGCCATCAAGCTGCCCGACGGCATCGACTGGGTCACGGCCTTCCTGGGTGCGCTGTGGGCCGGCGCGGTGGCGGTGCCGGTCAACCCGCGCGTGCCGGCACCGGAATGGCAGTACATCCTGGACGAGGCCGGTTTCAGCGTCATCCTGGCCGAGTCGAACGACGACACGCCGACGCCGTGGCGCGAACGCACGCTGCTGGTCGAGGACTTCCGCCGCGGCGTGCAGGGCGCCGCAGCCGTTGCGGCCTGTGCCGTGGCGCCGAGTGCGCCGGCCTTCTGGTGCCATTCGTCGGGCACTTCGGGCAAGCCCAAGGCGGTGGTGCACGCGCACGCCTTCGCCCGCCACATCGAACAGGTGTCGAGCGAGGCGCTGGGCATCCGCGCCGACGACCGTCTGTACGCCAGCTCCAGGCTGTTCTTCTCCTACCCGCAGACGAACAGCCTGTGGGCCGGCCTGAAGCTTGGCGCCTGCGTCATCCTCGACCCGCAGTGGCCCACCGCCGCCGGCGTGGCTGCCACGGTCGCGGCGCAGCGCCCGACGGTGTTGTTCAGCGTGCCCTCGCTGTACCGCAACCTGCTGCACGAAGGGCTGGCGCCGGCCATTGCCCGGGCCGGCGTGCGCCTGTGTGTCTCGGCCGGCGAAGCGCTGCCGCCCAGCCTGCGCGACGAGTGGCGGCGGCAGACCGGCCTGGCCATCGCCAACGGCTACGGTGCGTCGGAGACGCTGGTGCTGGTGATGATCGACCGCGGCGACGCACACGGCTTTGCGCCCTCGCCCGGCGTCGACATCCAGCCGCTGGACGAGGTGCCTGTCGGCCTGCCGTCGCGCCTGTGCATCCGCGCGCCGACGCTGGCCCTGGGCTACCTCGACCGGCCGCAGGCCCAGGCCGAGAACTTCCGCGACGGCGCCTTCTGCCCGGCCGACCTCTTCGCCCGCGACGCAAGCGGCGGCTGGCGCTTCGCCGGCCGCGAGGACTCGCTGGTGAAGATCCATGGCCGCTGGGTCAACCTGGTCGAACTCGAAGAACGCCTGGCGTCGAAGGCGCCCGGCCTGAAGGAGGCGGCCGCGGTGCTGGTGCCCGACGCCGACGGTGTCGACGCCGTGGCCTTCTTCTTCGCCGCCGCCGACGACGCTGCCGCCCGCGCCGCCTTGCAGGCCTGCGCCAGCGCCCTGCCCCCGCACCAGCGGCCGCGCTGGTGGCATGCGGTGGAAACCCTGCCGCGCGGCCCCACCGGCAAGTTGCTGCGGCGCAAGTTGCGCGAACTGCACGACCTCATGGGCTGACGAGATGGCCTCCTTCGTCGGCGTCGAGAGAATCGGCCGCGTGCTCGTGGCCACGCTGTCGCGGCCGCCGGTGAATGCCATCGACGACGCGCTGGTGGCCGAACTCGACGCCGTGCTCGAGCGCGCCATCGCGGACGCCGATATCGCCGTGCTGCACCTGCGCAGCGACCAGCGCGCATTCAGCGCGGGCGCCGACCTGGCCCTCATCGAGTCCTGCTTCGCCACGCCGCAGGGGCCCGATGCGATGACCGAGGTCGTGCGCAAGATGCAGGGCCTGTACCGGCGGCTCGAAGCGGCGCCGCTGGTGACGCTGGCCGAGATTGCGACCACCGCGCTGGGCGGCGGGCTCGAACTGGCGCTGGCCTGCGACCTGCGCGTGGCCGCCCTGGAAGCCAGGCTGGGTCTGCCGGAAGCGCGGCTCGGGCTGGTGCCCGGCGCCGGCGGCACGCAGCGCCTGACGCGGCTGTGCGGTCCGGGTGTGGCCAAGCGCCTGATCCTCGGCGCCGAAGTGATCGACGGTGCCACGGCCGAGCGGCTGGGTGTCGTGCAGTGGGCCCGGCCCGGGCCCGAGTTGGCTGACTTCGCATGCCGGTTGGCGGCGCAGTTGGCCGAGATGCCCAAGGCGGCGCTGGCCGCCAACAAGCGTTGCATCGCCGCCGCCACCGACGCCGCCAGCGACGGCTACGCGGCCGAGATCAGCGAAACGCGCCGCCTTTACGATCACCCCGAAACGCGAGGCAAGGTCGCAGAATTCCTGGCCCGGCGCGCGCATTGACCCCCAGAAAGGACACGCCATGGAGTTCAAGGACAAGACCGCGGTCGTCACCGGTGCCGGCTCCGGCATCGGCCGCGCGACGGCACAGGCACTGGCCCGCGAGGGCGCGCAGGTGATCGTCGCCGACATCGACCCCGCCGGCGGCGAGGCCACCGCCAACGCCATTCGCGAGCAGGGCCAGCGGGCCACCTTCATGCCCGTCGACATGACCGACCCGGCGTCGATCAGGGCTTTCGCAGCGGCGGCGCAGGCGCAGTTCGGTGCCGTCGATGTGCTCGTCAACGCCGCCGGCTGGGGCCGCACCGCACCTTTCGTCGACGGCACGCCGGAGTTCTGGAACAAGCTCGTCGCGCTCAATTTCGTCGGCCCGATGCAGCTGACCCAGGCCCTGCTGCCGGCGATGATCGAGCGCGCCAGCGGGCGCATCGTCAACATCGCCAGCGACGCCGGGCGCGTGGGCAGCCTGGGCGAGACCGTCTACGCCGGCGCCAAGGGCGGCCTGATCGCGTTCACCAAGTCGCTGGCACGCGAGACGGCGCGCTACCAGATCAACGTCAACTGCGTCTGCCCCGGCCCCACCGACACGCCGCTGATGGCGGCGGTGCCCGACAAGGTCAAGGAAGCGCTGATCAAGGCAATCCCGTTTCGCCGCCTGGGCAAACCGGAGGAGGTGGCCGAGGCGGTGCTGTTCTTCGCCAGCGGCCGCGCCGCCTACATCACCGGCCAGGTGCTCAGCGTCAGCGGCGGACTGACGATGGCCGGCTGAGACGACAGACTCCGGAGCCCGCACCATGGACTACACCCTGCCCGAATTCCTGGCCCATGCGATCGCGCTCGAGCACGAGGCCGCCGAACGCTACCTCGAGCTGGCCGACATGATGGAGGCGCACCGCAACGACGAGGTGTCGGCGCTGTTTCGCGACATGGTGCGCTTTTCGCGCCTGCACCACGACTCGATCGTCGAGCGCGCCCGCGGCGTTGCGCTGCCCGTGCTGCGCTCGTGGCAGTACCGCTGGACCCACCCGCCCGAAGCCGGCGGCGAGGAGGCCTTCGACTACACGCTCGATGCCTACAGCGCGCTGTGCTATGCGCGCGAGAACGAGGCGCGGGCGTTGGACTACTACAGCACGGTCGGCCAGCAGTCCTCCGATCCCGAGGTACACCGGCTGGCGGCCGAATTCGCGGCCGAGGAAACCGAGCACGTGCAGGCACTGGACGACTGGCTAGCCCGCACGCCGCGGCCGTCGACGCCGTGGCGCGACGACCCGCAGCAGCCGCCGTCGGACTGAGCTGCGATGCGGCCCGCGCTACTCACACAGGCGGCGGATGTCCTCGGGCACCGGGATGGCATGGATGCGCCGCCGGTCCTGGGCATCACGCACGCAGAAGACACGCGTCTCGGTGCTCTCGCAGATCAGCTCGTCGCCGCGCGTGACGGTGTGCTTCTGGATGAAGACCTTGGCGCGCCACTCCTCGACGCAGGTGCTGATCGTGATGCGCTCGCCGTAGGTGGCGCTCTTGACGAAACGCGCGTGGTGCTCCAGCAGCGGCGTACCGATGATGCCGTTGGTGTGTTCGAGAACATGCCACGGCGGCACGCCGCAGGTCATAAAGAAATGCAGCGACGACGCATCCATCCAGCGGTGGTAGCGCGGAAAGAACACGATGCCCGCCGGGTCGCAGTCGCCGAAGCGGATCTCGACGTTCATCGTTGTCGTCTTGCTCATGGCCGGCCTTTGAAGATGCGAGCGGAATTTTACGGTGCCGCGCCGTCGCCGCTGGCCGCCGCACACACGCCGCGACCCTGCAACCCATTCAACCACCCCCAAGGAACACCTCGATGAAACGAGTCCAACTCGCCGGCTACCAGGCCACCCATTTCGGCTACTCGGCGGCAGGCAAGGTCGCCACCATCCGGCTCAACCGCCCCGATCGCAAGAACCCGCTGACTTTCGACTCCTACGGCGAGTTGCGCGACCTGTTCCGCGAGATGGTCTACGCCACCGACATCAAGGCCATCGTGTTCACCGGTGAAGGCGGCAACTTCTGCTCCGGCGGCGACGTGCACGAGATCATCGGCCCGCTGGTCAGGATGGACATGCCCGAGCTGCTCGAGTTCACGCGCATGACCGGCGACATGGTCAAGGCCATGCGTGCCTGCCCGCAACCGATCATCGCCGCCATCGACGGCGTGTGCACCGGGGCCGGCGCGATGATCGCCTGCGGCTCGGACATGCGGCTGGCCACCGCGCGCAGCAAGCTGGCCTTCCTGTTCGTGCGCGTCGGCCTGGCCGGTGCCGACATGGGAGCGTGCACGCTGCTGCCGCGGCTGATCGGGCTGTCGCGCGCGGCCGACCTGCTCTTCACCGGCCGCGTCGTCGGCGGTGAGGAAGCCGAACGCTTCGGCTTCTACAACCGCCTGGTCGATCCCGACCAGCTCCTGGCCGAGGCCACGGCGCTGGCGCAGAGCCTGGCCGACGGCCCGACCTTCGGCCATGCGATGACCAAGACGATGCTGTGGCAGGAATGGAGTTCTGGCCTGGGCGAATGCATCGAGGCCGAGGCGCAGGCGCAGGCCATCTGCATGCAGACGAATGACTTCGAGCGTGCCTACCACGCCTTCGCCGCCAAGCACAAGCCGGTCTTCGAGGGCAATTGATGAGCGCCGCACGGCCGTTCCGAAGGCGCTCTGCCTTGCAGGCCGCGACGTCGCGGGACGCGACGTCTCCTCGGTCCGTCCCTGCCCGCGCAGGCGGGCACGGAGCCGCGGACCTCGGCCCCCTTGGGGGGCAGCGAGTGCAGCGAGCCTGGGGGCGGCCATGACCACCCCCGGCGATCTGGCCTGGCCGTTCTTCGACGACGGCCACCGCGCCCTGGCGCGCGAGCTGGAGCAATGGACGGCGGACCGCCTGCCGCCCCTGCTCGAGCACGCCGAAGACGACCTCGACGCGGTCTACGCCTGCGTGCGCAGGCTGGTCGCCGAACTGGGCCGCGCCGGGCTGCTGCGCGTGTGCGTGCCGGCGGCCTATGGCGGCCTGCGTGAAAGGCTCGACGTGCGCAGCCTGAGCCTGGCGCGCGAAACGCTCGGCCGCGCCTCGGGCCTGGCCGACTTCGCGCTTGCCATGCAGGGCCTGGGCAGCGCACCGGTGACGCTGTTCGGCAGCCACGAGCAGAAGCTCGCACTGCTGCCCGGCGTGGCTGCGGGCCGCACGGTGGCCGCGTTCGCGCTCTCCGAGCCCGATGCCGGGTCGGACGTCGCAGCCGTCGCCACCACGGCCACGCGCGTGAGCGGCGGCTGGCGCCTGGACGGCATCAAGACCTGGATCTCCAATGCCGGCCTGGCCGACAGCTACGTCATCTTCGCGCGCAGCGGCGAAGGTCCGGGCACCAAGGGGTTGTCGGCCTTCATCGTCGACGCCGAAACAAAGGGGCTCGACGCCAGCGAGCGCATCGACGTCATCGCACCGCACCCGCTGGGCACGCTGAAGCTCGACGACTGCCGCGTCGGCGACGAGCAGTTGCTGGGCGAACCCGGCCAGGGTTTCAAGATCGCGATGGGCACGCTCGACACCTTCCGCACCACGGTGGGCGCCGCGGCGCTGGGTTTCGCGCGACGCGCGCTCGACGAGTCCGTGCAGCGGGCGCACGCCCGGCGACTGTTCGGCCGCACACTGGCCGAGTTCCAGCTCACGCAGATGAAGCTCGGCGAGATGGCGATGGCCATCGACGCTTCGGCGCTGATGGTCTACCGCGCCGCCTGGACCAAGGACGTGCGCGGCGGTCGCGTCACGCGCGAGGCGTCGATGGCCAAGCTGTTTGCCACCGAATCGGCGCAGCAGGTGATCGACGCCGCAGTGCAGCTGTTCGGCGGCCTGGGCGTGGTGCGCGGCGTGACGGTGGAGCGGCTGTACCGCGAGATCCGCGCGCTGCGCATCTACGAAGGCGCCAGCGAAGTGCTCAAGCTGATCATCGGCGGCCTCGCGCTCGCGCCGGCCGCGCCGGCCGTGGCGCCGCCAGCCCGGCCGCCGGTCCCTTCGGCCTGACCCTGGAGTGAGCCTGCAAGGTCGCCAACCGCCGCCACCCCACCGGCATCGTGCTCACCCGCGCTTCCAGTCAGGCGGCGTCTGCAGCCGCGGCCGCTGCGCCTCGGCGGCGCGCAGCGGTGCCACCTCTTTCATGGAGGCCAGGCAACGCCGCGTCAGGTCGTGATAGATGGCCGTGCCTTCGCGCTTGCGGACCACTTCTTCGTCGCTCAGCTGGCGCAGGTTCTTCGCCGGCACACCGGCGGCCAGCCAACGTGCCGGCACCCGCATCCCGGCGCGTACGAAGGCGCAGGCAGCGACCATGGCCTGCTCGCCGATCTCGGCCTCGTCCATCACGACCGCATTGATGCCCACCAACGCACCACCCCGCACGACGCAGGCATGCAGCACGGCGCCATGCCCGATGTGCCCGTTCTCTTCGATCAAGGTATCGGCAAACGGGAACCCGTGCACGACGCAGGTGTCCTGCACGTTCGCCCCGGCCTGCAACACGATGCGGCCGAAGTCACCGCGCAGCGAGGCGTTCGGCCCGACATAGCAGCCCGGGCCGATGAAGACGTCACCGATCAGCACGGCACTGGGGTGCACGTAGGCGGCGGCGTCGACGACGGGCGTCACACCTTCGACTGAATAGCAGGGCACGACGATCTCCTGGAGATACGGCGCGGAGGCGCCCGCGCCCGCTCAGCCGCTCGGCGGCCTGTCCCCGGGGTATCGATACGCCGGGCGACGACTGGCAGCCGCGATTCTGACCGATGCCGTGCAGCCGACGCCGCGGCGTGCGCCAGGCGCAGTCGCCGCTGACAGGCGGCGCTGGACGCCGACCCGCCGCGAGGAGAATTGATCTGGTTCAACAAAGCCGCAGAACCTCGGAGAAACCCGGTGGCGCGCGGCGCTCTCTGTATACAGTATGCACAGGATCCCGGCAGCTCACGCCGGGCATGGAGGTTGCGGGTGTCCAGCCGTTCGCTCAAGCCCCTCGAGCGCCAACCCGTGCTGGTCGAGCAGGTCTACGACGCGCTGCGCCTGCAGTTGCGCAATGGCGGCGTGCGCCCGGGTCAAGCCCTGCAGGAAGTGCGGATCGCCGAGCAACTGGGTGTCTCGCGCACGCCGGTGCGCGAAGCGATGGCGCGGCTGGCCAGCGAGGGCCTGCTCGCCACCGATCGACGCAGCTTCACGGTGCCTGCGCTCACGCTGGCCGACGTCGACGACATCTACGAGCTGCGCTGCCTGATCGAACCGGCCGCTCTGCGCCGCGTCGCGCAACTGGCCGGCGACGCCACGCTGCGACAGGACATCGACCGCGCCCTGGTCGACGCGGCGGGGGCCCATCGCGCGGGCGACAGCCAGGCCTTCCAGGACGCCAACGTGCGCTACCGCGCGGCGTGGCTGGCCCTGGTGCCCAACCAGCGCTGGGTGCGCATGATCGAGCTGTACGCCGACCACATGCAGCACATCCGTGCCGTCACGCTCGGCAGCTCCAGCGTGCGCACGATCGTGCTGCGGGGCCTGAAGCGCATCACCGCCGCGCTGAGCACCGGCGACGGCGACGCCGCGGCCGCGGCCATGCACGAGCACCTGCTGCAGGCACGCCACGCCTTCATCCGTGCCGTCGGGCTCGACGGCCAGGCTGCGGTTCAACGAAGGAGCAAGGGCTCGTGAACTACCTCGCCGCGATCCCCTACGGTGCCTACTGGTGCACGCCCTTCGCGCGCTGGCAGGGCAGTTTCGCCCACCTCCACAGCGTGGAGTTCGCGGCCCACGTGGCGCGGCGCGAGCTGGCGCGCCGCGGTATCGACGCGGCGCGCTTCGACTACGGCGTGCTCGGCTTTTCGGTGCCGCAGAAGCACTCGTTCTACGGCCTGCCTTGGCTGACGGGCCTGGTCGGCGCCACGCAGGCCGGCGGCCCGACCCTGATGCAGGCCTGCGCCACCGGCGTGCGCACGCTGCTCGCCGCCGCGCAGGAGATCGAGGTCGGCCTGGCCACCACGGCGCTGGTGATCAACTGCGACCGCACCTCCAACGGCCCGCACCTGTACTACCCCAACCCGCGCGGCCCCGGCGGCACTGGCGTGGCCGAGGACTGGGTGCTGGACAACTTCGGCTGCGATCCGCTGGGCGGGCACTCGATGCTCGCCACCGCGGAAAACGTCGCAATGCGACACGGCATCGACACGGCACAGCAGCACGAGGTGGTGCTGCACCGCGAAGCCCAGTACACGCAGGCCCTGGCCGACAACTCGGCCTTCCTGCGGCGCTTCATGACCCTGCCCTTCGAGGTGCCCGGGCCCGGCTTCAGGAAGACCGTGGCCGTGCTCGAAGGCGACGAGGGCATCTCGCACTCGACCGCCGCGGGGCTGGCCGCACTCAAGCCCGTCACTCCAGGCGGCAGCGTCACCTTCGGTGGCCAGACGCACCCGGCCGACGGCAACGCGGGCCTGCTGGTGACCACCCGCGAGCAGGCACGCGAGCTGGCGGTCAACCCGAAGATTGCGGTGCGCCTGCTCGGCTTCGGCCTGGCGCGCGCCGAACTGGCCTACATGCCCGAGGCCACGGTGCCGGCAGCGCAGCGCGCGCTCGCGCAGGCCGGACAGCGCATCGAGCAGATGGCAGCCGTCAAGACGCACAACCCGTTCGCCCTCAACGACCTTCTTTTCGCGCGCAGCACCGGCATCGACTGGCGGACCATGAACAACTACGGGTGTTCGCTCGTCTGGGGTCACCCGCAAGCGCCGATGGGCACGCGCGCGATCATCGAACTGATCGAGGAGCTCGCGCTGCGTGGCGGCGGCTTCGGCCTGTTCACGGGCTGTGCGGCCGGCGACACCGCGATGGCGGTCGTGCTCGAGGTCTGCGATGCCGCGGCCTGAAGCGAGCCGAACCATGCGGCCGAAGCCGCGCGCCGATGCCTGCCGGGCGAGTGGCGCGCCAGGCTGAGCCGGAGGCCGATGCGATGCCGCTCGCCGACTGGATTGCCGCCCATGCCAGGCGCACGCCGGCCCGGGTCGCCGTTCGTTTCGAAGACCAGACCCTGAGCTACGGCGGCCTCGCGGCGCGTTGCGAACAGATCGCCGGCGCCCTGTGTGCGGCCGGGGTGGCGCGCGGCGAGCGTGTCGCCTGGCTGGGCCTGAACTGCCCGGCGATGCTCGCCACGCTGTTCGCCTGCGCCAGACTCGGCGCGATCTTCATGCCCCTGAACTGGCGCCTTGCGCCGGCCGAGCACAAGGCGATGCTGCACGACTGCCTGCCCGCGGTGCTGTGTGCCGACGACGCCTACGCCGCCGCCAGCGCCGCCGCAGGCATCGCGCCGGCAGGCACACGCTGCGTCGCACGCAGCGCCGCCCCTGCCGGCTGGACACGCTGGGACGCTTTCCTCGCCGCGGCGCGGCCGCCGGCAGCGAGCGAGGCGGCGGTGGACAACAGCGCGCCGCTGCTGCTGTGCTACACCTCGGGCTCGACGGGGCGGCCCAAAGGCGTGCTGCTGAGCCAGGACGCCCTGGCCGCCAACGCCGACGCCAGCGTCGACATGCACGCGATGACCAGCGACGACCGCGTGCTGACGACGCTGCCGCTGTTTCACGTCGGCGGCCTGAACATCCAGACCACGCCGGCGCTGCGCACCGGTTGCACCGTCGTGCTGCACGCCCGCTTCGACCCCGATGCCGTGTTCGACGCCATCGAGCGCGAACGCATCACGCTGACCGTGCTGGTGCCGGCGCAACTCGACGCGATGATCGCGCACCCGCGCTGGGCCCACGCCGACCTCTCGAGCCTGCGCATGATCAGCACCGGTTCGACGATGGTGCCCGAGCGCCTGATCCGCACCGTGCACGCACGCGGCGTGCCGCTGGTGCTGGTCTGGGGCGCCACCGAAACCGCGCCCATCGCGGCCTGCCTGCATGCCGACGAGGCCATGCGCAAGGTCGGCTCGACCGGTCGCGCCGCCGCCGGGTGCGAACTGCGCATCGTCGACGCCGCCGGCCGCGACGCCGCACCGGGCAGCAGCGGCGAGATCCTCGTGCGCGGGCGCACCGTGATGAGCGGCTACTGGCGCGATGCGCCCGCCACCGCCAGGGCGCTGGCCGGAGGCTGGTACCACTCGGGCGACAGCGGTCACTTCGACGACGACGGCTATCTCCATGTCGATGGCCGGCTCAAGGACATGATCATTTCGGGCGGCGAGAACGTCAGTCCGGCCGAAGTCGAAGCGGTGCTGCTCGAGTGCCCGGCCGTGGCCGAGGCGGCCGTCGTCGGCCGCGCCGACGAGCGCTGGGGCGAGGCGGTCGTCGCCGTCGTCACGGCGGCGCCCGGCGCGACGCTCACCGCCGAGCGCGTGATGGCCCTGTTCGACGGCCGGCTCGCGCGCTTCAAGCAACCCAAGCAGGTGTTCGTCGTCGACGCGCTGCCGCGCACGGCGCTGGGCAAGGTGCGCAAGGAAGAGGTGCGGCAGCTCGTCGCCCGTCTGGGCGCAGCGGCGCCCATCCACGTGGGGCGTATCGAATGAGTCTCAAGATCGGCATCGACGTCGGCGGCACCTTCACCGACTTCGTCGTCGCCCGCGACGGCGAGCCGCCGCGCATCCACAAGACCCTGTCGACGCCGGCCGACCCGTCGATCGCCGTCGTCGAGGGGCTGGCGCAGATCGCCGCGGGCATGCACCCGCCGCCGACCTTGCAGGAGTTCGCGCGCTCGATCGGCACCATCGTGCACGGCACGACCGTGACCACCAACGCCACGCTCACCAGCAGCGGCGCGCGCTGCGCGCTGCTGACCACCGAGGGCGTGCGCGATGCGCTGGAGATGCGCCGCGGCGTGCGCGAGGAGCAGTACAACAACCGCTATACCAACGTGCGCCCGCTGGTGCCACGCGAGCGCCGCATCGGCATCCGCGGCCGCATCGACCGCGACGGCGCCCAGACCACGCCGCTCGACCTCGACGCAGTGCGCGCGGCGCTGGCGCTGTGGCGCGCCGACGGTGTGCAGGCCGTCGCGCTGTGTTTCATGAACGCCTACGCCAACCCGGCGCATGAGCAGGCGGCGGCCGAGATCGTGCGGCGCGAGCTGCCCGACGCGTACTTGTCGGTGTCCACCGACGTGTTGCCGTCGATCCGCTTCTACGACCGCGTCAGCACCACGGCGCTGAATGCCTACGTCGGCCCCAAGCTCGAGCATTACCTCGACCAGCTGGTCGAGCGGCTCGCCGGCATCGGCTTCGGCGGGCTGCTGCTGATCATGCAGTCCAACGGCGGCGTGATCTCGCCGCAGGCGGCGCGCGACAAGGCAGCCTTGACGCTGCTGTCGGGGCCGGCCGGCGGGCCCGGCGCGGGGCTGTTCTATGTCGCTGCGCACGGGCAGCGGCGCTGCATCACCACCGACATGGGCGGCACCAGTTTCGAGGCCTCGGTCGCGGTGGGTGCGCCGATGGTCAAGAACGACGGCGAGATCGCGCGCCACCGGATCGCGCTGCCGATGCTCGACATCCACACCATCGGCGCCGGTGGCGGCTCGATCGGCTGGCTCGACGAAGGAGGCCTGCTGCGCATGGGCCCGCACAGCGCCGGCGCCGACCCCGGCCCGGCCTGCTATGGCCGCGGCGGCCGGCTGCCCACCACCACCGACGCCAATGCCGTGCTCGGCTACCTCGACCCGGCGTTCTTTGCCGGCGGCCGCATGACGCTGGACGTGCAGGCGGCGCGGCGCGCGATCGAAGAGCACATCGCGCAGCCGATGGGGCTGAGCATCGAGCAGGCGGCCGCCGGCATGTACCGCGTGGCCTGCAACAACATGGCACAGGGCGTGCGTGAGGTGACCATCAAGCGCGGTTTCGACCCGCGCGAGTTCCCGCTCATTCCCGGCGGCGGCGCCGGCCCGATCCACGGCTGCCTGATCTGCAGCGAGCTCGGCATCCCGCTGCAGATCGTGCCGCGCGAGGCCTCGGTGCTGTGCGCCTTCGGCATGCTGATGAGCGAGCTGCGGCACGACTTCGTGCGCACCTTCGTCGCCCGCCTGGAAGGCATCGACTGGGCGCGTCTGTCGGCGCTGGTCGCGGCGATGGCGGCCGAGGGCACACGCCTGCTCGCCGCAGAGGGCATCGAAGCCGCACGCCGGCGCGTCGACCTGCGGCTGGATTGCCGCTACGTCAAGCAGTACCACGAGGTCTCGGTGGCGGTGCCGGGGGATCTGGTCGAGCGCCGCGACGCCGGCGCCATCGCGGCCGCGTTCCATGCCGAACACCTGCGTCTGTACGGCTACTCGCTGCAGGCCGAGGGCTCGGCGGTCGAGATCATCAACGTGCGGCTGCAGGCGATCGGCGCCACCGAGCGCCCAACCTACCGCAGCGAGGCGGCAGGCGACGCCGACGCCAGCCCGGCGCTGAAGGGCCGACGCCGCGTCTACGTTCCCGAGCGCGACGCCTACGCCGAGGTGGCGGTCTACGACGGCCACCGCATGCGCAGCGGCCAGCGCCTCGCCGGGCCGGCGCTGATCGAACAGGAGACCACCGCGATCCTGGTCAGCGACTCCTTCGACTGCGTGGTCGACGCGCTCGGCTCGTTCGTGCTCTACGCCAAGGGCCGGGAAGACCTGGTGGCCGCCAGCCTGCAGCAAGGGCAAGAGGAGGTGTGCAAGTGACGACCATCGACCCGATCCTGTTGACCGTCTACGCGCGCACCTTCAAGTCGATCACCGACGAGATGAGCATCTCGATGGCGCAGACCACGCGCAGCCCGATCCTGTGCGAGGCCAAGGACTACGTCACCGGCCTCTACGACGCCGAAGGGCGCATGCTCGAGCAGACCGAGAACCTGCCGATCCTGGCCTTCTCGCTGGCGCCCGTGTGCAAGCACATCCGCAAGACCTTCGACGGCGAGATCTATCCCGGCGACGTCTTCTTTCACAACGACGTCTTCACGCTGGGCAATCAGAACAACGATGTCGCAGCCTTCAAGCCGGTGTTCGTCGACGACGAACTGGTGGGCTGGACGGCGGTCAAGGGCCACCAGGCCGACATCGGCGGCGCGGTCGCCGGCGGCTACAACCCGAACGCGGTCGAGGTCTGGCAAGAGGCGCTGCGCATCCCGGCGGTCAAGATCGTCGAGCGCGGCCGGCTGCGCCAGGACGTGTGGAACCTGATCTTCGCCAACGTGCGGCTGGACATCGTGCAGCACGACATGAAGGCCGAGATGGGCGCCTGCACGGTGGGCGAGCGGCGCCTGGTCGAGCTGCTGCGCAAGTACGGCGTGGCCAGCTACACCGCGCACAAGCAGGCCTTGTTCGATGCCACGCGGCGCATGATGGAAGCCGAGATCGCCAAGATCCCGAACGGCCGCTACAGCGGCGAAGGCCGTGTCTACTACGACGGCCGCCACGAAGGCAGCAAGTTCACGATCCGCGTCGACATCGAGGTCCAGGACAAGCGCATCAGGTTCGACTACTCGCGCACCGACGCGCAGACCAACGGCTTCGTCAACGGCACCTTCACGTCCAGCGCCTCGGCCACCATCCTGACGCTGCTGCAGATGGTCAACCCCGACATCCCGCACAACGAGGGCATGGTCGAGCCGATCGAGATCGTGATCCCCGAAGGCACGATCCTCAACGCCGCGTACCCGAAGGCGACGACCTTCGGCAACCACCTGTGCCCGCCGAATGCCGACGCCATCCAGCGCGCCCTGGCGCCAGTGCTGCCGGACCGGGGGACGGCCGGCTGGAACAACCTGCTGGCCGCGCTGACCACCGGCATCGACCCCAGGACGGGCGAGAAGTACGTCGACATCGGCTTCATGGGCTTGAAGGGCGGCTCCGGCGCGATGCAGGGCTGCGACGGCTACGACCACATCGGCATGATCGACGCTTCGGGTGGTGTGCTCGACCAGGACTACGAGATGTTCGAGCAGCAGACGCCGCACCGCCTGATCAAGCACGAGTTGCTCACCGATACGGCCGGCGCCGGCCAGTGGCGCGGCGGCCTGGGCGTGGAGACGATCTTCGAGATCGGCTCGCACGACACCCAGCTCGTGACCTTCGGCGATGGCGATTTCGAAGGCGCCTTCGGTCTCGCGGGCGGCCACGGCGCGGGCCTGAACTTCATCCGCCTTCACTATCCCGATGGCCACACCGAGGTGCCGCGCAACAAGGACCTCATCACCGGCGTGCCGTGCGGCACGGTCTACCACCAGGTGGCCAATGGCGGCGGCGGCTGGGGCGATCCCTTGCTGCGCGACCGCAAGGTGCTGGCCGAAGAAGTGCGCAATGGCGTGATTTCGCGCGCCGCGGCAATGCGCGACTACGGCATGACCGAGCCGGACTTCGATCGATGAACTTCGACCTCAGCGAAGACCAGCGCGCGATCCGCGACACCTTCGCGCGCTTCAGCGACCAGCGCATCGCGCCGCAGGCGGCGGCGCTCGACGAGGCGCGAACCTTTCCGCGCCAGCTCTTCGGCGAACTGGCCGCGCTCGGCTTCTTCGGCATGCGTTACCCCGAGGACGTCGGCGGCAGCGGCGCCGGCCTGCTGGAGTACTCGCTCGCGCTGGCGGAGATCGCACGCGGCTCGATGTCGCTGGCTGGCGCCGCGGCGATGCAGTCGCTGATGGGAACCAAGTTCCTGCACATGCTCGGCAACGCCGACATCGTCGAACGGCTGTTCAAGCCCGCGCTGCAGGGCCGCAAGATCGGCGCCATCTGCATGACCGAGCCCGACGCCGGCTCGGACCTGGACGCCATCGCCACCACGGCACGCAAGGTCGATGGCGGCTATGTGCTGAACGGCCGCAAGACCTGGATCACCTCGGCGCCGGTGGCCGACTTCTTCACCGTCTTCGCCAAGGCCGGTGCGGAAAACAAGCTCACCATCTTCCTGGTCGAGAAGCACTTCGCGGGTTTCAGCGTCGGGCGCGAGATCCACAAGATGGGTGTGTGGGCGCTGCCGACCTCTGAGGTCGGGTTCGCTGAATGCTTCGTGCCCGACAGCCACCGCCTGTCGAAAACCGAAGGCGACGGCGAGGCGCATCTGCGCAAGACGCTGGCCGAGATACGCATCATCACCGGCGCCATGGCGCTGGGCGTGGCGCGCGCGGCGCTGGCGGCGGCGCTGGCATATGCCGGCGAGCGCAAGCAATTCGGCAAGCCGATCAACCGCTTTCAGGCCATCCAGTTCAAGCTCGCCGAGATGGCCACCGACCTCGAAGCCGCGGTGCACCTGGTGCACTACGCGGCCTGGCTGCATGGCGCCGGGCGGCCGCACCACAAGGAAGCGGCGATGGCCAAGCTCAACGCCAGCGAGGCCGCGGCGCGCATCTGCGACCAGGCCGCACGTGTGCTGGCCAGCTACGGCTACGCGATGGAGTACCCGGTGCAGCGCCACCTGCGCGACGTGCGCTTCACGCTTATCGGTGGCGGCACCAGCGAGATCCTCAAACTCATCATCGCCAAGGAAGTGTCGTCATGAACCACGGCAAACCCATCAAGGTGCTGCTCGCCAAACCCGGCCTGGACGGCCACGACCAGGGGGCCAAGGTGGTCGCGCGTGCCATGCTCGACGCGGGTTTCGACGTCCACTACACCGGTCTGCGGCAGACGCCCGAGCAGGTGGTCGATGCCGCGCGGCGCGACGACGCCGACGTCATCGCGCTGTCCAGCATGGCCGGCTCGCATCTGTCGTTCTGCTCCCGGCTCAAGCCGCTGCTCGAAGCGGCGGGCTTGGGCGGCAAGCTCTGGATCATCGGCGGCAACCTGCCGGCGCAGGACCACGACGCGCTGCGCGCGCTCGGCTTCAAGGGCGTCTTCCAGACCGGCTCGCGGCTGGACGCGATCTGCGATTTCATCGAGGCGAATCGACCATGAACCATCGCACGGCCGTCCGAAGACGGTTCACGCCCCCGCGGGGGGCAGGCGCGGCACGCGCCAAGGGGGCCATTTGAAACGCGACATCGAAGGGCGCGCCCTGCGCAACGAGTCCGGCATCGTCATCCAGCCGCTCTACACGGCGGCCGATGTCCAGGCCAGCGGCGGCCTGGACATGCTGGGCGAACCCGGCGCCTACCCGTTCACGCGCGGCATCCACCCGCTGATGTACCGCAAGCAGCCGTTCACGATGCGTCAGTACACGGGTTTCGGCAACGCTGCCGACACCAACCGGCGCTTCAAGTTCCTGATCGACAACGGCCAGACCGGATTGAACGTCGCCTTCGACCTGCCCACCCAGTGCGGCATCGACTCCGACGACCCGCAGGCCGAAGGCGAGATCGGGCGCGTGGGCATGGCGGTGGACACGCTGCACGACTTCGAGACCGCTTTCGACGGCATCGACCTGGACAAGATCACCGTCTCGCTGACCATCAACGGCGCGGCGGCGATCCTGATCGCGATGTACCTGGCGATGGCCGAAAAGCGCGGGTTCGACGTCGAGCGCCTGCGCGGCACGGCGCAAAACGACATCCTGAAGGAGTTCGTCGGCCGCGGCACCTGGGTCTTTCCGGTCCAGCCGTCGATCCGGCTGGTGGGCGACACGATCGAGTACTGCGCCGAGCACGCGCCCAAGTACAGCCCGGTGTCGGTGTGCGGCTATCACATCCGCGAATCGGGCGCCACGCCGACGCAGGAAATGGCCTGGGCCTTCTGCATTGCGCGCGCCTATGCCGACGAGGTCATCAAGCGCGGCCTGCCGGTGGACGAGTTTGCCGGGCGGCTGTCGTACAACTTCAACATCTTCGGCAACCTCTTCGAGCAGGTCGCCAAGTTCCGCGCCGGCCGCAGCCTGTGGGCCAGGATCATGAAGGAGGACTACGGCGCGACGAAGCCGGGTTCGATGTGGCTGCGCATGATCGCCGGCGGGGGCGGCGGCGGCCTGACGCTCGAGCAGCCCGAGAACAACATCGTCCGCGGCGCCTATTACGCGCTGATCGCCGCCTTGTCGGGCGCGCAGACGATGGCGCTGTGCTGCTTCGACGAGGCCTACACCATACCGAGCGAACATGCGCAGCGCATCTCGCTGCGCACGATGCAGTTGCTGGTCGAGGAAATGGGGCTGGCCGAGACCGTGGATCCGCTCGGCGGCTCGTTCTACGTCGAGACGCTGACCAACCAGATGCGCGCCGAGATGCAGCGCGTCATCGAAGAGACGGACGCGGCGGGCGGCATCGTCAAGCTCATTGCCGAAGGCACCATCCAGTCGCGCGTGTCGGCGCAAGCCTATCGCATGCAGCGGGCCATCGAAGCGGGCGCCTTTCCCAAGGTCGGCGTCAACCGCTACCGCAGCGACGCAGACGCGGCGCCTCAGGTCGAGATGCATCCCTACCGGATCGACGACGCGCGCTCGCAGATCGTCGCGTTGCAGCGCGTGCGCGCCGAACGCGATGCGGCCAGCGTGGCCCGCGCGCTCGACCGCGTCGAGTCGGATGCGCGCAGCGGCAGCAACCTGATGCCGGCCATCGTCGACGCCGTCAAGGCCTATGCCAGCGTCGGCGAGATCACGCAGCGCATGGTCGGAGTGTTCGGCCGCTACGTCGAGCCGGTGCGCTTCGACCATCGCGAGAGCGAGGCGACCGCATGAACGCGCAAGCAAGCGCCGCAGCGGCCGCGCCGGCGGCCGCCTTCGAACACTACCTGGCGCCCGCCAGCCTGGCGCAAGCGCTGGCGGCGCTGGCCGCCAGCGGTGGCGCCACGGTGCTGGCTGGTGGTACCGACCTGATGCCCCAACTCCACGCCGGGCGCCTGCGCCCGGCCGCCACGCTGCTCAACATCCGCCGCGTGCCGGGTCTCGACACGGTGCACGCCGCTGGCGGCACGCTGTGCCTGGGCGCCCTGAGCACCGTGGCCACGCTGCTGACACACCCGCTGGTGCGAGCCCATGCGCCGCTGCTCAGGCAAGCCGCAGACCACTTCGCCAGCGACCAGATCCGCAACGCCGCCACCGTGGGCGGCAACATCTGCAACGCCTCGCCCGCCGGCGACCTGCTGACGCCGTTGCTGGCGCTCGATGCCGTGGTCGAGCTGGCCTCGCTGGCCGCCGACGGCTCGGTCACGCTGCGCGCCATGCCGCTGGACGGCTTCTTCACCGCGCCCGGACGCACAAGGCGCGAAGCGCACGAACTGCTGACCGCGGTGCGGCTGCCGCTGGCGCCGCCCGGGCAGCGGGCGCGCTTCTACAAGACAGGCACGCGGCCGGCGCTGGACATCGCGACGATCTCGATCGCGTTCGCCGCCCGCCGCGACGAGGCCGGCCGGCTGTGCGACGTGCGCCTGGCGTTCGGCGCCCTGGGGCCGACGCCATTGCGCGCGCTGCGCACCGAAGCCCTGCTCGAAGGGGGACGGCTCGATGCCAGCCTGGCGGCGCAGGCCGCCGCTTGCGCCGCCAGCGAGGTGACACCAATCGACGACGTGCGCGCCAGCGCCTGGTACCGCCTGGAACTGGTGCGCAACATGACACGAAGGATGCTCGACGATGTCGCTCACGCATGAAATCCGCTTCACGCTGAACGGCGTGCAACGCAGCGCCACGGTCGGCATCGAGATCAGTGCGCTGCAGCTGCTGCGTGAGGTGATCGGCCTGACCGGCACCAAGTACGGTTGCGGCGAAGGCGAATGCGGCGCCTGCACGATCATCGTCGACGGCCGCTCGGTCAATGCCTGCCTGCTGTTCGCCGTCGATTGCGACGGCCGCGAGCTGACCACCGTCGAAGGCCTGAGCGGCAACGCGCGGGCGCAGGCGCTGCAACAAGCCTTCGTCGCGCATGGCGCCGTGCAGTGCGGCTTTTGCACGCCGGGCATGATGGTGCAGGCCACGCACCTGTTGGCCACGCAGCCGCGGCCCGACGCGGCTGCCGCCAAACGCGCCATCGAGGGCAACCTGTGCCGCTGCACCGGCTACCAGAAGATCGTCGAGGCGATCGTCCAGGCCGGTGAGTCGCTGGCGGCAGGAGATGCGGCATGAGCGATACCCTGACACGCCCAGCGGCAGGCGCCAGCCTGATCGGCCAGCGCATCCCGAAGATGGATGCGCCGGAAAAGGCCAGCGGCAAGACGCGTTACATCCACGACATCAGCCTGCCGGGCCAGTTGCACGCGGCGATCCTGCGCTCGGCCAGGGTGCACGCGCGCATCGTTCGCATCGACACCACGGCCGCGCGCGCACTGCCTGGCGTGCACTGCGTGCTCACCGCGGCCGATGTACCCGACCAGCGGCCGATCGGCGTGGCCAAGGATCACTTGCCGCTGAAAAGCGACCGCGTGCGCAGCGAGCGCGACGAGATCGCTGCGGTGGCCGCCGACAGCGAGGCCATTGCGCTGCAGGCGCTGCGCCTGATCGAGGTCGAGTACGAAGACCTGCCCGTGGTGCT
This sequence comes from Rubrivivax sp., assembly GCA_030680415.1. Taxonomy (GTDB): domain Bacteria; phylum Pseudomonadota; class Gammaproteobacteria; order Burkholderiales; family Burkholderiaceae_C; genus Rubrivivax. The sequence goes on from JAUXVE010000066.1 coordinate 64,629, forward strand.
TGATGCCCAAGCCGCGCTCGCCCCCGGTGCGCCGTTGGTGCATCCGCCGATCGCAGGCGCCGCCCCGGGCGGGCCGGTGGGGCTGGCCGGCAAGGCCGACAACATCGCGATGCGCTTCGACTACAGCCATGGCGACGTGGTGCAGGCCGAAAGCCAGTCCGACCTGGTGGTCGAAGACGTCTTCGAGCTGCACTACGTGACGCACTGCTGCATGGGTGTGTCGGGCGTGATCGCCGAATTCGACGCCAAGGGCAACCTGCTGCTGTATTCGAACACCCAGGTGCCGTTCCTGCACAAGCGCGAGTTCGCCGAGATCCTGGGCATGGACCCGGCGCGCATCCGCATCATCCAGCCGCCGATCGGCGGCGGCTTCGGCTCCAAGCTCGACATCTACCCTTTCGAGGTGATCTGCGTGTACTTGGCGCGCGCCACCGGCCGGCCGGTGCGACTGGTGTTCAGCCGCGAGGAGGAATTCCTGGCCTCGCCGACCCGGCAAACGGTGCGGCTGACGCTGCGCTCGGGCTGCAAGCGCGACGGCACCTTGAGCTTCCGCACGGTGCACACGCTGCACGACAACGGCGCCTATACCTCGTGGGGCGCCACCACGCCGTTCGTGATGATGCAGACCTTCTCCTCGCTGTACCGGGTGCCGCACTGCGACTACCACACGGTGGCGGTGTATTCGAACAACCCCTACGCCGGCTCGTTCCGCGGCTACGGCAACCTGCAGGCCACCTTTGCCGTCGAGGCGCACATGGACCGCATGGCCGAAGCCTTGGCGCTGGACCCGCTCGAGTTTCGGCTCAAGAACGCGCAGCTGGCGGGCGAAGTGACCGGGCAGGGCATGGTGTTTCGCAGCTGCGGCTTCCAGGATTGCCTGCGCACTGCAGCCGGGCGCAGCGACTTCCAGCGCCTGCACCGCGAGTACGCAGCGCGCTGCCATGAATCCGGCCCGATCAAGCGCGGCATCGGCGTCGCTTCGATGCTGCATGTGGGCGGCGGCGCGAAGATCTACCCGTCCGACGGCTGCGGCACCATCCTCAAGCTCGACGACTTCGGCCATGTCACGCTGATCACCGGCGCGTCCGAGATCGGCCAGGGCTCGGAGACCGTGCTGTCGCAGCTGGTGTGCGAGGAGCTGGGGCTGCCGATGTCGGCGGTGACGGTGGTCAACAACGACACCGACATCACGCCCTGGGACGTCGGCGTTCACGCCAGCCGCACCACCTTCATCGCCGGCAACTCGGCGATCGGCGCAGCGCGCAAGGCCAGGGCCAAGATCCTGTCGGCTGCAGCCACGCGGTTCGAGTGCCCGGCCGAGTCGCTGGCCATGCGTGGTGGCCGCATCGTGCGTGCGCAGAGCGGCGAGCCACTGATCGATCTGGCGCGTTTCCTGCGCGGGCTGCACTTCAGCGACCGCGCCGAGCTGGTGATGACCAGCTTCTATTACGAGCCGCCCAGCGTGCACCAGGACAAGAACTACAAGGGCGATGTCTCGGCCGCCTACGCCTGGGCGGCACAGGTGGTCGAGGTCGAGGTCGACAGCGACACCGGGGTCGTGCGCATGATCAAGGTCACAGCGGCGCACGATGTCGGCCGCGTGCTCAACCGGCTGGGCATCGAAGGCCAGATCGAAGGCGGCATCGTGATGGGCCAGGGTTACGCGCTGACCGAGAACCTGCAGGTCGAAGGCGGCCGCATCCGCAACCCCAACTTCCGCGACTACAAGCTGATCACGGCGCCCGAGATCCCCGAGATGGACATCGCCTTCATCGAGTCGATGGATGGCGAAGGCCCGCAGGGAGCCAAGGGCGTCGGCGAGGCGCCGGCGATCTGCATCGCGGCAGCCACGGCGAACGCGATCTACAACGCCACCGGGGTGCGCATCACCAGCCTGCCGTTCACGCCGGAGCGGGTCTATCGGGCGCTGCACGGCGCACTACCCGCGCTGCGGCCGACACCCAGGGCACCCACAAGGGAGGCGCCGTGAAGCCACGCACAGTGCTGTCGATGGAACAGGCCCTGTCCTTGCCTTACGCGACGCTGCGCTTCGCCCAGCTCGGCTGGCGCGTCATCCGCATCGAGGCCACGCCGTCCGGCGCCGGCCTGCCCGGTGACCCGAACCGCTACATCGGCAGCCGCCTGAGCGACGACCACGACGACGACCGCCGCAGCTACTTCGTGGCACCGAATGTCGCCAAGGAAGCGATCGCGCTCAACCTGAAGGACGCCCGCGGCCAGCACTTGCTCGCACGCCTGATCAACGCCTTGGATGTCGACGTGTTCTGCTGCAATACGCTGCCGTCTCGCTACGGCAGTCTGGGCATCGCCCCGGCCACGCTGCGCGCCGTGCGCCCGCAACTCATCTGGGCCGGCATCTCGGCGCAGGGTCCGGCCTGGCCCGAGGCACCGGGCTACGACCCGGTGTTGCAGGCGATGGCCGGCTATATGGAAGTCACCGGCGACCGCAACGGCCCGCCGATGCTGACCGGCATCCCGGTCATCGACCTCAAGGCCGGCGACGAACTCTTCGCGGGGGTGATGATGGCGCTGCTGGAGCGGCACGAGACCGGCGCCGGCAAGGAGATCCATGTCTCCATGCTGCAGGCCGCGGCCTCGTGGCTGATCACCGTTTTGCCCTTGATCGATTTCGGCTGCCAGCCCGGCGAGATCACGCGCGCCGGCAACGAGCACCGCAAGTTCATTCCCACCAACGTCTACCCGGCGCGCGACGGCTACCTGTTCATGGCCATCGGCAGCGACGTGCAATGGCGGCGATTCACCGCGATCCCGAAGTTCACGTGCGTCGCCAACGAGCTGCGCAAGACCAACGAAGGACGCCACCAGGAGCGCGAGGCGATCCACCGCGACATTGCCGCGGTGACCGCTGCGCACCCGGTCGACGAGACGCTGGCCGAGCTGCGCGGCGCCACCATCCCGGCCACGCGCATCAACGACATCCGCCAGGTGCGCGAGTTGCCCCAGCTGCGCGACAAGCTCACCCGCACCACGCTGCCCGAGGGGCGCAGCGTGCGCATGCAGCCGATGGCCGTGGACCTGCCGCAGGCGAGCGCCGAATTCGCTTTCGCACCGAAGTATGGCCAGCACACGCGCGAAGTGCTGGCCGAGGCCGGCTTGGGCAACGACGAGGTGCATGCGCTTTACGGCGCAGGCATCGTGGCCTGAGCTGCACCTTGCCGTCGCAGCGCTGGATTCCCGTTCGCAACCCTACAGGAGACGTCATGAGTCACAAAAACATCGCCGCCATCGCACTGGCCGGCGTCCTCGCCGTCGGCGCCGCCCAAGCCGAGATCACGATCGGGGTCTCGCTGGGCACCACCGGGCCTGGATCGTCGTTGGGTGTCCCCTACAAGAACGCGTTCCAGCTGGTACCGAAGACGCTCGGCGGCGAGCCGGTGCGCTACATCATCCTGGACGACGAGTCCAAACCCGATGGCGCCGCGAAGAATGCCCGCAAGTTCGTCAGCGAGGACAAGGTCGACGCGCTGATGGGCTCCAACGGCGTGCCCTCGGGGGTGGCGATCGCACAGGTCGCAGCCGAGTCGAAAACGCCGATGATCTCGCTGACGCCACTGCCGCCGCTGGCACCCGAGCGAGCGCACTGGACCTTCATCGTGCCGCAGCCGACCGAACTCATGATGAGCGCGGTGGCGCAGCACATGAAGAGCAAGGGCGTCAAGAAGGTCGGCTTCATCGGCTTTTCCGACACCTGGGGCGACCTGGTCTACAACGCCGTGACCGCCCTGGCCCCCACCGGCGGCTACGAGGTCCAGAGCAACGAACGTTACGGCCGCGCCGACACCAGCGTCACCGGGCAGGTGCTGAAGGTCATGGCCGGATCGCCCGACGCGGTCATCGTCGGCGGCTCGGGTTCGCCCGGCGCCACGCCGCACATCGCCCTCGTCGAGCGAGGCTACAAGGGGCAGATCTACCACAACCACGGCACCGTCAACCTGCCCTTCATCCAGACCGGCAAGAAGGCGGTCGAAGGCGCGATCGCGCCGACCGGTGCACTGATCGTGGCCGAGGAACTGCCTGCCGACTTCCCGACCAAGGCGGTGTCGCTGGACTTCGTGAAGCGCTACGAGGCCGCGTTCGGCGCCGGCAGCCGCAATGCGTTTGCCGGCTACAGCATCGACGGCGTGCTGGTTCTCGACGCCGCTGCCGGCGTGGCATTGAAGCGGGCCAAGCCCGGCACGCCGGAGTTTCGGGCGGCCCTGCGCGACGCGCTCGAGAACATCAAGAACGTCGTCGGCACGCACGGTGTCTACAACATGAGTCCGGCCAACCACAACGGGCTGGACGAACGCGCGCGCGTACTGGTGCAGGTGGTCAATGGCGAATGGCGGCTGTTGAAGTAGGCGCGGCGGCGATGATGCGCTCCAAGGCGGCCGACGCCATGCGCGCGCCATGACCGGCGACATCGCGCTCTGGCTGATCCAGGACGGTGTCACCACCGGCGCGATCTACGCGCTGCTGGCGCTGGCCCTGCTGCTGGTGTTCGCCGTCACGCGCATCATCTTCGTGCCGCAGGGTGACTTCATTTCCTACGCCGGCCTCACCCTGGGCACGCTGCAGCTGGGGCAGTTGCCGGGCACGGTCTACCTGCTGGCAGGCGGCGGTGCGCTCGTCGCGACGATCGAAGCCGCGGCAGCGCTGCGCGCCAGGAAGCCTTTCCTGCTGCCGCGCATCCTGGTCTTCCACCTTGGCCTGCCGCTGTCGATCGTGGCGCTGGCCGTCTGGGCCGCGCCGCGCCAGCTCGGCCTCGCGCTGCAGATGGCCTTGACGCTGGCCATCGTGGTGCCCTTGGGGCCGATGCTGTACCGCCTCGCCTACCAGCCGCTGGCCAACGCGTCGGTGCTGGTGCTGTTCATTGTTTCCATGGCTGCGCACTACGTCCTCACCGGCCTCGGCCTGGTCATCTTCGGCGGCGAGGGTTTGCGCTCGAATCCCATCTCCGAACTGAAGTTCGACGTCGGTGTCCTGCACATCGGCGCACAGAGTCTGTGGGTCGTCGGCACGAGCGTGGTCTGCATGACCGCGCTGTGGCTGTTCTTCGGTCACTCGCTTTACGGCAAGGCGCTGCGCGCCACGGCGTTGAACCGCATCGGCGCCCGGCTGGTCGGCATCCCGGGCGCGCTGGCCGGACGCCTGGCGTTCCTGCTCGCCGCAGCGATCGGCGCGCTGTCGGGCGTGCTGATCTCGGCGTTCACGACGATCTACTACGACACCGGGCTGATGATCGGCCTGAAGGGCTTCGTCGGCGCCATCCTCGGCGGCATGGCCAGCTACCCGTTGGCCGCACTCGGGGCCTTGGCGGTGGGTCTGATCGAGGCCTTTGCGTCGTACTGGGCCAGCGCATTGAAGGAGAGCATCGTCTTCACCTTCATCATTCCGGTGCTGTTGTGGCGCTCGCTGGTCTCGCGCCATCCGGTGGTCGAGGACGAAGAGGAATGACCCGGTCGCGTCACGTGCTGGCAGTCTGCCTCGTCGGCCTGGCTGCCGCGCCATTGCTGTTGCCGGAGTTCTACGTCACGCTGCTCAATTACGTCGGCCTGGCGACCTTGGTGGTACTTGGGTTGGTGGTGATGACCGGCGTGGCCGGGATCGTCTCGTTCGGCCAGCAGGCCTTCGTCGGCGTGGCCGCCTACGCCACCGCAGGCCTGACCACTCTGTTGGGCTGGTCGCCCTGGGCTTCGCTCGCAGCCAGTATTGCGCTCGTCGCCGCCACGGCGCTGCTGATCGGCCTCGTCACGCTGCGCCTGTCCGGGCACTACCTGTCGATCGCGACGATCGCCTGGGGCATCGCGATCTACTACCTGTTCGGCAACCTGCCGCTGCTGGGCCAGTACAGCGGCATCGACAACGTGCCCGCGGTGTCGATTGCAGGCTGGGCCTTCGACAGCGGACGCAAGTCCTGCTTCCTGATCTGGACCATCACCGCGGTCGCACTGCTTGCAGCGCACAACCTGCTCGATTCGCGCCCCGGCCGCGCGATCCGGGCGCTGCGTTTTCGCAGTGTCATGGCCGAAAGCTGCGGCGTCGACACCTCGACGCTCAAGCTCGTCGTCTTTGTCTATGCCGCCGTGCTCGCCGGCATCGCGGGCTGGCTGCATGCCCACTACCTGCGCTTCGTCAGCCCGCATGCGTTCGGCGTCAACGCCGGAATCGACTACCTGTTCATGGCCGTCATCGGTGGCGCGAACCAGGTCTGGGGCGCAGTGGTCGGCGCGGCGATCATGACCGTGCTCAAGGAGTGGCTGAAGGACCTCACGCCGATCCTGTTCCAGACCACAGGCAACTACGAAATCATCGTCTTCGGCGTGCTCATGCTGCTGTTGTTGCATCGCACGCGCAATGGCATCGCACCCGCGCTTGCGCGTTGGCTTCCCGCCCGCCCAGCCCGCACGCGCCCGGCCGATGCACCCGAGCCACCGCCGCGCGAGCGCCCCGCCGCCGGCGTGCCGCTCTTGCTGGTGGCCGGTCTGCACAAGCGCTTCGGCGGTCTGGTTGCGGTGAAGGACCTGTCGTTCTCGCTCGACGCGGGCGAGATTCTGGGCCTCATCGGCCCCAACGGCGCTGGCAAGACCACCGTGTTCAATCTCCTGAGCGGCACACTGGCCGGCGACGGCGGCACGGTCCATCTGCTCGGGCAGCGCATCGACAGGCTGCCCTCGCGTGTGATCGCCCGGCGCGGGCTGGCGCGCAGCTTTCAGCATGTCAATCTGGTCTCGAGCATGAGCGTGCTCGACAACGTCGCGCTCGGCGCACACCTGCGCGGGCACAAGGGCAGCGTGGCGGCCATGCTGCGCACCGACCGCGACGAAGAGGCCCAGCTGCTGGCCGAGGCGGTGCGACAGATCGAGCGCGTGGGCCTGGCCGAGCACATGATGGCCGCGGCGGGCAGCCTGCCGCTGGGCCAACAGCGCGTGGTCGAGATCGCGCGCGCGCTGGCCGCCGACCCCTTGTTGCTGCTGCTGGACGAGCCGGCCGCCGGGCTGCGTTACGGCGAAAAGCGCGCGCTGGCAGAGCTGTTGCGGCGCCTGCGCGCCGAGGGGCTGACCATCCTGCTCGTCGAGCACGACATGGAATTCGTGATGGGCCTCGTCGACCGCCTGGTCGTGATGGATTTCGGCGAGAAACTGGCCGAGGGCCCGCCGCTGGACATCCAGCGCGACCCCGCGGTGGTCGAAGCCTACCTCGGGGGCATCGCATGAGTCCGCCGCGCCGCTCCAAGGGCGAAGTCCGGGCTGCGCAGCACGAAGGGTCAGCCGTCGGTCCGGCACGGCAAGCCCGACAAGGGTGCCCGCGATGACGCGTCTGCTCGAAGTACGTGACCTCGTCGTCCGCTACGGCAGGGTCGAGGCCCTGCACGGCGTGAACCTGGACGTCGATGCGGGCTCCATCGTCACCGTGATCGGCCCGAACGGCGCCGGCAAGACGACGCTGCTGGCCGCGCTCATGGGCCTGCTGCCCAGCAGGGGAACGGTGCGCTACGCCGGCGGCGAAGTGGCCGCGATGCCGGTCGAGGCGCGTGTGGCTGCTGGCGTGTCGCTGGTGCCCGAGCGGCGCGAGCTGTTCGGCGAGCTCTGCGTCGAGGACAACCTGCGCCTGGGCGCGTTCCATCGCGTGCGCCGCGGCGAGCGTGGCGCCGACATGGATCTGGCTCCGATCTACGCGCGTTTCCCGCGCCTGCAGGAACGCCGGCGCCAGCTCGCCGCCACTTTGTCGGGGGGCGAACGCCAGATGCTGGCGATCGGACGCGCGCTGATGGCCAAGCCCAGACTGCTGATGCTCGACGAACCCAGCCTCGGTCTGGCGCCGCGCATCGTGCGCGACATCCTGCATATCGTCGGCGAGCTGCGCGAGACCGGCGTGGCGATCCTGCTGGTGGAGCAGAACGCGCGCGCCGCGTTGCAGATCGCCGACCGCGGCTATGTGCTCGAGACCGGCGAGGTCGCGCTGGTGGGCACCTCGGCCGAACTCGCCGGCAACCCACGCGTGGTCGAGTCCTACCTTGGCTTTGGCGGCACGGCATGAACCTCGCAACCAGAGCGCTGCCTTGCACCTGGCCGACGGTGGTCGAGATGCTCGCGGCTGCGGCGGCCGACGCACCGGCCAGCGAGGCGCTGGTCTGTGGCGAGCGCCGCATCGACTACGCCACCTACCTCGCCTGCGTTGCCGGCTTCGCGCGCGAGCTGGAGCCTCTGGGCGCGCGGGGCGGCCGCGTCGCCACGCTGGTCGGCAACTCGATCGAGGCCTGTGTGGCCGCGTTCGCCGCCCTGGCCGCTGGCGCCCAGCAGGTGCCGCTGAACCCGCTGTACACCGAGCATGAACTCGGGCCGATCCTCGAGGACGCCGCACCGATCGTGCTGGTGGTCGACGAGGCGGCGGCGCGCATGGCCGAACCGGTCGCCCGGCGCGCCGGCGTCCGGCACGTGATCGTGGTTGGCGACCACACCCGGCGGCTCGACACCTGGCGCGCCGGCGAGGCCGGGTTGCCGCCCCTGCCCGACGCGCAGTCACTGGCCCTGCTGCAGTACACCGGTGGCACCACCGGCCGCGCCAAGGGCGTGGATCTGAGCCACCAGGCGATTGCGATCAACGTCGCGCAGCGCGAGGCCTTGCTGCCCAGCCACCGTGGCGACCGCATCCTGTGCATGATGCCGCTGTCGCACGCTTACGGCATGGCCATGGGCCTGTTCCTCGCTGCCTATTGCGGCGGCGTGCTGGTGATCCTGCCGCGCTACCAGCCCGACGAGGTGCTCGCGGTGGTGCCGCGCGAGCGCATCGGCGTGTTTCCGGGCAGCCCGACGGTGTTCGTCGGGCTGATGGCGCACCCTGATTTCGGCCGCACCGATTGGCGCAGCGTGCACACCTGCTACTCGGGCGCGTCGGCGCTCGCGTCGGCCACGCTCGAACGCTGGCGCGAGGCCGTCGGCGCCCCCGTCTACGAGGGCTACGGCCTGACGGAGGCCGGGCCGGTGCTGTCGTTCAACCCCGCCGGCCGCCCGGCCAGGCCGGGCTCGGTGGGCGTGGCGGTGCCGTTGACCGAGATCGAGATCGTCGATGTCGAGAGCGGGCTCGCGGTGTTGCAAGCCGGGCAGCGCGGCGAGATCCGCGCCCGCGGCCCGCAATGCATGCGCGGTTACCGCAACCGCCCCGACGAGACCGCGCTGGCGCTGCGCGACGGCTGGCTCTACACCGGAGACATCGGCGAATTCGACGCCGATGGCTATCTGTACATCCGCGACCGCAAGAAGGACATGGTCATCGTCGGCGGCTACAACGTCTACCCGCGCGAAGTCGAAGACCTGCTGTTCAGCCACCCCGATGTGGCGGACGCGGCGGTGGTCGGCGTGCCCGACGCCTATCGCGGCGAGGTGCTCGTCGCCTTTGTCGTGCTGCGTGCCGGCGCGCTGGCCGATGTCGATGCGCTGCAGGCGCATTGCCGCGCCAAGCTCGCCAGGTACAAGGTGCCGACGCGCCTGCGAATTGCCGATGCTTTGCCCAAAACCTTGGTCAACAAGACCGACAAGAGCGCGTTGCGGCGCGCGGCCGCGGCCGACGCCGAAGCCGATTGAATCCCGGGAGCCAGCCTTGACCTCGACCCGCTTCGCCAATCCCCTGCTGCAGCCCGCGACACGGCCGCAGCCGCGTCACATCGGCGTCATCGGCGCGGGCACGATCGGCCCCGACATCGCCTACTACCTGAAGGGCGCGCTGCCGGGGCTGAAGCTGACGCTGGTCGACATCCGCCAGGCGGCAATCGATGCCGCACTGGCGCGGTTGCGCGAGTACACCGACAAGGCCTTGGCGCGCGGCAAGCTCACCGCCGCGGCCGCTCGAGAGCTGCCGCAGGGCCTGCACGGCAGCACCGACTACGGCACGCTGGCCGACTGCGACTGGGTGCTCGAGGCAGCGACCGAGGACCTGGCGCTCAAACGCCGCATCTTTGCCGAGGTCGAAGCGCGCGTTGCCAGCGACGCGGTGATCACCTCCAACACCAGCTCGTTGCCGGCGGCGCGCATCTTCGCCGCCCTGCGCCACCCCGAGCGCGCGACCGTGACGCACTTTTTCGCGCCCGCCTGGCGCAACCCGGCGGTGGAAGTCATCGACTGGCCGCGCGCCGACCCCGCGCTCGTCGCCTGGTTGCGGCGCTTGTTCTGCGCCACCGGCAAGCTGCCGCTGGTGACGGCCGACGCGCCCTGCTTCATGCTCGACCGCGTGTTCGACAACTGGTGCAACGAGGCCGCCCTGCTGCTCGGCGACGCCACCGCGGCCGCGATCGACAGCGTCGCCGGCGAGTTCGTGCACGCCGGGCCGTTCTTCGTGCTCAACCTGGCGCACGGCAACCCGATCATCATCGAGACCAACACGCTGCAAGCCGACGAGGAAGGCGAGCACTACCGGCCGGCCGCCATCTTCCGCTCGGTCGAGCGCTGGCTCACCGGCGCCCCCAACCGGCCCGCCGAAGTGCCGGCCCCGACGCGGGCACGCATCCGTGACCGTCTGCTCGGCGTGCTGCTGTCGCAAACGGTGGACATCCTGGACCGCGGCATCGGCGGCGCGGCCGACCTCGACCTGGGCTGCCGCACGGCGCTCGGCTTCAAGCAGGGGCCGATCGAGCTGATGCGCGGGCTGGGCGAGGCCGAGGTCGCCCGTCTGCTCGAACGATTCGGACATGATCGGCCCGGCATGCCGGTGGCGCAGCGTGCCCTGGCCACCTACCTGCCGGCCGAGCGCCACGTGCTGGTCGACCGCATCGACGACGTGCTCGTGATCACGCTGCGCCGGCCCGAGGCGCTGAACGCGTTGCACGACGAGATGACCGACGAGATCCTCGCGCTGCTGCGCCGGCACGAGGACGACGCGGCCGTCGCCGGTTTCGTCATCGTCGGCTACGGCACCAAGGCCTTCTGTGCCGGCGGCGACATCGGCCGCTTTCCGTCGCTGCTGGGCAACGCCGAGGCGGCGGCGCAATATGCGCGCGACTGCTCGCGGCTGCTGGTGCATCTGGACCGCAGCACCAAGCCGGTGGTCGCCGCGCTGAACGGCATGGCGCTCGGCGGTGGCCTGGAGCTGGCGATGCGCTGCCACGCCCTGGTGGCGCAGCGCAGCGCGTGGCTGCAAATGCCCGAAGTCACACTCGGCATCCTGCCGGCCATCGGTGCGATGGTGGTGCCATTCCGCCGCTGGCCGGCGGCGGCCGCGGTCTTCTACGGCATGCTGACACGCGCCGAACGCGTCGACGCCGCCCAGGCCCATGGTCTGGGCATCGTCGACGAATTGGCCGAGGACTTCGATGCGCTGATCCGCCAGGCCGTGGCACGCGTGCACGCGCTGCAGGGGCGCGTGGGGCGCATCCCCGATGGCGCACAGACGCTGCCGCCCTTCGAGCCCGGTGAGGCGCGCACGGCCGAGGGTCGCGCACTCAGTCCGACCGTGGTGGGATTGATCGCCGGCGCGGTGCGCGACGCGGCGTCGTCGCCGACGCTGGAGCAGGCGCTCGAGATCGGCTATCGCGCGTTCGGCGTCGTCGCCTGCACCGCCGCGGCGCATGAAGGCATAGCCGCCTTTCTGGCCAAGCGAGACGCCGACTTCAGCGCCACGGGGTAACGACCATGACGCGCTGCCGCCGCCTGAAACCGCAGCTGCCGCCGTGGTGGTCAGCGCGCCGCGTCGATGAACGCCAGCACGGCAGCGGCGAACTCCTCGGGCAGTTGATCCGGCAGCGGCACCATGCCGTGCGGGATGTCGTGCCGGGTGGCCTGGGGCAACTGTGCGCACAGCGCTTGGGCGTGCGGCGATGCGAACGGGTCGGCACCGGCTCGAAGCACCAGCACCGGCTGCCTGACGCGCGCGATGCGGTCTTCCATGCGATAGCGGGCAACGGCACGGTGACCGTCTTCGGCCCGGCCACCGGCCTTCAAGGCATCGAGCACGAAGGCCGCCAGCAATTCAGGCCGCTGCTGCGGGTAGAACGGCTGGCGCCGTTGCCACAGCTGCGCCAGGTGGCTGCCATCGGCCTGCGTGGCCACCTCGTCGATGGGCGGTCGGGCCGCGCGCTCGCGACGGAATGCCGCGTCCGTGAAGGGGGTCGACGACAGCACGAGGCGATCGACACGCCCGGGGTACGCGGCGGCCAACTCGACCGCGATCACGCCGCCGGTGTGGTGCCCAACGACATGGGCGCGCGCGATGCCCAGCGCGTCGAGCAGTTCGACCGCCACCGCTGCCCAGCGCTCGATGCTCGGCGGCCAGCGCGGCACGAACGAATCACCGAAGCCTGCGGTGTCCATGGCGATGGCGCGATAGCGCGCGCCGAGGATAGGCAGCACCGCGGCGTACTCGGCCCAGCTGCGCGGCGTCTGGTGCAGCAGCAGCACGGCTTGCCCTTGCGGCGGGCCGCATGCGGCGAAGTGAACCTGGCCATCGCGCAGGCCAGCGAAGGCGCGGTGAACGGTGGGGTCCGGCATCCAAGCTCCCTACGCCGCACGGCAGGCAGGCAGCGCCTGCACGGCGCGAACGATAACCCGGTGAGAGCGAGATGAGTCTGGCCAACGTCGCCCTCGACGACAAGTACGTTCTTGAACGCGGCCGCGTCTTCCTCACCGGCGTGCAGGCGCTGGCGCGGCTGCCGATGCTGCAGCGCCAGCGCGACCGTGCCGCGGGGCTGCACACCGCCGGCTATGTCTCAGGCTACCGCGGCTCGCCGCTGGGTGGTCTGGACACCGCGTTGCACGAGGCCGAACGCTTTCTGTCCGCACACGACGTGCGCTTTCGGCCCGGCGTCAACGAGGACCTCGCCGCCACCGCGATCTGGGGCACGCAGCAACTGCACCTGCTGCCGGGCGCCAGGCGTGACGGCATCTTCGCCATGTGGTACGGCAAGGGGCCCGGCGTGGACCGTTGCGGCGACGTCTTCAAGCACGCCAATTACGCCGGCACGTCGGCCGCCGGCGGTGTGCTGGTGGTGGCCGGGGACGACCACGCCGCCCGTTCCTCGGCGGTGGCGCATCAGAGCGAGCACATCTTCTCGGCCTGTGCGATCCCGGTGCTGGCGCCGGCCGGGGTGCAGGACATCCTCGACTTCGGCTTGCACGGCTGGGCCATGTCGCGCTACACCGGCTGCTGGGTGGCGCTCAAGCTCAGCGCCGACGTCGTCGAGAGTTCGGCCACGGTGGAGATCGACACCACGCGCGTTCGGGTCCACACCCCCGATGACTTCGAACTGCCCGCCGACGGCCTGCACATCCGCTGGCCCGATCCGGTACTGGCGCAGGAACACCGGATGCAGGCCTACAAGATCTACGCCGCCGCTGCCTACGCGCGCGCCAACGGCCTGGATCGGGTGGTCTACGACAGCCCGCGCGCGCGCCTGGGGCTGGTGGCCTGCGGCAAGGCCTGGCTGGACTTGCGCCAGGCCTTGCACGATCTCGGCATCGACGCGGCGGCGGCCGCGCGCCTGGGCCTGCGCGTCTACAAGGTCGGCATGCCCTGGCCGCTCGAGGCCGACGGCGCGCGCCGCTTCGCCACCGGGCTCGAAGAGATCCTGGTCGTCGAGGAGAAACGCCAGATCATCGAGTACCAGCTCAAGGAGATGCTCTACAACTGGCGCGATGACGTGCGCCCGCGTGTCCTGGGCAAGTTCGACGAGACCGGTGAATGGCCGGCACCGCCGCACCAATGGCTGCTGCCGCCCACCGGCGAGTTGACGCCGGTGCTCGTCGCGCGCGCGGTCGCTGCGCGTCTGGCGCGTCTGGATGCCGCAGGCCACTGGATCGAGCGTGCCGACGCGCTGGCGGGCCGCACCGCCGCGCCGGCACGCTCGCCACTGCAGCGCACACCGTACTTCTGCTCGGGCTGCCCGCACAACCGCTCGACGCTGGTGCCCGCGGGCTCGTGCGCGTTCGGCGGTGTCGGCTGCCACCTGATGGCGGTGACGATGGAGCGCAACACGCTGACGATCAGCCAGATGGGCGGTGAAGGCACCACCTGGATCGGCATGGCCGAGCATGCCGGCGCCCCGCATGTGTTTGCCAACATGGGCGACGGCACCTACTTCCACTCCGGGCTGCTGGCGATCCGTGCTGCGGTGGCGGCCGGCGTCAACATCACCTACAAGCTGCTCTACAACGACGCCGTCGCGATGACCGGCGGCCAGCCGGTGGACGGTTCGCTGACCGTGCCGCAGCTCACGCGCCAGATCGACGCCGAGGGTGTCGGGCGCATCGTCGTGCTCGCCGATGACCCGGCCAAGTACCCGCCGGCTGCCGACTTCGCCCCTGGCGTCCAGGTCTTGCCGCGCGAACAGCTCGACGCGGTGCAGCGCGAGCTGCGCAGCCTGCCCGGTGTCACCGTGCTGGTCTACGACCAGGGCTGTGCCACCGCAGCACGGCGCCGGCGCAAGCGCGGCGACTTGCCGGCGCCGACGCGTCATGTCTTCATCAACGAGGCCGTGTGCGAAGGCTGCGGCGACTGCAGCGTCAAGTCCAACTGCCTGTCGGTGGTGCCGGTGACCACCGAATTCGGGCCCAAGCGTGCGATCGACCTCTACACCTGCAACCTCGACCTGAGCTGCCTCGAGGGCTGCTGCCCGGCCCTGGTCACCGTCGAAGGGGCCGTACCCAGGCGCGCGCAGGGGCTGCCGGTGGGCGACGAGGCTCTCCCCGAGCCGGTGCTGCCGGCACTCGAGGAACCGTATTCCCTGCTCATCGCCGGTGTCGGCGGCACCGGTGTCGTGACGCTCGGGGCGCTGCTCGGCATGGCCGCGCACCTGGAGGGCAAGGGGGTCACCGTGCTCGACCAGACCGGGCTGGCGCAAAAGGGCGGCGCGGTGCTGACGCATGTGCGCATCGCCGCTGCGCCCGATGCGCTGCACGCGCCGCGCATCGTGCACGCCGACCTGCTGCTGGGCTGCGACCTGCTGGTGGCAGCGGCAGCCGATACCCTGCAACGCCTGCGGCGCGACCGCACGCGCGCCGTCGTCAACACGGCGCAGGCCATCACGGGCGCATTCGTTCGCCACCCCGAGCAGACGTTCCCGGGTGATGCCACGCTGGCACTGCTGCGCGACACGGTGGCTGCCGCCGACGAGATCGATGCGACGCGGCTCGCCTCGCTGCTGGTCGGCCACTCGATCGCGACCAACATGTTCATGCTCGGCTATGCCTGGCAACGTGGCTGGGTGCCGGTCGGGCACGCGGCGCTGATGCGCGCGGTCGAGCTCCATGGCGTCGCCGCGGCCGACAATCGGCACGCCTTTGCCTGGGGCCGGCACGCTGCCGTCGACCCCTCGCGCGTGGCGGGCCAGGCCGCTGCTGCCGAGGCGCTGCCGCCGTCGCGCCGGCTGTCGCGCGACCTCGACGAGGTCGTCGCGCGCCGGCGTGCCGATCTGGTGGCCTATCAGGGCGAGGCGCTCGCGCGCCACTACGGCGCTCTGGTCGAGCGTGTGCGCCGCGCCGAACAGCAGGCCGTGCCTGGCAGCGAGCGCTTGGCCCAGGCCGTGGCGCGGCAGGCCCACCGCCTGTTCGCGTACAAGGACGAGTACGAGGTCGCTCGCCTGTTCGGCGACCCCGCGTTCGCTGCCACGCTGGCCGCCACCTTCGAAGGCGAGTCCCGGGTTCGGTTCCATCTGGCGCTGCCGTGGCAACGCGCAGCGGTCGCTGGCGAGCCACGCAAGCAGACCTTCGGGCCCTGGATAGGGCCTGCGATGCGGCTGCTGGCGCATGGCAAGTGGCTGCGCGGCACGCCATGCGACCCCTTCGGGTGGGGCGCCGAGCGCCGTCTCGAACGTGCGCTGGCCGCCGAGTACGAGACCAGCGTCGAACGCCTGCTGCGCCGGCTCGACGCCGGACGGCTGGACGCGGCGGTGGCGATCGCCGAACTACCGGCGCGCATCCGTGGCTTCGGCCCGGTCAAGCAAGGCCAGGCACAGGCCGCGCGCGAGCGTCTGGCCGCGTTGCTGGCGGCCTACGAGGCCGACGCGCCACAGCCGCGGGCGGCCATGGCCGCGGCCCGGCCCGCATGACGCGCAGCTGGCGGCGGGCCGCGGCGGCCCCCCTGCTGGCGAGCGGCTTCCGCCCCTTCTACCTGCTGGGTGCGCTGTACGCGCCGCTGCTCGCCGTCGGTGGCATCGGCGCCTTCCTCGGCATCGTCGACCTCGCCGGGTCGCTCGGGCCCGCGCTGTGGCATGGGCACGAAATGCTGTTCGGCTTCGCCACCGCCATCGTCGTCGGCACCCTGCTGACGGCCTTGCCGAGCTGGGCCGGCATGCCCGAACTCCGCGGCCCGCCGCTGGCCTGGCTGACTGCGGCCTGGCTGCTCGGGCGCATCGCCTTCTGGGCCGCACCCTGGCTGCCGCCACTGGCGGTGGCGCTGGCCGACCTGCTGCTGTGGCCGCTGCTGGCCGCCGTTCTGGCGCCGGCACTGTGGCGGGTGCCGAACCGGCTGTACCGCTTGCTGTTGCCGATCCTGCTCGCGCTCGTGGCGGCCAACCTGAGCTACCACGCAGCGGTGCTGGCCGGCGACGTGCCGCTCGCGCAGCGGGCACTGCACGCCGCGGTCTGGACGCTGGTGGTGCTGTTCACGCTCAAGGGCGGTCTGCTGACACCGATCTTCACCGGCAATGCGCTGCGCGAACTCGGGCGCGGCGAGCAGGCGCGTTTCCTGATGCCGCTGGAGGCGCTGGCCTTGCTGCTGCTGCTTGGGCTGGCGGTGGCCGACCTGGCTGGCGCACCAGCCACCGCCACCGGGGCGCTGGCCGCTGCCTGCGCGCTGGTGCATGGCGTGCGCGTGGCGCGCTGGCGCGGCTGGCGCGTCGCCGACCAGCCGCTGCTGCCGGCCATGCACCTGGGCTTCGCATGGCTGCTGATCGCGCTCATGCTCAAGGCCGCGGCCGACCTCGGCAGCCCGGTACCGCAGGCCGCCTGGCTGCACGCCTTCACGGTCGGTGCGCTGGGCATGATGATGCTCGGTCTGATGACACGGGTGTCGCTGCGTCACACCGGGCGCGCGCTCGCGGCGCCGGCGCCGATGCGCGCCGCTGCGGTCGCGATGTTCATCGCCGCGGCGCTGCGCTTGGCCACCACCGTGCACGGCCTGGGTCCCTGGGCGATGACGCTGGCCGCACTGCTGTGGGCTGCGGCCTTCGTCGTCTACCTGGTGCGCTTCGGCGCCGTGCTCGTCGCACCCAGCCTGCCGCGCGCCTGACCGGCGCCGTCGATCGCCGGCCAGGCCCGACGGCCTGCTAAGCCGTTTCCGCCACCGACGGCAAGCCGGCCAGCGCCATCGCCAGTTCGGCCTCGTCGTAGCTGAGATCCTGCAGCTTGCCGTCGAAGTAGTCGATGTAGGCCTGCATGTCGAAGTGACCGTGGCCGCACAGGTTGAACAGGATCGTGCGCGACTGGCCTTCCTCGCGGCAGCGGATCGCCTCGACGATCGCCCCCTTGACGGCGTGGTTGGCCTCGGGTGCGGGAACGATGCCTTCGGCGCGTGCGAACTGCACGCCGGCGTCGAAGCAGGCGATCTGATGGTAGGCCGTGGCCTCGATCAGCCCCAGGTTCGAAAGATGGCTGACCAGCGGCGCCATGCCGTGGTAGCGCAGGCCACCGGCATGGAAGCCCGGTGGCGTGAAGGTCGAACCCAGCGTGTGCATCTTGGTCAGCGGCGTCAGGTGCGCGGTGTCGCCGAAGTCGTAGGCGTACTTGCCGCGCGTCAGGCTCGGGCACGCGGCCGGCTCGACGGCGACGATGCGCACCTTCTTGCCGCCACGCAGTTGCGCGCCCAGGAACGGAAATACGATGCCGGCGAAGTTCGAACCGCCGCCGGTGCAGCCGACGATCACGTCGGGAAAATCGCCGGCCATCTCCATCTGGACCATGGCTTCCTGGCCGATGATCGTCTGGTGCATCAACACGTGGTTCAGTACGCTGCCCAGCGCGTACTTGGTGTCGTCGCGCTGGGCCGCGATCTCGACCGCTTCGGAGATTGCGATGCCCAGGCTGCCCGGGTGATCGGCGCGTTGCGCGAGGATCGCGCGGCCCGACTGCGTCTCGCTGGACGGTGAAGCCACGCAGCGCGCGCCATAGGTCTCCATCAGTGCGCGGCGGTACGGCTTCTGGTTGTACGACACACGCACCATGAAGACCTCGACTTCGAGCCCGAACACGCAGCCGGCGAAAGCCAGCGACGAGCCCCATTGCCCGGCGCCGGTCTCGGTGACCAGGCGCTTGATGCCGGCCTCGCGGTTGTAGAAGGCCTGCGGGATCGCGGTGTTGGGCTTGTGGCTGCCCGACGGCGACACGCCCTCGTATTTGTAGTAGATCTTGGCCGGCGTCTGCAACGCCGCCTCGAGCCGGCGCGCCCGGTACAGGGGCGACGGCCGCCATTGCCGATAGACCTGGCGCACCGGCTCGGGGATGTCGATCTCGCGCTCGGTCGACACCTCCTGCATGATCAGTTCCATCGGAAACAGCGGTGCCAGATCGCCGGGACCGATGGGCTGGTGCGTGCCCGGGTGCAACACGGCCGGTGCCGGTTTCGGCAGGTCGGCCTGGATGTTGTACCAGGTCTTCGGCAGCTGCCCCTCGTCGAGCATGTACTTGATCGTGTCGCTCATGTGTGCTCCTTCGGATTGCGGTTGAAGTCAACGGTCCACCCAATCAGGGCCGTCGCGCATGGTGCGGGGCGGACCTGCACTTGCCTTGATTTGCTTCAAGGACATTCGACATCGGCCTGCGCCGAACCGACTTGGGTATGGGGTCCGTGCACGGCGCTCATCCCGTGTGCAGGAAGTGCCGGCTCGTGCCGTCGAGGACGAGGCAGGTCAGCACGCCGCTGCGGTGGGCCCCGGTGTCGATGCCGATGCGATTCGGGCGCAGTTGTGGCCGTTCGGAGATGCTGTGCCCATGCACGACGACCGCGCCGTGATCGAGCGTCGACTCGAGGAACGGCGCGCGGATCCACATCAGGTCGTGCGCGGCCTGCCGTTCGAGTGGCACCCCCGGTCGGACCCCGGCGTGGACAAAGAAGTAGTCGCCGCAATGGTGGCAATAGTCGGTCGAGCGCAGGAAACTGAGGTGCGCCGACGGCAGCACCGCGTCGAAAGCGTCGCGCAGGGCAGCAACAGTTGCGTTCTCGCGTCGACGGCGGCCGGCGACGTCGACGCCGTAGTCGGCCAGCGTGTCGAGACCGTCGTAGTCGAACCAATGGCGGCCGGCATCGAGGTCGCCGTCGAGAAAGCGCAGCCAGAGGTCCTCATGGTTGCCGCGCAGCGTGATGCGGGTAAAGCCCGGTGGCGGGGCGGCAACCATCGTCTCGACGACGCGCCTGGAGTCGGCGCCCCGGCTCACGTAGTCGCCCAGATAGACCAGGCGCCGCTGGCGCGCCGGCCGCCGCGCCGCGTCGGCTTCGATCGAGACCAGAAGGGCCTGCAGCAAGTCGAAGGGGCCATGGATGTCACCGATCGCGTAGATCACGGTCCCGGCCGCCGTGCTCGCGCCTATCTCGGCGTTCGTCGCG
This sequence comes from Rubrivivax sp., assembly GCA_030680415.1. Taxonomy (GTDB): domain Bacteria; phylum Pseudomonadota; class Gammaproteobacteria; order Burkholderiales; family Burkholderiaceae_C; genus Rubrivivax. The sequence goes on from JAUXVE010000066.1 coordinate 84,174, forward strand.
GCTCCTTCGTGTCGGCGCCGTGGCCGGTCCAGCGCTGGAACAGGTCGTGCTCGATGCCGACCTGGTCGAGCGCCTTGCCCAGGGTCTGGTGAATGAGGTCCATGATCGTGCGTGGCCGGTGGTAGAACGCGGGCATCGGCGGCAGCAGCACCGCGCCACAGTCGGCCGCGCGTGTCATCAACTCCAGGTGTCCCCTGTGCAGCGGTGTCTCGCGCACCAGCAGCACCAGCTTGCGCCCCTCCTTGAGCTGTACGTCGGCGGCACGCACGACCAGGTTGTAGGTGAACGAATTGGCGATCGCCGACAGCGTCTTCACCGTGCAGGGCGCGACGATCATGCCGCGTGTGCGGAACGATCCGCTCGCCACCGCGGCGCCGATGTCCTTGTTGCTGTAGACGATGTCGGCCAGCGCACGCACCTCTTCCAGCGTGTCGTCGGTCTCGATCGTCAGGTTCATGCCGGCCGCCTCGCTGAGGATCAGGTGCGTCGGCTGGCCCAGGCTCTTGAGCACGCGCAGCAGTTCGACGCCGTAGATGACGCCGGTGGCGCCGGTGATGGCCACGATCAGGGGCAAGGTCATGAGTGGATCCTGTGCACGGGCATGGGGTTCAGGTGGCGAGCGCGGGCTGCTGCGCATCGACCGACTCGATGACCGGAATCCCGGCCGCCGCCAGCGCCGCGGCGACCTCGAGCACGTCGGCAGCGTGGAAACGGACGATGATCTTGTGCTCGACGAGGTCGTTGTCGATCTCCGCGTCGTGGCGGCCCAGCATCGGGTAGATCGCCTGCAGGACGGCGCCGGCGCCCTCGGCCACTTCGGCGATGCGCCCGATGACGCCGGCTCCGAGCCTGACGGGCCCGGTGGTGATGCCGCTGCAGCGCTGCCAGGCGCCCAGGCAATGCGCCGCGATCTGGAAGATCTCGTTGGCCGAGATCACGCCGACGACCCGATCGCCCTCGAGCACCGGGAACTGCGCGACGCCGAGTTCCCGACCCTTGCGCAGGCAGTATTCGATGGTGTCGCCGGCCTGAACCGTGCCCGGGTTGCGCACCATGACGTCGCGAACCCGCAGCCGGGTGACGAAGTAGTTGAACTCGTCGCTGTCCTGCGTGCGCAGCACGAAGTGGCCCATGCGCAACAGGTTGGCGCGTGTGACGAGGCCGCGAAGCCGACCGTCGTCGACCACCGGCAAGGCATGCAGGTTGTTCTCGCTGAGGATGCGCTTGGCCTCGGAGACCAGCGTGTCGCTCGCGATCGTCAACGGATCGGTCTGCATCCAGGTGCGCACGATCATCGCCGGCTCCTTTCAGCCCAAGGCCCGCGACAGGCGATACAGACGCACGAACTCGTCGACGGCGACGCGTGCGAACTCGGGTGTGTACAAGTGAAGGTCGAATTCCTTGATGCGGGCCCGATCGTCGATGCGCTCCTTCAGGCGCGCGACGAAAGCGGCGTTGGCCTGCGGGTCGTGGATCGGGCGGCCGGCGCGGTCGAGCGACGACCAGCCCTGCAGCGGCACGAGGAAGCTCCACTCGCCGCGCGCCGCGTTGAGCCGCTCGGCAATGACGTCGGCGGCCTGGCGCAGTTCGTCGGCAGTGGTGCGCACCTGCACCCGAAGTGCGTCCTGCACGTACTGCACGCGGTCCTTCGTCTTGTCCAGCATATCGGCGCGGCCGCCGTAGGACAGGATGTCCAGCCCGCAGGGCGCCAGCACGGTCGGGATGCCGGCGGCGGCCGCCGCCTTCAGCCGGTCCGGCCCCGGGTCGCGGTTGCCCTTGAACAGGTGCTCCATGACGCCGCCGATGCAGATGTCGACCACGCCCTGGAAGGCGCCGTCGCGGATCATCTCCTCCATCGCCTTGTCGCCCTTGCCCTGGGCATGGCAGACGATCGGCGTGAAGCCCGCCTGCTCGAGCATGCCAATGGCGGCCTGCACCGCCATCTCGCCGAAGCCGAAGGACGAGATCGCCACGCAGGGCTGGTCGAAGCGGAAGTCGATGCCCAGCGTCATCTCGACCATGCCGCAGATGGCGCCCACCGCGTTGACGATCTGCGCCTTCAGCAGCGGGTTCATCTTGACGATGTCGAGCACCGTGTGGTGCATCGTGATGTCGCGCGTGCCGACGTACTGGTCGATGTAGGCCGGGTGCGCGGCCATCGGCGAGGCCATCAGCTTCGGCAAGCCGAAGGGCAGCGTCTTCATGATCGACGTGGCCACCAGTGTCGCGGTGCCGCCGCCGATGCCGATGATGCCGTGTACCCGGCCCGCCTGCACCAGCTCGGCGACGATGGCCGCCGCGCCGCGGATCTGGTTGCGCGTGGCGGTGTCGCGGTCGCTGCGGTACTTCTCGCGCACCACCTCGATCGGCAGGCCGCCGCGCGCCGCCACGTCCTCGGTGCGGATGTCGCCCGGGAACGGCGGTGGCTCTTCCATGCTGAAGTCGAGCAGGATCGGCTCGTGCCCGCGCCCGGCGATGAGGTCCTTGACGAAGGCGATGTCTTCGCCGCGCGTGTCCAGGTTACAGACGATGACGATGCCTTTTCTCATGCCGACCGCCACCGGGTTCGCGTCACTTGGCCTTCTTGGCTTCGGGCCGCGTCAGCCGGTTGATCATGCCGGCCACCGGGCTGGCGCCGGCAAAGCCGTACTCGCTCCAGCGATCCGACACCTTCTGCAGCACGGCGCGGTCCATGAAGATCTCGCTCGGCTTGTTCTTCCACTCGAACGGCGTGCAGGCGTCGAGGATGATGCGGCTGGTGATCTCGCGCGCCTCGATCGGCAGCCCGGGGTCGAGCGGCGTCGAGCGGCCGCGGTCGATGATCTGCGCCGAGCGCTTGGGGTCGAAGCGCGTGGCCAGCGCCCACCAGATGCGGTCCCAGTCGTCGGCCTCGATGTCGTGGTCGACCGTGATCACGCCCTTGACGCCGTAGTGCCCGGTGGTGCTGGCGATGACGGCGTTGCCGACGTGGTTCGAGTGCCCCGGGTACATCTGCTTGACCGAGACCACGACCCAGAAGCGGCCGCAGGCCTCGGGCGGGATGTAGACGCTCTGGATGCCCGGCACCTTCATCGTCTCGAGGTCGTGCCACAGCGTGGCGGTGCGGTTGAGCGACTGGATCATGTGGATGTCGTTGATCGGCTTGCCCACCGTCGTCGACCACATCACCGGCTTGTTGCGATGCAGGATGCGCTTGATGCGCAGCACCGGCTTCGGATAGTCCTTGCCCTTGTTGCCGGAGTAGTAACCCGTGTACTCGCCGAACGGCCCTTCGTCCATCAGCTCGTTGGGGTCGATGAAACCCTCGGCGATGATCTCGGCGTTGGCCGGCAGCGTCAGGCCGGTGACCTCGGACTTGAACACCGGCACCGGCCGGCCGCGCAGCGAGCCGGCGATGTCGTATTCGTCGACCTGCGCGCTGACCAGCGTCGAGGCGGCCAGGAACAGCACCGGGTCGCAGCCGACGACAGCCGCCGCGGGCATCAGCTCGCCGCGCTCCTGGTATTTCTTCATGTGCATGTCGCCATGCTTGCCCTTGATGATCTGCGAGCCCAGGATGTCCCTGGCGAGCACCTGCGAGCGGTAGGTGCCCAGGTTCGTCCAGCCGGTGTCGGGGTCTTGCGTGACCAGGAAGCCGGAGGTGACGAAGAAGCGGCCGCCGTCGTCCGGATAGAACCAAGGCGAGGGGAATTTCTCGATGTCGATGTCGGCGCCGGTGATCTGGTTCTCCATCACCGGCGGGTTGTCCACATGCACCGGCTTGACCATCTGCTTGGTGGTCAGCTCCATCCACTTCTTCGACAGCTGGCTCATCGACAGCGAGGGGTCCTGCTCGAGCGCGATCGCCAGCCGCTGCGCGGTGGTGAAGGCGCTGGTGAAGACCGGGATGTCGTAGCCCTTGACGTTCTCGTACAGCAGCGCCGGGCCCTTCTGTTCCTCGTTGACCTTCGAGACGTGGCAGAGCTCGAACTTCCAGTCGACCTCGGTCTTCACGCGGTGCAGTTGCCCGCTGGCCTCGAGTGCCGCGATGTAGCTGCGCAGGTCGTCGATGGGCCGGATGTCGTGGCGTGCATTCATGTTCGCTCCGTTTCGGTGGGGGGTTCGTGAAGGGTGGGAGAGGGGCGCTCAGCCGACCTTCTTGCCGGCCAGCATGGCCGCGAGGATGTAGTCCATCGCCGAGCCGGGCGACCGGGTGGCCGGGGCCTGGCTGCGCGCGCTCCACACGGTCTCGGGGCGCGCCTGCAGGATGTAGATGTTGCCGCCCGCGGGCAGGTCCTTGTCGACCGCCCACTCGATGTCCATCGGGCGGCCGTAGTGCTTCTCGATCTGCTTGCCCATCCACGCCAGTTCGGTGACCTCGTCGTCGATCAGCGACTGCACGCGCTGGCGCTCGAACGGCACCTCTATCGCGCGCGCGGCCTGGGCTTTCGGATCGACCGTATAGCAGACCAGCTTCTGCGAAATCGTGCGGTCGATGATGTCCAGCGTCACCTTGTTGACGACGAAGTGGTCCGGCGTGACCTCGCCCGCGACCACCGATTCGCCGAAGCCGAAGTTCGAATCGATGACGATCACCGAGCGGTCGCCGCTGGCGGGATGGATCGTGAACATCACGCCCGCGGTATAGGCGTTGGCCATCTTCTGCACGCCCACGCTGATGGCCAGCCGCTCGTCGTCGAAGCCCTTGTTGGCGCGATACGCGATCGCTCGGCCCGTGTACAGGCTCGAGATGCAACGGCGCATGTGGTGCAGCACCTCGTCGATGCCGCGTATCCACAGGTAGGTGTCCTGCTGGCCGGCAAAGCTGGCGTCGACCAGATCCTCGGCGGTGGCGCTCGAGCGCACGGCCACCGGTGTCGCCGGCATGCCGCAGCGCACCGACAGCTTGCGGTAGCACTCGGCGACCTGGTCCTCGATCTCCTCGGAGAACTCGTACGCTTCGATCAGCTCGCGGATGCGCACGCTGGCCGCCTCCAGCGCGCCCAGGTCGTTCATGTCGACGCCATCGAGCACGGCACGGACTTGCTGCGCAATGCCGGCCTCGGCGACAAAGCGGCGGTAGCCTTCGGTGGTCAGCGCGAAGCCGGGCGGTACGCGCACGCCGGCGTTGATCAACTCGCCCAGCGACGCACACTTGCCGCCGACCAGCGGCACCGAATCCTTGCGGCAGTCCTGGAACCAGCAGACCACCGGCGGCCGCGCGCTCGCGCCCTCCGCCGGCGCCCGGCCCACGGCCTGCGCCACGGCATCCACGGTGGCCACCTCAGCGCGTGATGGTGACGGCGCCGGTCGAACCGTCGACGCGGATCATCATGCCGGTCCTGATGATCTTCGTCGCATGCCCGGTGCCCACCACCGCGGGCATGCCGTATTCGCGGCAGACGATCGCCGCGTGGCTCATCACGCCGCCAACGTCGGTGATGCAGGCGCCGATCTTGGCGAAGGCCGGTGCCCACGACGGCGAGGTCGTCGGCGCCACCAGGATCTCGCCTTCGAGCAGTTCACCCACTTCGCCGACCGTGCGGCACACCCTGGCCTTGCCTTCGGCGATGCCGGGGCTGCCGGCAAAGCCCTTCAGTTCGGTGATGGTGTCGGGGTCGGCCACCTCCTGCACCGAAGCCCAGTCGGCGAGCGACTTGTTGGTCACGCCCCAGAGCACGATGGTGAAAGGCTCTTGAATCACCTCGGGGGCGGTGCCGATGGCTGGCGGCGGGCTCCACTCCTTGAACTTCGCCATCACGCCCTTGCGCCACTCGATCTCGGCCGGCCAGGTCTGCGTGCCGCGCGGCGTGACACCGGTGGCCCAGGCGGTGACGATGTCCCACAAGGCCGACTTGATCTCGTCGCGGCGCAGCAGCCAGATGTCCTCGACATCGGCGATGACGCCGTGCTCCTGCATGATCGCGCCGACCTCGCGCATCTTGTTCCAGAACACGGAGTGGAACCAGTGTTCGACGTAGAAGAGGTGGTTCTCGACGTACGGGAACACGGTCTTGGCGCAGCCCAGCAGCTCGTCGAACTGCGCCAGGTCCTCGGGCTTTTCGATCAGCGCGCGGTACTCGGCAGTGATGCGGTCGCGCTCGGCGCGCACCTTCTCGGTCGGGCGGTCGATCGAGGCGCCGGACTTCAACTTGCCGATGTAGGTCTGGATGCCCGACAGCGGCACATCCATCTGGTCGTTCCACGAGCGGTCGTGGTGGAACCAGCCGGTGCCGGTGGAGATGTTGAACCAGGGTTCGCGGGCCAGGCTCAGCGAGCTCAGCCAGTCCATGCCCTTGGGCAGCTTCTTCAGCGCCTCCTCGACCACCGCGAAGCGCGGGCTGAAGGCCACGACCTCGTCGACGCCGAGTTCGATCGCCCGGCGCGCGAGCTTCTTGAGCTCCTCGTCGGGCTGGTACATGATGACGTCGATGCCCGAGATCATCTGCGTCACCCGCTGCGCCGGGATGTTGGGGAATAGCTTCTGGGCGAAGTCGAGGAAGAACACGTAAGCGGCGTAGCCGAGGTTCAGGAACTCGAAGTGGTACTGCCAGCACTTGATGCCGAGGTTGATCAGGTCGTCGTAGTTCTTCAGCAGGTGGTAGCCCTTGGATTCGCCCAGTGCGTCGGTCACCACCGAGATGTCCTCCATCTCGGCCAGGCGCGGGATCTGCAGCGCCTCGAGCTCGCGGATGGTGGCCTCCATCTTGACCTTCCACCTGGCTTCGAGCGCGTCCCAGTTCTTGTAGTAGTGGCCGGCGCGCTCCATGAAGTGCGGCACCCGGGCGCCGATCTCGGCGCCGTCCTTGACCGGCACCGGCGAGATGTAGACGTAGCCGTTGATGATGCGGTGGTCGACGCCGCGCACCGGTGGCACCATGAAAATGCGGTTGTTGAACTGCGACAGCGCCAGGAACCAGGCCTCGTCCCAGATGGTGTCGAAGGGATAAAGCGGCTCCGGATAGTGCAGCCCGTCGTAGAACCAGAACGTGTCCTTCTCGTACTGCTGGCGCACCGCATCGTCGGTGACGAACTGGTATTGGTATGGATACATCCGCTCCCAGCCTTCGGTGCCGGGGATCGTCTTGGCCTTCACGTCGTGCGGAACCGGAAATTTCATGTCATGTCTCCTGGACTCGTCGGTGGCTGGCGCCGCAGGGCAGCGCAACGTTGGCGCGACCTGCCGGTCGTTGCGATTCCATTGCATAGGCCGTGCCACGCCGCCTGCGCGCCTTGCCGACGGCGCACGCGCAGGGGTCGAGTTGCCCGTGCAGGCACGGGCGACGAATCCGCGCGCAGGGCGGCCCGGTGCAGGCGTTGAGGGGCGGCGCGGCGCCATCGGCGCTTGATCACTTGGTGAGATTGGGCGCCTCGCATGGTGCGAACTGACCATTTGGTGAACTGCGGCGCGGCCGCCGGGCCGTCGCACCACAAGGGCTGTTCGCAGAAAGCCTTGACCCACATCAAGGCGGCCCCCAGCGTCCGGGCCTAGAAGCGAATCCCTCGTGACGACAGTCCATCGATGGCCAAACTGCACAGCATTTCGCGCGCCGCCAGCGACGACCTGCGCGCCCGTGTGCACTTCTGTCCCGAAACCGGGCAGATCTGGCTGCACGAGCACCGCATGCTGCTGGTGCATGCCGAGGCGCAGGCGCTGTTGCGCAAGGAACTGATCGACTCGCTCGGCATGGACCGCGCCCGCGGCCTGCTCACCCGCATGGGTTACGCCTCGGGTTTGCGCGACGCCGAACTCGCGCGCACGCGTGCCGAAGACTGCAGTGACCTCGAAGCGTTCATGACCGGGCCGCAGTTGCACACGCTCGAAGGCATCGTGCGCGTGACGCCGGTCAAGCTCGAACTCGACCGCGCCGGCGCCAGGTTCTACGGCGAATTCCTGTGGGAGAACTCCTGGGAAGGGCAATGGCACCGGCACCACTACGGCATCCATTCCGAGCCCGTGTGCTGGACCCAGATCGGCTACGCCTGCGGCTACACCTCGGCGTTCATGGGCCGGCCGATCCTGTACAAGGAAGTCGAATGCGTCGGCATGGGGCACAACAACTGCCGCATCATCGGCAAACCGGTCGAGGAGTGGGACGACGCGGCGCAGCACACCCGCTACTTCCGGCCCGAGTCGATCGCCGACCAGCTCATCGAACTGCAAACCCAGGTGGTGCAGTTGCGCTCGACGATTGCCGATCAGGACAAGCGGCCCGGCGACATGATCGGCACCTCACCGGGCTTCGTCGCGGCCTACGAACTGCTCAAGCGCGCGGCCGGCAGCCAGATCACGGTCCTCTTGCTCGGCGAGACCGGGGTCGGCAAGGAGATGTTCGCGCGCTCACTGCACGACCTGGGACCGCGCCGCGAGCGTGCCTTCGTCGCGGTGAATTGCGCGGCGATCCCGAACGAACTCGTCGAGTCCGAGCTGTTCGGTGTCGACAAGGGCGCCTACACCGGGGCCTTGGTCGCGCGCCCCGGGCGCTTCGAGCGCGCCGACGGCGGCAGCCTGTTCCTCGACGAGATCGGCGAGCTGCCGCTGCCGGCGCAGACCAAGCTCTTGCGCGTGCTGCAGGAGGGCGAGGTCGAACGCCTGGGTTCCGAGAAGACGCGCCGGGTCAACGTCAGGATCATCGCGGCGACCAACGACGATTTGCGCCAGCGTGTCAAGGAAGGGCGCTTTCGCTCGGACCTCTACTACCGGCTCAACGCCTACCAGGTCGAGATCCCGCCGTTGCGCGAGCGCAAGCAGGACATCTCCGTGCTGGCCAAGCACTTCCTCGAGAAGTACAGCGCCGTGCATGCCAAGAAGCTGCGCGGCTTCACCGACAAGGCCAAGCGCGCGTTGCTGACCTACCCGTGGCCGGGCAACATCCGCGAGTTGCAGAACATGGTCGAACGCGGCGTCATCCTCGCCCCCGGCGGCAGCCGCATCGAGGCGAGCCAGCTGTTCTCGGCCCTGGGCGCCGAGCCGGCGCAGGAATTCGGCATCGACACCCGCGGGGGGCTGGACGGGCACCGCTGGGAACCCGGCGACCAGTTGTGCGATGCGGTGTTCAACGGCGTGATGACCCTCGACCAGGTCGAGGTCATGCTGATCGAAACCGCAGTGGACAAGGCACGCGGCAACCTCTCCGCTGCAGCTCGCATGCTCGGCCTGACCCGGCCGCAGCTCGCGTATCGACTCAAGCGCGTGCACGAAGCCGACGCGGGCGCCGGCGGCGTGCTCGAGTCGGCCACCCCCGACGGCGGCGACTGATGTTGCCGAAGCTGCCGCTCCGGGTGGCGCAGTATCTGCAGCAGCATCACGTCATGACCTTGGCCAGCCAGGGCGCCGAGGGTCCCTGGGCCGCCGCCGTGTTCTACGCCAACGAGGGTCCGGAACTGCTCTTCCTGTCTGCGCCCACCAGCCGCCACTGCCGCCATCTGGCGCAGGACCCGCGCTGCGCGGCGACGATCCAGGACGATTGCAGCGACTGGACGCAGGTTCAGGGCATCCAGCTGGAGGGACAGGTGACGCAGCTGCAGGGCGAATCGCAGGCGCGCGCGCAGCGGCTCTACGGGCAGAAGTTTCCGTTCCTCGAACGCGCAGGCGCGATCCCGGCCGCGATCGCCGCAGCACTGGCCCGCGTGCGCTGGTATCGCCTGCAACCCCGGCGGCTGTACTTCGTCGACAACAGCCAGGGATTCGGTCACCGCGACGAGATCGAACTGGGTCGCGGCGCAGCGCTCCCGCCCGCGTAGCGGCAGCTCAGCGTCGCAGCAGATCAGGGGCTGCCGCTCAGCCGTGCAGGCTCTCGTACTTGGCCATCAACTCGGCCGGACTTTCGGCGAAGTCCGGGTTCGGGACGATGCAATCGGCCGGGCACACCAGCATGCACTGCGGCTCGTCCTCGGCGCCGACACACTCGGTGCAGCGCAGGGCGTCGATGACGTAGATCGGGTCGCCGACGGCGATGGCTTCGTTGGGGCACACCGGCTTGCAGGCGTCGCAAGCGGTGCAGTCGTCGTTGATCAGCAGGGCCATCGTGGGTTGCTCCTGAGAAGGTTGTGTCAAAGGTGGGACGGGCTCAGACCGTGGCGGCGGTCTCGAGCTGGCGCAGTTTGCCGTGGCGGAACGCGCCCCACAGCGCCGCGCCGATGGCGCCGGCATAGATCGAGTCGGGGTGCGAGACGGCCGTCACGGCGTTGAGGTGCAGGTCCTCGAACGGCGCTTCGCAGCGCGCCACGAGGCGCAGGACTTCGGGGCCATCCGGTGTGTCGGTGCTCATGTCAACGGTGCTCCCATGCGGGTGTGCGGCGTTCGATGAAGGCGGCCATCGCCCGCTCGGCGCCCACGGCCGGCGGCAGGTGTGTTGACTGCGGTCATCAGCCAGCGATGGGCGACCGTGTTCATCGGCATCGTCTTCACTTTGCGGGTCGTTCGGCAGGCAGTGGAGCGGGCTGTGACCGGTTGCCGAAGCGCTTGACGGGGGTGCTCGCCACTATTGCGGTATTGTGGTACCGAATTACGTCTTATGGCAAGTTGTTCCCCGCCATGATGTGCTTCTACTTGGGTTGCACGTTGTGGTCAGGGTCGGCTGCTGTCTCACCAGCTGCCGGCCCTCCGTGTCGCTGATCCGCAGCGGCCTCGGTGGCCAGCATGCCGGGCCGGGCGCGGTGTTCGGTCAGGCAGGTATCGGCTCAACGCGCCGGATCCCCGCGAACCTCTCCGGCTGCTGTCGAGCCTCCCACAGGTCTCGCGCTTCCTGCATCCGCAGCCAGCTTTCCGCCGAGGTACCGGTCAACTTCTCCAGGCGCAGCGCCATGTCGGGCGACAGCGACCGGTGCTCGTGCAGCAGTTGCGAGATCGTCAGCCGGCTCACGCCCAGCAGCTCGGCCAGGCGAACCTGGGTGATGCCAAGCGCCGGCAGCAGGTCGTGCAGCAGCACGGCGCCGGGATGCGTCGGGCGGCGGTTCGGGTCGCGCAGAGACTTCATCGTTGCCCCTCAGTGGTAGTCCTCAAGATCGACGTTGACGGCATCCTCGCCGTCGAAGGCGAAGGTCAGACGCCAGTTGCCCGAGACAGTGACAGCGAATTCGCCAGTCCGGTCGCCCTTGAGCGGATGCCAGCGGTAGCCCGGCAGGTCCATGTCCTGGGCCGTCACGCTGGCGTCCAAACGATCCAGCAGGCGTGCAAGACGCGGCGCGAACTGCGCCGGGATGCCGCGGTGGTCGCTCTTGCTGAAGAACCGGGCCAGGCCCTTGTGGCGGAAGCTGCGTATCATCGTGCTATGCGTCGCATGGCAGTGTAATGCATGGCAATGCACTGTCAACGGTTGTCCTGCAGCGGATAGACCCGCTGCTCGGCCGGCATCGGCTTGCCGCTGCGGCGCACCAGCGGCCGGGACTCGGCGTCGGCAGCGATACGTTCCAGCGCAGCGGCCAGTGCGCGCAGTCGTGCTGGGGTAAGTTCGGCGTAGTCGCCCGGCAGCCCGTCAACGATGGCCAGCGGCCGATGGTCGAAGGTCTGCGCCAGTTCCACGGTCAGCGTGTTGTTCATCATGCCGCCTTCCCCTTGAACTCGATGACCTGCGCTCCGTCCAGATACGTCGCCCACTTGCGCAGCAGCGCCGCGCGCTCGTCAGCGAACTCGGCGCGGTTGTATGCGCGCTTGATCTTGTCGGCTTCATTGTGAGCCAGGCACGCCTCGATAACGTCGCCGCGGGCGGCGGCGGTTTCGTAGGCCCAAGTCGAAAACGTGGCGCGGCAGAGACCGTGCACCGTGGTCTTGTCGCGCACACTCAGTCGGTCCAGCGCTGCGAGCATGGCCATATTGGACTGCGGTCGCGGCTTGCCCTCGGCGCCCGGCATCGTGCCCGGGAACACGTACAGCGCATCCTGGCCGAGCTGGCCGCGCAGGATCTCGACGGCGCGCGGGCTCAGGTGCACCAGATGCGGCACGCCGGCCTTCATGCGCTCGCCGGACACGTTGCGGGTCTTCCTAGCCTTCTTGCCGGGCTCGGCCTCGCGCATCTTGCGGCGGATCGCGGCGGCTGGATTGGCGGTGACGTGACCGTGAAACTGGGCATCCTCGAAGACCGATTCCAGCCGCTGGCGGATACGTCGCACGGTCTCGGGCACCGCGTCGGCCGCCGTGAGGTTGCGGGCTCGTTCGAGCGGCTTGATGCCCTCCAGCGCCGCCAGCAACGCAGGGGCCGTGATGCTGGAGATCGGCGCCTTCCACAGCTCGGGGGGAATGTGGTTCTCCAGTGAGCTGATCCACTGCGCCGCGTGTTTCGTCGTCCGACTGGGTTCGATCACCCGCTCGTGGTAGTCCCGGGCTGCGCGGGCCAGGGTCAAGCGGTCCTTGGCCTTCACGGTCTTGCGCTCGGTCTCCGCCGCTGCGGCTGACTGGCGGTGCCGATCGCGCTCGGCCAGCGGATCCATGCCGCTGCGCAGCAGCTCGCGTGCCTTGTGCGCCGCATCCCTCGCGGCGGTGAGACTGTCGCCGGCCTGAGCCAGGCTGCCGCGGTGCACGACGCCTAGACCCATTTCGCGCCGCTTGCCGCTGGGCGCGGTGTACCGGAACACCCACGAGGCGGAGTCGCCGCGGACCCGCAACAGGAGGTTGCCGCCGTCCGCATGGTCGCCGTCGCCGGCCTTGTGAACCTCCCGCGCGGTCAGCAGGCGCAGTCGCGCTGTCGTCATCTTTCTCGCCACTTTTCGCCCTCCGTTGCGGGGGACTGGTGGCGTCTGTCACGTCCCAGTCCCCCAGCCAGTCCCCCAGAAAGCGCCGCGAGCATGATGCACGCTTGCGCCCCTTCGGTGCACGTTAGGGAGTGACGTTCAGGTAGAAACGGCAGTCAAATCAATGACTTAGGACTTCTCTACCTGCACCCTGCTGCACCGTTCGTGCACCTTGGGGAGGGAGTATCTGGCGGAGTCGGAGGGATTCGAACCCTCGATGCGCTTTTGGCGCATACTCCCTTAGCAGGGGAGCACCTTCGGCCACTCGGTCACGACTCCGGCGAAGAACGGTGATTCTAGCCGGTGTTCAGCTCTCGTCTGCCGCAGGCTGATCCAGATCGAAGGCCTTGTGCAGCGCCCGCACCGCGAGCTCCATGTACTTCTCGTCGATGACGACGCTGGTCTTGATCTCGCTGGTAGTGATCATCTGGATGTTGATGCCCTCTTCACTGAGCGTGCGGAACATCTTGCTCGCCACCCCGACGTGGCTGCGCATGCCGATGCCGACGATCGAGACCTTGCAGATCTTCGGGTCGCCGCGCAGCTCGGCGGCACCGATCACCGGTTGCACCTGGGTCTTCAGCACATCCATCGTGCGCGCGTAGTCGTTGCGCGGCACGGTAAAGGAGAAGTCGGTGCGTCCGTCGTGCGAGACGTTCTGGATGATGACGTCGACATCGATGTTGGCGTCGGCCACCGGCCCCAGGATCTGGTGCGCGATGCCGGGCCTGTCGGGCACGCCGATGACGCTGATCTTGGCCTCGTCGCGACTGAACGCGATGCCGGCCACCACGGCTTGTTCCATCTTTTCGTCTTCCTCGAAAGTGATCAGTGTTCCGGAGCGCGCTTCTTCGTCGATCGGGATGTCCCAGGACGTGAAGCTCGACAGCACGCGCAGCGGCACGCGGTACTTGCCGGCGAATTCAACCGAACGCGTCTGCAACACCTTGGAGCCCAGGCTGGCCATCTCCAGCATCTCTTCGAAGCTGATGGTGTGCAGCCGGCGCGCCTCGGGCACGATGCGCGGATCGGTGGTGTAGACGCCGTCGACGTCGGTGTAGATCAGGCATTCGTCGGCCTTCAGCGCCGCCGCCACCGCCACCGCCGAAGTGTCGCTGCCGCCGCGCCCG
>JAUXVE010000072.1 GCA_030680415.1 Rubrivivax sp.
GCACCAAGCGGTAAGTGACGTAGGGCTCGCCAGAGATGCGACTGCGGGTCTGGGTGCGGCGAATGAACATGCACGGGATGGTGCACGAAAAGCAATACTTTGGAGCATGCCAACGAAAATATTATGGCACTACATTTCGCCGCGCCACCGAAATCCAATGCAGACAAGGGGTTGCAGAGGGCAAGGACCGAAAGAGGGCGAGATTTTGACAAAGTCGGGCTGGGACTCGCTCTCGCGCCCCTCGCTGCCCAGTTCGCCGAAGGTCTCGGCGTACAGGTTCTTGAAGCTCCAGCCCAGCGAAGTCAGCAGGTCGATCGCCGGCATCTCGACGAGCGCGAGTTCGCCGTAGCCGGCGGAGACCTCGCGCGCGAGATGCTTGGCGCCCTGGCTGGAATTGCTGCGCAATCGCCTCCCCTATCCAACAGAAATCGCTTTTGAATCAATCACTTGATGTTCTTCCGTTGCCTCGGATTGGATAGATCCTCGGCTAAGCCCCGGCCTCGGCCGCCAGCCTATCCAATCCCGCCGGCAACAGCCGCCACGCAGCAGCGATGCCAGCAGGCTGGCCGCCAGCGGAGAGCACACTCCTCATGGTGAACCGGCGGGCATGGCGTGAAGAACCACAAAGAATCTGCGATTGTTGATTTCGTTCGTTTCGCTCGCTTCGTTCGCGTGCTAGATTCCGAATCCAATATCCGGAGCCGAAAACATGGCCACCGCAAACCGCCGCCCACCGCAGCTGCCCACCGAAGACGAAATCACCCAGGCGCGCGAGGCCAGCCGGCAGCTGGCGCGCATGCTGACCGACGATGCCCTGCCGCTGCGGCTCGTCACCGACGACAACCGGCACGAGATGATCGCCATCCCGCCGGGCGCCCTGCGCCTATTCGTCGATGTGCTCACGCAGCTCGGCCAGGGCCGCGCCGTCACGCTGCTGCCGCAGCGCGCCGAACTCACCACCCAGGAAGCCGCTGACTACCTCAACGTCTCGCGCCCCTACGTCGTCGGCCTGATCGAGCAGAACAAGCTGCCGGCGCGAAAGGTGGGCACGCGCCGCCGCATCGCCTTCGAAGACCTGGTGCGCTTCGACGAACAAGACCGCGCCCGGCGCCGCGCCGCGCTGGACGAGCTGGCCCGCATCGACCAGGAGCTGGGTTTGTAGCTTGGGGCCGGCATGAGCCACTTCACGGCGGTGCTGGACGCCAACGTGCTGCACAGCTACCCGCTGACCAGCCTGCTGCTGGAGCTGGCCGAGGCGCGCCTGTTCCGCCCGCCCTGGAGCGCCGACATCCACGCCGAGTGGATGCGCTCGGTGCAGGCCGCCCGGCCCGACATCGCCCCGGCGATGCTGGAGCGGCGACGCGCCGCGATGGATGCCGCGTTGCCCGATGCCTGTGTTGCCGGCTACCAGCGGCTGATCCCGGCGCTGACGCTGCCCGACCCCGACGACCGCCATGTGCTGGCTGTAGCCATCCGCGCCAAAGCGCAGGTCATCGTCACCTTCAACGAGAAGGACTTCCCGGCGTCGGAACTGGCCGCCTTCGAGATTGGCGCGCAACACCCGGATGTCTTCCTGCGCCACCTGATCGACCTGAACCCGGCCACCGTGCGCGCCCGCGTGCAGGCGATGCTGGCCGCCTGGAAGCAGCCGCCGAACACGGCGGAGCAGTTCATCGGCTTTCTCGAACGCTGCGGCCTGCCGGAAACCGCGGCGGCGCTGCGCGAGTTGTTCGCCGCGGGTTGAGGCCACGATGCGGCGCGGCGCCCGGCGGCACGACGAGACGTTCAGGGCGCGGGGCCGGTATGTCATGCGAGGGTGGCCTCGGGTTCGGGCAGGGCGGACACGTCCAGTTCGCCGGAGATCAGCTTGGGCAGAAGAAAGTCACGGGTCGTCCGCAAGATGCTGTTCTTGATGCCCAGAAACTCCGCGAGTTGCAGCATGGGCCTCGCGACTCCGGAGAACCGGCTTTGGACGTCGGCAGGCGGCTTAAGCACCATCTCCTTCTCCAGGAACACAGTGAACCTGAAGTTGGTAATGCCTGTCGATTGCGTCTGATACTGCATGATCTCGCGGCTGGCATAGATGTGGTCGAAGTGGAAGCGCAGCAGCTCGGGGAGTATCTGGTTCGGGTCTGCCCGGACAAGGCGACAGAAGCTCGCGCAGATAACTGGCGCGTCGGCGCGCGATAGCAAGGCGTCACCCACCATGACCGCGCGGCCGACAGGCTGGTCTTTGCTGCCACCGGAAACCTCGAACACGATGTCGCCCGACTGAAGTCGCCGGCTTCGGAAGTTTGAAGGGGTGTGGAAGCGGAGGGGCGAGCGACCCAGACTGCCCAATCGCACATCCGGAATATCCGTTCCGCGAATCACGTAGGCCGGCACCGAAAACTCCTCGGTGGCCGCCTCCTGGCCCCAGCCGCCACCGATGTGGTGGCCGACAAGCATCCCGAGTGGCGTGTGGCTCCAGCCCTCCGGCACCAACCCCAACTCGGACTCGGCCATTCGCACGCCATCGTGGCCGGGGAACCGAAAGCGGACGAACCACTCCTCGTAAATGCGCCGGGCCATCTCCTCCAGGATCGCGATGCGCCGCGTGTTGTTCTCGATCAGGTCGTCGTAGGCGGAGAGGATCGAGGCGATGCGCTTCTGCGTGGTCGGGTCGGGAACGGTCGCCGGAACGGCCTTGAGCGTTGACTGCGTAACAAGTGGCCGCGCTGCGCCACCAGCGTGCCGATTCAGGTTCATTGCCAACAGCATGTACGCGAAGAATCGTGTGCTGCCGCCCTTGTGCCTCGGCTTGGCAACGATCGTGTTGTCCGACGCCCAGAACTTACCTTTGCAGTACGCCACCGAGCCGCAGTAGGCTCCTACGCGACCGATGATGATTCCGTCCTCGTAGCGGTGGTCGTCGCAGCCACCAATGATCCCGTTTGATCCATACGCCGGATACCGGCCGTCACCCCAGGCTTGATCGCCTTTCCGTTGTAGAAGTCCAGCACCTCACCAAGCACGGCCTCGTCGAACATCGCTGTCCTATGCCGCGCTCAGGAGTTCGGTAACGTTGGTGGCGATTTGCTGCTCTAGCGCCTGCGCCTCAAGGTTGAGGGACCCCAACTCTTCGTTCAGCTCCTCCAGCCGTTCGGCGAAGTCAAAGCCATCCGCTGCACGCGCGCCGACGCCAACGTAACGCCCCGGATTCAGGCTCCAACCCTGCGCCTCGATTTCAACTAGCGTCGCCGCCTTGCAGAGCCCCGCCAAGTCGGCATAGCCCCCGCCCAGAAAGTGCTGGGTCAACATGGTCTCGCTGCCGGCATCCAACTCTGGTGCCTCGCCCCGGTAGAACCGCACGACATTGGCGAGGAACTCCAGTTGCTCCGGTGCGAACTCGCGAATCGCTCGACTCACCTGCTTGAAGAACGGCCGCGCATCCACGAACAGCACCTTGTCCCTGCGCGGCCCGCGCGCCTTTGCGCGGTCGAAGAACCACAGCGTGCAGGGCAGCGTGACGGTGTAGAAAAAATTGGAGCCGATGCTGACGATCACGTCCACCGCGCCGCTCCGGATCAACTTCTTGCGGATCTCCAGCTCGCTGCCGCGCGCGTCGCCGGCGGAGTTGGCCATCACGAAGCCGGCGCGCCCGCTCTCGTTGAGGCTGGCCGCGAAGAGCTGAATCTACAGGTAGTTGGCGTTGTCCGTGGTCGGCAGGCCCAGCGCGAAGCGCGGGTCGTCCTTCAGTCGGTCCTTGTCCACGCCGGAGACGTTGAACGGCGGGTTGGCCATCACGAAGTCGAAGCGGCCCAGCGCCTTGTGCGGGTCTTCGTAGTAGGTGTTCGCCTCGCGCACGTCGCCCGACAAGCCGTGCACCGCCAGGTTCATCTTGGCCAGCTTGACGGTGTCGCTGGCCTTCTCGGTGCCGAACACGGTGAGCTCGCGGGTGGCGTTCTTCTGGTGGCGCTGCACGAAGGCGGCCGACTGCACGAACATGCCGCCCGAGCCGCAGGCGGGGTCGAAGATGCGGCCGTGGAAGGGCTGCAGAATCTCGACGATCAGCCGCACGATGCTGGTGGGCGTGTAGAAGACGCCGCCCTTCTGCCCCTCCTTCAGCGCAAAGTTGCCAAGGAAGTATTCATACACCTTGCCGAAGGCGTCGCCCTCCAGGTCCAGCGGCGCCAGCAGGCGCAGCAGTTCCACCAGCGTGGCGTTGGGCAGCAGGTTGTAGCCGCGCGGCAGCACGCCCTTCAGCTCGAGGTTGTGCTCTTCCACCAGCGACATCGCGGTGGCGATGGCCTTGCCCAGGTTGGCGCCTTCGGTCAGCGTGAGCAGATTGCCGAACCGGGCCGCGTCGGGCAGGTAGAGCACGCCCTCGGCCTGATAGTCCATCGGCTCGCGCTCGTCGGGCGGGATGCCCTTGGCGTTGAGGATGAGGGCGCAGTCGGAGAAGCGCTTGTCGGCGTAGCGCAGGAAGATCAGCCCCAGCACCGGGGTGGAGAACTCCGCCGGCTTCAGGCCGGTGTTGGCCCAGAGTTGGTCGGCGGTGGCCCAGAGGCGGTTTTCGATGGCGACGAGGTCGGATGACATGGGCAGGTATGGGCCTTCACGGGATGCCGCCGGAGTATTGACGAAGTGACCGTCCCCACCTACTTGCCGATACAAAACCGCCCGAAGATCTCGCCCAGCAAGTCCTCGGTGCTGAACTCGCCGGTAATCTCGCCCAGTTCCCGGTGCGCCAGTCGCAGTTCTTCGGCCAGCAGCTCCAGCGCGGCATCGCGCGCCGCGGCGTGCTGCTGCGCAGCGTGCACATGCGCCAACGTGCGCCGCAGCGCCTGCACATGGCGCGTGCGCGCGATGAACAGGCCCTCGGGGGCCGCTTGCCAGCCGGCCTGCTGCAGCAACGCCTGGCGCAGGGCGTCGAGGCCGAGGCCGGTGCGCGCCGAGATCAGCAGGCCCCGAGCCGGCGTCGGGCCGCCGGCGCCCGACGCCCGCTCGGCCAGCCCGCCCGCCGCTGCGTGTTCCGCCGCCCCGGGCAGGTCGGCCTTGTTGTAGACGTCCAGCACCGGCACGCCCGCCGGCAAGCGGGCGGCAATGGCCGCATCGGCCGCCACGGCTTCAGGCTCACCGAGGTGGCCGAGGTCGTGCAGGAACAGCACCGCGTCGGCCGCGACGATGGCCTCCCAGCTGCGGCCGATGCCGATACGTTCCACCTCGTCCGCGGCGTCGCTGCGCAGGCCGGCGGTGTCGATCACGTGCAGCGGCACGCCTTCGATCTGGATCGTCTCGCTGACACGGTCGCGCGTGGTGCCGGGGATCGGCGTGACGATGGCCAACTCCGCCCCGGCCAGCGCGTTGAGCAGCGAACTCTTGCCCACGTTGGGTTGGCCGGCGATGACCACGCGCAGCCCCTCGCGCAGCAGAGCGCCTTGTTGTGCGCGTGTGAGTGCTTGCTCTAGTGTCGCTTCGATGGCGTCGAGCCGGGCCCGTGCGCCGGCCCTTTCGAGGAAGTCGATCTCCTCTTCGGGGAAGTCCAGCGTCGCCTCGACCAGCATGCGCAGGTCCACGATGCACGCCGCCAGCTGCGCCACCTCGGCCGAAAACGCCCCCGTCAGCGACCTCGCCGCCGAACGCGCCGCGGCCTCGGTGCTGGCGTCGATGAGGTCGGCCACGGCCTCGGCCTGCGCGAGGTCGAGCTTGTCGTTGAGAAAGGCACGCTCGGTGAACTCGCCCGGGGTGGCCAGCCGCAGCCCGGGCTGGGCCTCCAGGCAGCGCGCCAGCAGCAACTGCAGCAGCACCGGGCCGCCGTGCGCCTGCAGTTCGAGCACGTCTTCGCCGGTGTAGGAGTGTGGCGCCGGAAAGTGGATCACCAGGCCGCGGTCGAGCGGCTGTCCGTCGCTGCCGATGAAGGGCAGCAGCGTGGCCTGCCGCGGCACCAGCGCGCGCGCGCAGACGGCGTCGATCAGCGCCGAGAGGTCGTGCCCCGAGGCACGCACGATGCCCACCGCGCCGCGGCCGGGCGCCGTGGCCACGGCCACGATGGGGTCACGGTGACGGCCGGACAGGGGCTCGGGGGCGGGGGCGGGGGGAGCGGCGCGCATCTCGTGCTGATTCTGACGCGCCACTGCCGCCCAGGGCCGGTGTGGCGCGGGTGGAGCGGTGCGTCACCCCGAGGGGCTTTGCGCCTGGACCTCCTGAGCCGGCTTGGTGAAAGCCGGGTCGCCCGCATGCCTGCATCGTCGGCACTTCAGGCGCCGCATTCAACCCCCCGTCCAGGGGGCGACCCGGTCGTCGGCGTGACCTCTTGCGCAGCGCAGCCGCTATTTGCCCAGCACCCCGAGTTGCTTGTTGATGAACCACTGCTGCGCGATCGACAGGATGTTGTTCGTCAACCAGTACAGTACCAGCCCGGCCGGGAAGAAGAAGAACATGATGCCGAAGGCCAGCGGCATGAACCACATCAGCTTGGCCTGCATGGGATCGGGCGGCCTCGGGTTCAGCCAGACCTGGAACAGCGACGACAGCGTCATCAGCACCGGCAGGATGAACCACGGGTCCCTGGCCGACAGGTCGGTGATCCAGCCGATCCACGGCGCGTTGCGCATTTCCACGCTGCTCAGCAGCACCCAGTACAGCGCGATGAAGAACGGCATCTGCACCACGATGGGCAGGCACCCGCCCAGCGGGTTGACCTTTTCCTCGCGGTAGATGCGCATCATCTCCTGCTGCATCTGCTGCGGCTTGTCCTTGAAGCGCTCGCGCAGCTCGGTCACCTTGGGCGCCACGGCCTTCATCTTGGCCATGCTGCGGTAGGCGCTGGCGTTGAGCCAGTAGAACGCGATCTTGAGCAGCACGACCAGCGCCACGATGGCCCAGCCCCAGTTGCCGATATAGCCGTGCAGTTTGTCGAGCAGCCAGAACAGCGGCTTGGACAGCACCGTGAACCAGCCGTAGTCCTTGACCAGATCCAGCCCCGGCGCCAGTGCGGCGAGCTTGTTTTCCTCCTGCGGGCCGGCAAACAGCGTCGCGTCGTGGGTCGCCGTGGCGCCCGGAGCCACCGTGCCGAGCGGCAGCACCATGGCCACCGTGTAGTGGTTCTCCGCCACCTTGGCGGTGCGGAACTCGCGCGGCCCGGCCACCGGCGCCAGCCAGGCCGAGGCAAAGTAGTGCTGCACCATGGCCACCCAGCCGTCGCTGCCCTCTTTCGCGTGGCCGGCGCTGCCCTTGGCGATGTCCTTGAAGTCGATCTTCTGGAACTTGCTGGCCTCGGTGTAGATCGCCGGGCCGGTGAAGGTGAAGTAGAAGCTCGACTCGCCTTCGGGCGGGTTGCCGTCGCGCGCCAGCTGCAGGTAGAGCTGCGGCGCGACGGGCGCCGCTGTGTCGTTGCTGAACTCGTGCTTGACCCCGATGGTGTACTCGCCGCGCTTGAAGGTGTAGGTCTTGGCCAGCTTGTTGCCGTCGGCGCCCGCCGTCTCGAAGCGCACCGAGAGCTCCTGCGCCCCGGGGGCCAGCGTGCGCTCGCCCGCCGCCACGTTCATCGGCGTCAGGTGGTTGGGCAGTGCGACACCCGCCTGCCCGGTGATGAGCCCGCTTTGCGCCACATACAGGCGCTTGGCACTCTGCTCGAGCAGCATCACGTTGCGGCTGCGTTCGGCATGGTCGCGGTAGCCCAGCAGCTCCAACTGCACCAGCGAACCGCCCTGGTTGCTGAAGGTGGCCTTGACGACGTCGGTGGTCACGGTGACAAGGTCCCCGGCCGGCGTGGCCGACGCCGGGGTCGGCAACGCGGCTACCGGCGTGGCGCCTGCCGGCGTGGGCACCGCCGCCGGAGCGGGCACGGCGGCCGTCACCGCCGTCGGCGCCGCCGGGTCGGCCCCGGCACTCGCCACCGGTCGCGGCGAACCACCGAAAAGCGACGGCTGGCCGGTGTGCTTGCTCCAGGCGTCCCACAGCAGGACGAGCGACATCGTGAACACCACCCACAGCAGGGTGCGGCGCATATCGGTCATGGCAGATTCCGGGTCGGCGGGCGGGGGTCGGCCGCCGTAGGGTCAGGGGTCGGATGCGGTTCGGGGCCGGCGTGCAGGCCCAGGCGGGCAAACAGCCCGGCCGCGGGATGCGGAAACTTCTCGGGCACGGGGTCGCAGCCGCCGTCGCACCAGGGCTGGCAGCGCAACAGACGCCAGCCGCCCAGCGCACTGCCGCGCCAGGCGCCGTGCCGCTGCAGGGCTTCGATGGTGTAGACCGAACATGTCGGCTCGAAGCGGCAGCTGTTGCCGATCCACGGCCGCAGCAGCAGGCGGTAGCCGCGCACCAGCAGGATCAGCGCTTGCTGCGGCAGACGGACCAGGGTGTCGATCATGGCAGGGGCACCAGAGCCTCAAGCCGCGGCTCGCGCCAGCAGTCGGTCGAGCTCGTCGTGCGCTGCGGCGGCCAGGGCCGCCGAGCGCGCCGAAACGAATTCCGTGGCCGGAAACGGCGCCCGCAAGCGCAGCAGCCACAGCCCGCGCGGCAGCGCTGCGGCATGGCGGTGAAAGGCGCCGCGCATCTGGCGCTTGAGCAGGTTGCGCGTCACGGCACGGCGGGCGTGGCGCTTGGGCACCACACAGCCCAACCAGACCTTGGCCGGCAAGTCATCCACAGTTTGGGGACATGCCGGTGCAGGCCCTGTGGACAACTCGCTGGAATGTGCCTCTGAGGCAGGCCGCTTTCGGCTCAGCGGGCCACTGGCCAGATGGTGAAGAGCGAAGTGAGCACTCCGCGTGCGCGACGGCGTCGCGAGCACACGTTCGAAATCGGCTTTGTGGACGAGGCGGCCGACCATGGTGGACCGGGTCAGGGCGCGCCCGGGGGCGGGGGACAGGCGCGGGCGTCAGACAGCCAGGCGCTTGCGGCCCTTGGCGCGCCGGGCATTGATGACGGCACGGCCACCGCGTGTCTTCATGCGCACGAGGAAACCATGCGTGCGGGCACGGCGGATCTTGCTGGGTTGGTAGGTGCGCTTCATGGCAAATCCTCGAGGGGTCTGGGGGCGATGGAAAGGGGAGGCCGGCCAGCTTGGACGCAAGCGGCCAGAGACTGTGCCGTGGCGGGCAGACAACGTATCTGCCCGAGGCCGGCACGCTGAGACTGCCCGGAGCTCTATGGCAAGCTGCGAGCTGAATTCGGGAAACCGATGATTACAGCAAAAAAAGCCTTTTCAGTCAAACACTTGCACCACAAGCCGGTGCACCTGAGAGGGCTTGACGGCGGCGCCGAATATGTGGATAACTACCTTCCGCCGACCAAGAGCAATGTGGTTTCCGGCGCTTCCCCAAAGAAGATGTCCACAATGAGCCTCGACTTGTGGCAGCGTGGTTGCGAGCGTCTCGCCGCCGAGTTGCCTGAACAACAATACAACACCTGGATCCGCCCCTTGGCCGCCACTGCGGCGGCCAACGGCGGCGTTGCCGCCGGCGACGAGGTGGTGGCGGTCAGCGTGCCCAACCGCTTCAAGCTGGACTGGATTCGCACGCAGTACGCGGGCCGCATCGAATCGGTGTTGGCCGACCTGGCAGGCCGGCCGATACGGCTGGAGCTGACACTGGCCCCTCGTGCCGAATTTCCCCAGGGCGCCCCGTTGCCCTTGCAGGGCGGCACCATGGCGTCGGCGGCCGCCATCGCCGTGGCGGCATTCGGCCGTGCGGCTGGCAACGGCTATGCCCCAGGCAGCGCGGCCCCCGGCGGCGTGGCGCGCGCGCCGGCACCGGCATCCACGCCACACCGGCTGAACACGGCGCTGACCTTCGACACCCTGGTTGCCGGTCGCGCCAACCAGATGGCCCGTACCGCCGCGTTGCACGTGGCCGGCGCGCCCGGCGCCATGTACAACCCGCTCTTCATCTATGGCGGTGTCGGCCTGGGCAAGACACACCTGGTGCACGCCGTGGGCAACGCGCTGCTCAAGGACAACCCGAACGCGCGCGTGCTCTACCTGCACGCCGAGCAGTTCATCAGCGACGTCGTCAAGAACTACCAGCGCAAGACCTTCGACGAGCTGAAGGCCAAGTACCACCACCTGGACCTGCTGCTCATCGACGACGTGCAGTTCTTCGCCGGCAAGGACCGCACCCAGGAGGAGTTCTTCAACGCCTTCGAGGCCCTGCTGGCCAAGCGCGCACACATCATCATGACCAGCGACACCTACCCCAAGGGCCTGGTCGACATCGACGAGCGTCTGAAGAGCCGCTTCGACGCCGGCCTGACGGTGGCCATCGAGCCGCCCGAGCTGGAGATGCGCGTCGCCATCCTGATCCGCAAGGCGGCCGTCGAAGGCACCGAGATGCCCGAGGACGTGGCCTTCTTCATCGCCAAGAACGTGCGCGCCAACGTGCGTGAACTCGAAGGCGCGCTGCGCAAGGTGCTGGCCTACAGCCGCTTCAACCACAAGGACATCAACATCAACCTGGCCCGCGACGCGCTGAAGGACCTGCTGAGCATCCAGAACCGGCAGATCGGCGTCGAGAACATCCAGAAGACGGTGGCCGACTTCTACAAGATCAAGGTCGCCGACATGTACAGCAAGAAGCGCCCCGCCAGCATCGCGCGGCCGCGGCAGATCGCCATGTACCTGGCCAAGGACATGACCAAGAAGAGCCTGCCCGAGATCGGTGAACTCTTCGGCGGCCGCGACCACACCACGGTGCTGCACGCGGTGCGCAAGATCACCGCCGAGCGCAGCGTCAACCCCGAACTGAACCAGCAGCTGCATGTGCTGGAGCAGACGCTGAAGGGGTGAGTATCCAAGCCGCCGCAAAGTCTGTGCACAGCGCTGGCACAACATTCCTCTTGTCCACAGACGCCGGCCGACACCGGCACTTGTCCCCTTTTGCGGTACAGCGGCACCGGTGCCGCGCGCACAGGCTTCGCCGCCTCATAAGTCCTTGACGGAAAAGGCGAAAATAGCGTTGTCCCCAGAAATCGCGCCGCCCTATTACTGCTACCAAGTTTAAAAAGAGGAAGTCATGATCGTTCTCAAAGCCGCGCAGGCCCAGGTGCTCGAAGCGCTGCAATCGGTGGCCGGCATCGTCGAGCGGCGCCACACGCTGCCGATCCTGGCCAACGTGCTGCTGCGCAAGAACGGCGACTCGATCGAGTTCACCACCAGCGACCTGGAGATCCAGGTGCGCACCCACGCCACCCTGGGTGGCGACGCCGGCCAGCTGGCCACCACGGTGGGCGCGCGCAAGCTCATCGACATCCTGCGTGCGCTGCCGGCCGACCAGGTGGTGACGCTGTCGGCGGCGGCGAACAAGCTCACGCTGCAGGGCGGCAAGAGCCGCTTCACGCTGCAGACGCTGCCGGCCGACGACTTCCCGCTGGTCAACGAGAGCGTCGATTTCGGGCCCACCTTCAGCGTGCCGCAGAAGACGCTGCGCGACCTCGTCAACCAAGTGCACTTCGCGATGGCGGTGCACGACATCCGCTACTACCTCAACGGCATCCTGTTCATTGCCGAAGGCCGGGCTCTGACACTGGTGGCCACCGACGGGCACCGCCTGGCGCTGGGGCAGGCCCAGCTGGAAGCCGAGGTGCCGACCAAGCAGGAAGTGATCCTGCCGCGCAAGACCGTGCTCGAGCTGCAGCGGCTGTTGAGGGACGAAGAAACGCCGATCGAGATGCGCTTTGCCAACAACCAGGCCAAGTTCAGCTTCTCGGGCATGGAGTTCGTGACCAAGCTGGTCGAAGGCAAGTTCCCCGACTACAACCGTGTCATCCCGCGCAACCACAAGAACGCGCTGGTGCTGGGCCGCGCGCCGCTGCTGGCCAGCCTGCAGCGCGCGGCCATCCTGACGAGCGAGAAGTTCAAGGGCGTGCGCGTCAACCTGGAGCCCGGGCTGCTGCGCATCGCGTCGAGCAATGCCGAACAGGAAGAGGCCAAGGAAGAGCTCGAGGTCGACTACCACGGCGACGCCATCGACATCGGCTTCAACGTCACCTACCTGATCGACGTGCTGGCCAACATGAGCCAGGAGATGGTCAAGCTCGAACTGCAGGACAGCAGTGCCAGCGTGCTGATCAGCGTGCCCGACCAGACCGGCTTCAAGTACGTGGTGATGCCGATGCGCATTTGAACGGCCGCCGTGCCACCCTGTGACCAAGCGGGCCACGGCCCGCTTCAGCGTTTTTGATGGGGCCAGCCGGCAGCGACCCCGACGCCAGAAGATCCTGAAAAGAGCCCCCGATGAGTGATCCCCAGAAGCAAGAAGACCGCATGACCGAGCCCAGGAACGGCGTCACGCAGCGCGAGCTCCCGTCGGCGCAAGGCACCGCGGCGAGCACCGGCAACGAAGCCTCGGCCGCCTATGGCGAAGGCAGCATCCAGATCCTGGAAGGCCTGGAAGCGGTGCGCAAGCGCCCGGGCATGTACATCGGCGACACCTCCGACGGCACCGGACTGCACCACCTAGTGTTCGAGGTGGTCGACAACTCGATCGACGAGGCGCTGGCCGGCCACTGCGACGACATCGTCGTCGCCATCCACAGCGACAACAGCATCAGCGTCGTCGACAACGGCCGCGGCATCCCCACCGGCGTGAAGATGGACGACAAGCACGAGCCCAAGCGCAGTGCCGCCGAGATCGCGCTGACCGAGCTGCACGCCGGTGGCAAGTTCAACCAGAACAGCTACAAGGTCAGCGGCGGCCTGCACGGCGTCGGCGTGAGCTGCGTCAACGCGCTGAGCAAGTGGCTGCGGCTGGTGGTGCGGCGCGACGGCAAGGTGCATGCCATCGACTTCAAGCGCGGCTTCACGCAGGACCGCGTCATCGAGCAGCGCGACGGCTTCGAGACGAGCCCGATGAAGATCACCGGCGAGACCGAAAAGCGTGGCACCGAAGTGCACTTCCTGCCCGACGACGAGATCTTCGCCAACATCGACTTTCACTACGACGTGCTGGCCAAGCGACTGCGCGAGCTGAGCTTCCTGAACAACGGTGTGAAGATCCGCCTCGTCGACGAACGCAACGGCAAGGAGGACAACTTTGCCTTCGCCGGCGGCGTGCGCGGCTTCGTGCAGTTCATCAACACCGGCAAGAAGCCGCTGCACGGCAACATCTTCCACGCCATGGGCGACAAGCTCAGCGACCAGGGCACCAACATCGGCGTCGAAGTGGCGATGCAGTGGAACGACGGCTACAACGAGAACGTCCTGTGCTTCACCAACAACATCCCGCAGCGTGACGGCGGCACCCATCTCACCGGCCTGCGCGCGGCGATGACGCGTGTCATCAACAAGTACATCGACGACAACGAGATGGCCAGGAAGGCCAAGGTCGAAATCGCCGGCGACGACATGCGCGAAGGCCTGGCCTGCGTCATCAGCGTCAAGGTGCCCGAGCCCAAGTTCAGCAGCCAGACCAAGGACAAGCTGGTGAGCAGCGAAGTGCGCGGCCCGGTGGAAGACATCGTTTCCAAGCTGCTGACCGACTGGCTGCTGGAGAACCCGGTCGACGCCAAGATCATCTGCGGCAAGATCGTCGACGCCGCGCGTGCCCGCGAAGCGGCGCGCAAGGCGCGTGAGATGACTCGCCGCAAGGGTGTGCTCGACGGACTGGGACTGCCCGGCAAGCTGGCCGACTGCCAGGAAAAGGACCCCGCACTGTGCGAGATCTACATCGTCGAGGGTGACTCCGCCGGCGGCAGCGCCAAGCAAGGCCGCGATCGCAAGTTCCAGGCGATCCTGCCGTTGCGCGGCAAGATCCTCAACGTCGAACGTGCGCGCATGGAGCGGCTGCTCAGCAGCGACAGCATCGTGACGCTGATCACCGCGCTGGGCACCGGCATCAGCACGACGCCGGGAACGGGGGCCAGCCCGGCACCGGGCAGCGACGATTTCAACATCGACAAGCTGCGTTACCACCGCATCATCATCATGACCGACGCCGACGTCGACGGCGC
>JAUXVE010000076.1 GCA_030680415.1 Rubrivivax sp.
CCCCCTGCCGTGACCGGCCGCCCGCGCCCCAGGCGGTGTCGGCCGGCAGCAGCAGTGTCGCGATGCGGCCGACGGCGCCGTCGCGCGCCGCCTGCACCGCCGCCGCGGCGTCGGCGCCGACATCGGCCGCGCGCTGCGAACTGCGCACCCAGTGCGAGATCGACTGCGCGACACCGGCCAGGTCCGACTTCAGCGGCGACTCGAAGCGCCCGTGATCGATGGCGTGGTCGCCGACGATGTTGACGATGCCCGAGCGGGCCTGGCGCGCGTTGTGCAGGTTGGCCCAGCCGTTGCCCAGGCCGGGGCCCAGGTGCAGCAGCGTGGCCGCCGGCGTGCCCGTCATGCGCCAGTAGCCGTCGGCCGCACCGGTGGCCACGCCCTCGAACAGCGCCAGCACGCAGCGCACGCCCGCAATGCGGTCCAGCGCCGCGACGAAGTGCATCTCCGAGGTGCCGGGGTTGGCGAAGCACAGCTCGACGCCGCTGGCGGCCAGCGTCGTCACCAGGGATTCGGCGCCGTTCGGTTCGGTCATGGTCGGGCCTCGTTCGTTGGGGTCAGCCGGTCGCGCCCGTGCGACTTCGGGTCGCCCAGGCCCATGCCAGCGCCACGACGGCCAGGCCGACGCCGGCCAGCGACAGCTGCAGATGCGACAGGCCCAGTTCGCCGCCACCGGGCAAGGCCATGCTCAGGCCGGCGGCCAGCAGCAGCCCGCGCGAGACCCACCCGGCCGCACCCGCGCCCAGGCGCCCGAAGCCCATCAGGTAGCCCTCGAGCGCCGAGGCGATGAGCCCGATGCCCAGCACGGCGGTGGCGACGACGACGACGACGTCCAGCGGCTCGCCGCGCAGGATCAGCGCCGGGTTGAGGACGAAGAAGAAGGGCACGAAATACATCGTGCTGCCCAGCCGCATCGACTGCAGCCCGACCTGCAGCGGCGCGGCGCCCGCGATGCCCGCGGCGACGAAGGACGCCAGCGCCACCGGCGGCGTGATGAACGAGACCATGCCCCAGTACATCATGAACAGGTGCACGGCCACCGGGTCGAAGCCCGCCGCCACCAGCGGCGGCGCCAGCACGATCGCCAGGAAGATGTAGCACGCGGTGATCGTCATGCCCATGCCGAAGATGAAGCTCGTCAGCGCCCCCATCACCAGCAGCACGTAGATGTTGTTGCCCGCCAGGTAGACGAGGTCGTTGGCCAGCGTGCCGGCCAGGCCGGTGACCGACAAGGAACCGATGATCAGCCCGACGCCGGCCAGCAGCGCCGCCAGCTCGGCCAGCGACCGGCTCACGCCCTCGATCAGCAGGCCCAGCCGGCGCCAGCTCAGGCGGTGGCGCGCCCAGGCCTGGTTGATCAGCAGCAGCAAGGCCGTGGCGTAGAACGGCGCCAGCGCCTCCTGCTGCAGCACCAGCAGCATCCACACCAGCAGCACGAAGACGAAGATGTACTGCCAGCCCTCGGCGACGGTGCGCGCGATCGACGGCAGTTCAGCGCGCGACAGGCCGCGCAGGCCATTGCGGGCCGCATAGCCGTCGATCTGCACGAAGAGGCCGAAATAGAACAGCAGCGACGGCACCAGCGCCGCCATCACCACGGTGGCGTAGGGGATGCCCAGGAAGGCGGCCATCACGAACGCAGTGGCGCCCATGATCGGCGGCATCAGCACGCCGCCGGTCGAAGCGCAGGCCTCGACGCCGCCGGCGTAGGCCGGCGCGAAACCGGTGCGCTTCATCGCCGGGATGGTGACGACGCCGGTCGTCAGCACGTTGGACACCACGCTGCCCGAGACCGAACCCATCAGGCCGCTGGCGAAGATCGACACCTTGGCCGGCCCGCCACGCACGACGCCGAAGAGCGCGAACGCGATGTTGTTGAAGAAGGTGGCCGCACCGGTGTACTGCAGCACCGCGCCGAACATCACGAAGCCGATCACCAGCTCGCCGAAGGCCCGTGTCGGGATGCCGAGCACGCTCTCGCTGCTGGCGAAATGGTACGCGGCCGTGGTCGTGAAAGGCTGTGGCAGGCCGGCGATGGGCCCCGGCATGTCGGCCGCGAAGACCGGGTACAGCGACACCAGCGCCACGACCACGAACACCGCCGTGCCGCCGGCGCGCCGGGTGGCCTCGAGCAGCAGCAGCCAGCCCACGGCCGCCACCCACACGGCCTCGGTGGGGGCCATGAATTCCCAGGCTTCCTGCAGGATGCGGTGGGCATTGAACGCGAAGTAGCCGAACACGCACAGCGACAGCGTGTAGAGCACGGCGTCGTACCACGGCACCGCGTCCCGGCGCGCCCGTGCCGTGGCCGGCAGGAACAGGAACACGGTGCCGATCAGCAGCGCGCACAGCAGGTACAGATAGGCGTTGTCGAGCAGCGTGTGCCCGACCAGGAAACCCAGGTTCAGGATCTTGTTGAGCGCCAGCCCGATGGCCGCCACACCGGTGACGGCCACCACGCTGCGCCAGAAGAGCGACAGCTGGCGCTGGCGCGCTGCTGGCGACGCTTCACGCTCGGCGGGTGGGGTCACGGACGGGCACGCGCGTGGACAGCCGTGTCGCCGGATCGAGCGCGCGGCCCGGCCACAGCATGCGGGCCGCCGGCCCGGCTCACCAGCTCGTCACCACCGCGTCGAAGCCGGCCTTGCTCAGCGCGTCGGCGCGGGCCTTCATCCAGGCCTGCTCGAAGGCCTTGTCGTCGGCGTGGGCCGCCCCCTGCACCGCCTTCCAGGCATCGGCCAGGACCTTCTGGCGCGCCACCAGCCTGTCGTTGTGGACCTGGTGTTCCGGCTTCCACAGGCCGCGTTCCTTCCAGTAGCGGATGGCGCCGTCGTGGAAGGGGATCACCCACGCGAAGTTCTGCCGTTCCACGGCCCAACCCGCGTTGCCGGGAGCGGCGTCCTTGTAGTCGGCGAAGGTCTCGACCATGGCCCTGGTCATGGCGTAGACGGTGTTGGCGTCCTGCTTGTCGTAGGCCATCAGGATCGGGTACGGGTACGACGCCGACTCGACCTTGTTGCTGGCGTCGAGCTCGGCCCCCTCGGCGCCCATGAACGGAAAGAAGAAGGGCGCGGTCTTGTTCATGCGCGCCCAGCCGGCCTTGTCGGCATGCGAGATCACGGGGTAGACGATGCCGCGCGGCGACTTCGCCAGCTGGTAGGCCTTGCCCGAGATCGACGACGTGAACGCCGCGTCGGCCTGGCCGTTGATGACGCCGTCCATCGCGGCGCCGAAGCCGCCGAAGTCGACGCGCTTGACGTCGTCCCACGTCAGGTTGGCGAAGGCCAGGATGGCGGTGATGTTCTGGTTCAACGACGGCGCGCCGATGACCCAGGCCACCCGCTTGCCCTTGAGGTCGGCGACGGTCTTGATGCCGGTGTCCTTGGCCGCCACCACCGTCAGCACCTGGTCGGAGTTGTTCAGCATCAGGCCGCGGATGGGCTGCGGGCCCCAGGCCTTGACGCCGAACTCGAACACCCCCTCCTGCGCCAGGTAGCTGCCGCCGACGCCGTTGGCCGAGAACTGCACCTGGCCCTCGCGCACCGGCAGCGTGCGCGCCACGTCGCTCTTGCCCGGCAGCACGCGCAGGTTGACGCCGTAGCGCTGCTTCATCGCGTTGCCGATCGCCACCGCCTGGTTGTAGCCGCCCGAGCCGACGTCGTAGGCGCTCCAGGCCAGCGTGGCGGGCAGGCCGGGCGGCGCTGCGGTCTGTGCCGCAGCCAGCCCGAGGCCAGCGCAGGCCAGCAAAACGGCGGCGACGCGCGCCATGGTCAGGTTCAGTTTCACTCGTCGTCTCCTGTCTGGGGTTCAACCGTTGCCGCGCCTGCCGTGGTGCACGCCGCGCGCGACCGTCCTGCGACGCCGTTGCGCGTTCGAGCCACACGCTGTGACGTTGCCGGCACACTCTAACGGCATTGACGCCGGCACGTGCCCAGCGTTTCCACGGGGCACGGGGCAAGGCGCCTGCGCCGCCCGGGGACCGGTGCGGCGCGCGCGATCGAACGCCGCCATCGCTGTGGCACCATCGTCACGCCGCATGAGCCACCGCGTCGACGACCCGGTGGCTCATGGCGCCCCTACCGGAGCCCCCTGCATGACCGCCGCCGTCCACGTCGTCACCCACCCGCTGGTGCAGCACAAGCTGACGCTGCTGCGCCGCAAGGACCTCAGCACCAGCAGCTTCCGGCGCCTGATGCACGAGATCAGCATGTTGATGGCCTACGAGGTCACGCGCGACATGCCGACGCAGCTGATCGAGATCGAGACGCCGCTGGAAACCATGCGCTCGCCGGTGATCGACGGCAAGAAGACGGTGTTCGTGGTCATCATGCGCGCCGGCAGCGGCTTCCTGGACGGCATGCTCGAGGTCGTGCCGGGCGCGCGCGTGGGCCACGTCGGCCTGTACCGCGACCCCGGGACGTTGGTCGCGGTGGAGTACTACTTCAAGATGCCGCACGGCATGCCCGAGCGCGACGCCATCGTGCTCGACCCCATGCTGGCCACCGGCAACTCGGCGGTGGCGGCGGTGGAGCGGCTGAAGGAGACGCGGCCGCGCTCGATCCGCCTGGTGTGCCTGCTGGCCGCGCCCGAGGGCCTGCGTCACTTCCAGGCCCGCCACCCGGACGTGCCGGTGTACACCGCCGCCATCGACCGCCAGCTCGACGAGCACGGCTACATCGTGCCGGGGCTGGGGGATGCGGGGGACCGGTTGTTCGGCACCAAGTAGCGCGCTGAACACGTCAGCGACTGTTTGCGCGCCGGCATGGGTTCGCCCTGGTGAATCCTTACTGACCTCCATCGACACGAACCGTTGCAGTCATGCAACTCGATATCAGACCTGCGCACCGTCGCGCAATTCGATGCGGCGGTCCATCGCGGCGGCGATCTGGGGGTTGTGCGTGGCCACCAGCAGCAAGGCCCGCTGGCTGCGGGCATGGTGCACCAGCAAGGCCATCACCCGCTCGCCGTTGACGCTGTCCAGGTTGCCGGTGGGTTCGTCGGCCAGCACCAGCGCCGGCCGGTTGACCAGGGCACGCGCCACCGCCGCACGCTGGCGCTCGCCGCCGGAGACATGGGTGGGCAGGAAGCCGGCGCGCGAGCCCAGGTCCATCTGTGCCAGCAACTCGGCGGCGCGGTCGCGGCGCTCGGCGCGCGGCACGCCCAATGCCACCATGGGCGCTTCCACGTTCTCCTGCAGCGTCATCGTCGGCACCATGTGATGGAACTGGAACACGAAGCCGATTTGCCGGGCGCGGAACTCGGGGCCTCGGCGCACCGTGGCAAGGTCGATGCCCGCCACCTCGATGCGCCCGCGATCGGGCCGGTCCAGCAAGCCGATGAGCGACAGCAGCGTGCTCTTGCCGCAGCCCGAAGGCCCGATCAGTGCCACGGTCTGGCCCTGTTCGGCGCTGAAGCTGACATCGTGCAGCGCGCGCACGCCGCCGCGGTCGTAGTCACGACCGAGACCGCTGATTCGCAGCAGCGCCGATTCACTCATGGCGCAGCGCCGACAGCGGCTGCATGCGCCACAGCACCACCGCCGGCCAGGCCAGCGAGAGCAGCGCGATGACGAGCGTGAGCACAAAGGACAGCGCCACCAGCGTCGGCGACAGCGCCACCGGGATCCAGCCGAAGCCCACCGACTCCATGCCGTTGACGGTGTGCAGCAGCGCCAGCCCGAAGGCATTGCCCAATGCCGCGCCGACCAGGCACAGCAACACGCTCTCGGCCAGCAGCATGCGCAGCACCAGCCAGGGCGTCCACCCCATGGCCATCAGGATGCCGATCTCGCGCGTGCGCTCGGCCAGCGCCATCAGCAAAGTGTTGGTGACCACCAGCACGGTGCCCACCAGGGCCACCACCGCGATGGTGCCGACGAAAGCGTCGACGACGCGGAACAGCCGCAGCGCGCCGGCAAATTCGGTGGCCGGGATGGCGCGCAGCACGGGGTGCCTGCGCTGCACGTCGGCGATGGTGCGTGCGGTGTCGGCGCGGTCGCCGGTGCGCAGCAAGGCCAGCGTGTACTGACCCTCGCTGCCATCGGGGGCGAACAGCCCTTGCGCCTGTTCGATGCCGACCATCACGCCGCCGTCGAACATGCGGCTGCCGGTGCGGAACAGGCCACTGACGAGATAGCTCTTGTCACCCAGCGTGACCCGCGCCCCAGGCAGCAAGCCCAGACGCTGGGCGCCGAGTTCACCCAGCAGTGCCTCGTCGGCGGCCGCCATCGGGCGCCCGGCCACCAGCGCCATGCGCTGGGCGAACGCCGGCTCCACACCCATCACCAGCGCATAGGGGTTCCACTTCTCGTTGAGGGTGCCGATCACCATCGGCGCCACCGCGCTGCCGAAGTCCTGCACCAGCGCCTGCATCTGCGCGGCCGTGATCTTCGACGAGAACGGCGAAGGCGCGCGGCGCTCGTGCACGACGACGTCGAAGTGGTAGGTGTCTATGGCACCGGTGATCTGCTGGCGCAGATCGGCCGTGATGGCGCTGACGGCGGCAAACAGCGCCACCCCGGCAGCGATGCCGAGCACCGTCATCAGCGCACGCAAGGGCGCACGAAGCACGTTGCGCAGGAAGATCATTCCGGCGCCCCGGCCTCGTGCGCCTGGGGCCTCAATGCGTGCAAACGGGCACCGAGGTCACCGGCGCGCCGTTGACGGTGAGCGTGGCCTGCATGGTCGATCCCGGCACCAGCGTGGCCACGGCGTTGGAGCCGTTGGCGCCCGTGAAGGTGAAGACGCCGGAAACAGTGTCGCCATCGGCATTCAGCACCACCGGCTGAATGGTCGCGATCTCGAAGTAGCTGCCGTTGCTGCGGTAGCCGCGCCCGCTGAAGGTCATTTCGGTGTTGCCTGCGGGCGTCTCGTACTGCTTGAGCAGGTAGTTGCTCTCACGGTAGGTCTTGCCCGTGGTGTTGTTCTTGACGGTCAAGTCGGTCAGCGACATCACGTTCGGGCTGGCCGCCGTGGGTGTACCACCGGGGACACCGACCACCGTCTTGAAGCCGGTGAAGTTCAGGGTCTGCGAACTCACCGACGCACCGGTCGAACTCTGCACGGCGACCGTCAACGGCCTGGACGCGTCGGCCACCAGTTGGGTCGTGATGGGGCCGCTGGCCGTGGGCGTGGCCGTGTTGACGAAGGCGATGGCGCCGTCGACGGACTGGCGCTCGCCCGTCGAACTGTCGAGGCTGCAGTAGTTGTCGAAGGACAGCGTGGCCGTCGTCACGCCATTGACGTGGGAGTAGTCGCGGTAGCCGAAGCGGCCGCCGCAATCACCCAGTTGGTCAGCCGGCGGCGTGCTGCTCAGCGCCAGCCGGGTCTTGGTGAACGGGGGCGCCGATCGTGCGCCCGGGCCCATGGCGCCCCGCAAGGCCTGGGCCACGGCAAGCTTGCGCTCGATACGCATGGCACCGGTGGCCTCCTTGCAGATGCCCACGATGCCGTCGAAATCGTTGATCGCGCTGGTGACTGCTGCGGTGTCGATCGTGGCTGCGGTCGCTGGGGGAGTGCCGGGGTCGGACCCCCCGCCACCGCCGCCGCAAGAACTGGCCAAGACCACGGCTCCAGCCACCACGGCGGTCGTGCCGAGAACCATCAAAGTACTGGGAGTCTTGTTCGTGCTCATGATGCAACTCACTGGTAGTGAAATTCCATCTTCAACCATCGATTTCAAACCTCATTGATCGTTGTCAAGATGGCCGCGAAAAACGGCCCTTGCAGCCACCCGGGGCGGGCCCGAAACACGCAGAATCCGTCGTCGCGGCAGTGCCCCGGCGCACTACCGAGGGGGGGTTGCTGCCCGGCTTCAGCGCAACGCGTAGGGGTCGGGCCAGCCCAGCGCCAGCAGGATCTGGCTTTCCTGCGCTTGCATCACCGTCGCCGCGCCGTCGTCTTCGTGCTCGTGGCCCTGTGCGTGCAGCGTGCCGTGCACGAGCAGGTGGGCATAGTGGGCCTCGACCGCGATGCCCTGCTCGCGCGCCTCGGCCTCGACCACCGGCGCGCACAGGACGAGGTCGGCCACCACGGTCGGCGCGTGCTCGTAGTCGAAGGTCAGCACGTTGGTGGCGTCGTCCTTGCCGCGGTAGTCACGGTTGAGCGCGCGGCCCTCCTCGGCGTCCACGATGCGCACCGTGATCTGCGCCGGCGCCGACAGCGCCGCGCGCACCCAGCGTGCCACGCGATGCCGCGGCAGCAGCGCGCGATGGCGGGCGTCGGCGAACTGCAGCGACAGCTGCAGCGGTGGCGAACTCATCGGGCCGCGCCGGTTCCGGCGCCCCCGGTCCGCAGCGCAGCCCCGCGGGGGGCAGCAGGCGCCGGGGGCGCGGCGGCGTGCTCTTCATAGGCCTCGACGATGCGCGCCACCAGCGGGTGGCGCACGACGTCGGCTGCGGTGAACTGCGTGAAGGCGATGCCCTGCACGCGCGCGAGCACCTGCGCCGCCTCGACCAGGCCGCTGGCCGTGCCCTGCGGCAGGTCGATCTGGCTCACGTCGCCGTTGACCACGCACTGGCTACCGAAGCCGATGCGAGTGAGGAACATCTTCATCTGCTCGCGCGTCGTGTTCTGCGCCTCGTCGAGGATCACGAAGGCGTGGTTCAGCGTGCGCCCGCGCATGAAGGCCAGCGGCGCGATCTCGATCAGCCCCTTCTCGAAGGCCTTGGCGACGCGGTCGAAACCCATCAGGTCGTACAGCGCGTCGTACAGCGGCCGCAGGTAGGGGTCGACCTTCTGCGCCAGGTCACCGGGCAGGAAGCCGAGCCGTTCGCCGGCCTCCACCGCCGGCCGCGTAAGCACGATGCGCTGCACGCCGTGACGTTCCAGCGCGTCGACGGCGCAGGCCACGGCCAGGAAGGTCTTGCCGGTGCCGGCCGGGCCGATGCCGAAGGTGATGTCGTGCGCCAGCATCTGGCGCAGGTACTGCATCTGGTTGGGCGTGCGGCCGCCGAGGTCGGCGTGGCGCGTGTGCAGCACGACGGGGGCGTCGGGTCCGTCCGCAGCGGCGTTCGCGTCGCTGCGCGCCGGAGCGGCGGCTGCCGTCACCTTGACCAGGGCAAGTTGCAGCGCCCGCTCGCCGATGGGTTCGCGCGCCTTCTCGTACAGCGCGTCCAGCAGCAGCACGGCGCTGTCGACGGCGCCGCGCGGGCCGTCGATGCGAAAGCTCGCCTCGCGCCGCGCCAGCCGCACGCCGAGCGCGGCCTCGATGCTGCGCAGGTGGGCGTCCAGCGGTCCGCACAGGTGCGCGAGGCGGCGGTTGTCGGGGGCTTCGAAGGTGTGGCGGCGGATCACGAGGGTGGGCATTTGCGCACGGCCACGCATTGTCGCAGCGCGGCGACCCCCGGCACCACGTGCAGAATCTGCCGCCTCATGCGTCACTCCGTGATCCTGGCCCTGGTCTCCTGGCTGCTCCTGCTCACCCTGCCGGCCGCGGCGCAGACGCTGGACATCCGAAGCGCGATCGCGGCCCCGGGCAGCGGGCCGGCGTTCCCGGCCGACGCCGCAGCCGAAGAAGTGACGCTGCCCGACGAGTGGGCACGCTCGCGGCCCGGCTTCGCCGGCACGTTGTGGTACCGCGTGCGTTTCGAGCCCGTGGCCGAGCTCGAGCACGGCGAGCTGCTGGCCCTGTACGTCGCGCATGTCTGCAGCAACCTCGAGGTGCACCTCAACGGCCAGCTCATCCACAGCGGCGGCCGCATGACCGAGCCGCTCGGCAACAACTGCAGGTACCCGCAACTGGTGGCGCTGCCGCCGGCGCTGTTGCGGCCCGGCCTCAATGAGCTGGACATCCGCGTCGCCGGGCACGAATTCGCCGAGGTCGGATCACGCCGGCGCGCCGGCGCTCTGTCGGCGCTGGCGATCGGCCGGCAGTCCGAGCTGGCGCAGCGTCACGCCCGCTTCACCGCACTGCAGGTCAGCGCCCCGCAGGCGCTGGCTGCGACGCTGCTGCTGATGGGCGGCTTCATGTTCGTGCTGGGTTTCAGCCACCGCGGCGAGAGCCACCTGGCCTACTTCGGCGCAGGGGCGATCGGCTGGGCGCTGACCGATGTGCCGCTGTGGCTGCGCAGTTCACCGCTCGGCCACTCGGCCACCGAGTTCCTGCTCTGTTCGCTGCTCGGCTTCATCGCCTGGGCGGCGGTGCAGTTCCTGCTGCGCCATGCCGGCGTGCGGCACAAGCGGGTGGACATGCTGCTGCCGCTGCAGGGTGCGGCGCTGCCGCTGTCGCTGATGTTTGCCGGGCCACAGAACCTGCACACCACGGCCGCCGTCTGGTACGCCATCCTGGCGCTGGAGGTGGCGGCGGCAGCGGCCGTCTGGCTCCGGCACCAGCCCAGGGGCCGGCGCAACGCCTGGCCGATGGCCACGATGCTGGCCGCGATGGCGGTGGCCGGGGTCATCGAACTCGCCGCACCATGGGCCGGCGCACGCCCGCTGGCGGCACAGGTGGCGCCGCTGGTCGCGGCCATCCTCTTCGTGCTGGTGGGACTGCGCCTGGTGCAGCAGCAAGGCCATGCGCTGCACCCGTCCGAACACGCCCGGCTGCAGCTGGAGCAGCGGGTGCGCGAAGCCACTGCCGAGATCGAGCACAACTTCCGCCAGCTCGCCGACTTGCACGTGGAGCAGGTCACCGAACGCGAGCGCAAGCGCATCGCCGCCGACCTGCACGACGACCTCGGCGCCAAGTTGCTGACCATCGTTCACACCAGCGATTCCGAACGCATCTCGACGCTGGCGCGCGAGGCGCTGGAGGAGATGCGGCTGTCGGTGCGCGGCCTCACCGGCAGGCCGGTGCGCCTGGCCGACGCCTTGGGCGACTGGCGCGCCGAGGTCGTGTCGCGGCTGGCGCAGGCCGGCATCGAAGGCGAGTGGGAAGCCCCCGAAGACCTGCCGCAGACGCTGAGCGCCCGCGCCTACGTGCAGACCACGCGCATCCTGCGCGAGGCCACCAGCAACATCATCAAGCACAGCGGCGCCTCGCTGTGTTCGGTGACGGCGTCGATCGCCGACGGCGATTTCCAGCTCGTGGTGCAGGACAACGGCGACGGCATCAGCAACGAAATCGACCAGCGGCTCGACCGCGGCCACGGCCTGGCGAGCATGAAGAGCCGTGCCAAGCAACTGCAGGGGCAGTGCCTGGTGGAGTCGGGTTCGGGCTACGGAACCGTGATCCGCCTCACGGTTCCGCTGGATCGCGCCATCGAGGGCTCATGAACGGCCACGGGCGCGCCGATAACATCGAAGTCGCCCACAGTGTCAGCCCAATGAAGACCATCCTGCTGCTCGAAGACCTGCCCGAGATCCGGGCCTGGTTGCGCAAGCTCGTGCTCGAGGTCTTCCCGGGCGCGCAGTTGTCGGAGAGCGCGCGTGTCCACGACGCCATCGAGCTCGTCAAGGCGATCAAGTTCGACCTCGCGCTGATCGACCTCGGCCTGCCCGACGGCAGCGGTGTCGACGTGGTGACCCAGCTGCGCGACGTGCAGCCCGAGGCGCAGAGCGTGGTGGTGACCATCCACGACGACGACGAGCACCTGTTCCCGGCGCTGCAGGCCGGCGCCTTCGGCTACATCCTCAAGGAACAGCCGCGCGAGCTGATCACGGAGCAGCTGCATCGCATCAGCCAGGGCGAGCCGCCGCTGTCGCCGTCGATCGCGCGCCGCGTCATGGCCCATTTCAGCGTCAAGGCCAAGCCGCAACGGGCAGCCAACGCCGTTCCCGCCGTCAGCCTCACCGAGCGCGAGAGCGAAGTCCTGCTGCGCGTGGCCAAGGGCTACACGCTGCCCGAGATCGGCGTGCAGCTCGGCCTGAGCCGCCACACCATTGCCGACTACGTGAAGCAGATCTACCGCAAACTCAACGTGAGCTCGCGCGCCGAGGTGGCCCTGGAAGCGCAGCGCATGGGGCTGTTCGGCTAAGCACCTCTCGGGCTGGGTCGGCTGGATCGCGCCGCCAGCGGCGGTCGCATGCAGTGACCTGAGACCAGCCGCCCGCCGGCCCCCGGCCGGGTAGTTCTTTCGGACGATGCCGCGGCGCAGCGCCATCGTTCCTTTGCCGCACCGTACCTGCCCGCCAGGCGGATAGGCGCCGCCGCCGCGCCCGGCCACAGTCATGCCCATCCCCAAGGAGCAAAGGCATGGCCCCGCAGAGCATCAAGAACCCCCGTCAGGCCTGGTCGGTGCTGATCGTCAGCACGCTGGCCTTCACGGTGTGTTTCATGGTCTGGATGATGTTCGCCGTCATCGGCATCCCGCTGAAGCAGACGCTGGGCCTGAACGCCACCGAGTTCGGGCTGCTCACCGCGATGCCGGTGCTTTCCGGCTCGCTGATCCGCGTGCCGCTGGGCATCTGGACCGACAAGTACGGCGGCCGCATCGTGATGACCGTGTTGATGGCCATCACGGTGCCGGCGATCTGGTTCATGGCGCTGGCCACCGCGTACTGGCACTTCCTCGTCATCGGCCTCGTGCTCGGCCTGGCAGGAGGTTCGTTCTCGGTCGGCACGCCGTATGTCGCGCGCTGGTTCCCGCGCCACCGCCAGGGCATGGCGATGGGCGTGTTCGGCGCCGGCAACTCGGGCGCGGCGGTCAACAAGTTCCTGGCGCCGGCGCTGGTGGTGGCCTTCGGCTGGACCATGGTGCCGCACGTCTACGCCGCCATCATGCTCGGCGCCCTGGTCCTGTTCTGGCTCTTCAGCCACAGCGACCCGGCGCACCTGGTGCCGTCCAACGTGCGCTTCGTCGAACAGCTCGCCGCGCTGAAGGATCCGAATGTACTCAAGTACTGCCAGTACTACAGCATCGTCTTCGGCGGCTACGTCGCGCTGAGCCTTTGGATGGTGCAGTATTACGTGGGTGAGTTCGGCCTCGACATCCGCATCGCGGCGTTGCTGGCCGCCGCCTTCTCGCTGCCCGGCGGCGTGCTGCGCGCCTTCGGCGGCATCCTGTCCGACAGGTTCGGCGCCCACCAGATCACCTGGTGGGTGATGTGGGTGAGCTGGATCTGCCTGTTCCTGTTGTCCTACCCGCAGACCGAGATGACGATCCTCACCGTCGACGGCCAGAAGACCTTCAACATCGGCCTCAACGTCTATACCTTCACGGTGCTGATGTTCATCCTGGGCATTGCCTGGGCCTTCGGCAAGGCCAGCGTCTTCAAGTACATCAGCGACGAGTACCCGCACAACATCGGCGCCATCAGCGGCATCGTCGGCCTGGCCGGCGGGCTCGGCGGTTTCGTGCTGCCGATCATGTTCGGCGCGCTGGTGGACCTGACCGGCATCCGCTCCAGCGCCTTCATGCTGATGTACGGCGTGGTCTGGGTGTCGCTGATCTGGATGTACTGGACCGAAGTGCGCAAGACCGAGCTCATGGGTTCGAAGTCCAAGGCCTTCAGCCTCCAGGGCTGAAGCCGCCACCAATCGCATACGCTGGAATCGTCATGAACACATCCGTCAAGACCGGCGCCGTTACGCCGTCGGGCAATAGTGGCAACGACATCACAGACTGGCGCCCGGAGGACGATGAATTCTGGGAATCCACCGGCAAGCGGATCGCCTACCGCAACCTGTGGCTGTCGGTGCCGGCGCTGCTGTGCGGCTTCGCGGTCTGGGGCATGTGGGGGATCATCACCGTGCAGATGCTCAACCTGGGTTTTCCGTTCACCCAGGCCGAGCTGTTCACGCTGACCGCGATCGCCGGCATCGCCGGCGCGACGATGCGCATTCCGGCCTCGTTCTTCATCCGGCTGGCCGGCGGGCGCAACACCATCTTCCTGACCACCGCGATGCTGCTGGCGCCGGCCATCGGCACCGGCATCGCGTTGCAGCACCCCGACTGGCCGCTGTGGGTGTTCCAGCTGATGGCGCTGTGGTCGGGCGTGGGCGGCGGCAACTTCGCCAGCTCGATGTCCAACATCAGCACCTTCTTCCCGAAGCGGCTGCAGGGCACCGCGCTGGGGCTGAATGCCGGCATCGGCAACTTCGGCGTCACGACGATGCAGATCGTGATCCCGCTGGTGATGACGGTGGGCCTGTTCGGCGCCCTCGGCGGCGAGCCGATGACGCTACAGAAGGACAGCGGCTGGATCTTCGGCAAGATCGCCGCCGGCACGCCGACCTGGATCCAGAACGCCGGCTTCGCCTGGCTGCTGTCGCTGGTGCCGCTGTCCATCCTGTGCTGGTTTGGCATGAACAACCTGAAGACGGTGTCGCCGAATACCGGCAGCCCGATCGTCGCCTTCTCGAAGATCACCTACCTTTACACGCTGGCCTTCGTGCCCGCGATCTTCATGCTCTGGCTCTACCTGCCGGCGCCGACCGGCCTGGGCGTGCTGAGCATGTGGGTGGCGATCCCGCTCGACATCATCCTGGCGTTGCTGATCATGCGGCTGGCGGCCTTCGGCGAGATGAAGGAAGGCGTGAAGAAGCAGTTCGCGATCTTCAGCAACAAGCACACCTGGTCGATGACGGCGTTGTACATCGTCACCTTCGGCTCCTTCATCGGCTTCTCGATGGCGCTGCCGCTGGCGATCACGGTGATCTTCGGCTTCCAGCACGTGCCCGACGCCAATGGCGTCATGCAGCACACGCTGAAGAACCCCAACGCACCTTCGGCGCTGACCTACGCCTGGATGGGGCCTTTCATCGGCGCGGCGATCCGCCCGGTGGGGGGCTGGATCTCCGACAAGGTGGGCGGCTCGATCGTCACCCAGGTCATCTCGGTGGTAATGGCGGCAGCATCGGTCGCGGTGGGCTACGTGATGATGCAGGCCTACGGCTCGGCCACGCCCGAGCAGCATTTCCCGATGTTCCTGGGCCTGTTCATGCTGCTGTTCCTGGCCAGCGGCATCGGCAACGGCTCCACCTTCCGCACCATCGGCGTCATCTTCGACCGCACGCAGGCCGGCCCGGTGCTGGGCTGGACCTCGGCGGTGGCCGCCTACGGCGCCTTCATCGCGCCAGTGGTCATCGGCGAGCAGATCAAGGCCGGCACGCCGCAATATGCGATGTACGGCTTCGCCATCTTCTACGCGCTGTGCCTGGTGCTGAACTGGTGGTTCTACCTGCGCAGCAACGCCTACGTGAAGAACCCGTGATGATGGCGCCCGCCCGCACCGGCGCAGCGCCGGATGAACGATCGCGCCGCGTGGCTGCCACGCGTGTGATCGTCCACTGGAACCCCGAGGATCCGGGGTTCTGGGAGCGCAGCGGCCGCGGCGTAGCGACGCGCAACCTGTGGTTGTCGATCCCGGGCTTGATGCTGGCCTTTGCGGTGTGGATGGTGTGGTCGGTGGTGGTCGTGAACCTGCCCGCGGCCGGCTTCCGCTTCTCGACCAACCAGTTGTTCTGGCTGGCCGCGCTGCCCGCGCTGTGCGGGGCCACGCTGCGCATCTTCTATGCGTTCGCGGTGCCCGTCGTCGGTGGCCGGCGTTTCACCGCACTGGCCACCGCCAGCCTGCTGCTGCCGGCACTGGGCATGGGCTTGGCCGTGCAGGACCCGGACACGCCCTACGAGGTGATGGTCGGGCTTGCTCTGCTGTGCGGCCTGGGTGGCGGCAACTTCGCCAGCTCGATGGCCCACATCAGCTTCTTCTACCCGAAGGCGAGGCTGGGCTACGCGCTGGGCATGAATGCCGGCCTCGGCCACGTGGGCGTGAGCATCGTGCAGTTGGTGGTGCCGCTGGTCATCACCACCGGTGTCTTCGGCGCGCTGGGTGGCGAGCCGGCGCTGGTCACCCAGGGCGCGACCGCGAGCCCGATATGGCTGCAGAACGCCGGCTTCATCTGGCTGCCCTTCATTGCCGCCAGCGCGCTGGCGGCCTGGTTCGGCATGAATGACCTGGCCGACGCCAAGGCAGGCTTCGCCGAGCAGGCCGTCATCTTCAAGCGCAAGCACAACTGGCTGATGTGCTGGCTGTACCTGGGCACCTTCGGCAGCTTCATCGGCTTTTCGGCCGGCTTCCCGCTGCTCGTCCAGAGCCAGTTCCCGGGCATCAACGCACTGCACTACGCCTGGCTGGGGCCCCTGGTCGGCGCGCTGGTGCGGCCGCTGGGCGGCTGGCTGAGCGACAGGGTCGGCGGCGCGCGCATCACCTTCTGGAACTTCATCGCCATGGCCGGCGGAGTCGTCGCTGTGCTGCAGTTCCTGCCGCACGGCGGCACCGGCGCCGCAGGCGCCGTGCAATCGTCCGGCGGCAATTTCACGGGCTTCCTGGTCAGCTTCATGGCCCTGTTCGCCTTTGCCGGCATCGGCAATGGCAGCACCTTCCGCATGATCCCGGTGATCTTCCTCACCGAGCGCCGGCGTGCGGCTCAAGGCCGGGGTCCCGCGGCGCAGGAGCAGGCCGTGAAGGACGCCAACATGGAGGCCGCCGCCGTGCTGGGCTTCAGCTCGGCCATCGGCGCCTACGGTGGCTTCTTCATTCCCAAGAGTTACGGCACCGCGATCGCCATGACCGGCAGC
Source organism: Rubrivivax sp. (assembly GCA_030680415.1). Lineage (GTDB taxonomy): Bacteria > Pseudomonadota > Gammaproteobacteria > Burkholderiales > Burkholderiaceae_C > Rubrivivax. The sequence continues at coordinate 16,457 of JAUXVE010000076.1, forward strand.
CCCGACGCTGCCCTGTACGCCTTCATCGTCTTCTACACCACCTGCATCGCCATGACCTGGTGGTACTACAGCCGCAAGAACGCGCCCATGCCCTGCTGAGCCCCGTCGTCCAAGGCCCACACCGTTACCGCACAGAAAGCACCCCATGAGCCACTTCCTCGACCGCCTCACCCACTTCACACTGCCCAAGGAGACCTTCTCCGGCAACCACGGCGTGGCCACCGGCGAAGACCGCACCTGGGAAGACGCCTACCGCAACCGCTGGGCGCACGACAAGATCGTGCGCAGCACGCACGGCGTCAACTGCACGGGCTCGTGCTCGTGGAAGATCTACGTCAAGGGCGGCATCGTGACCTGGGAGACCCAGCAGACCGACTACCCGCGCACACGCTGGGACATGCCCAACCACGAGCCGCGCGGCTGCGCGCGGGGCGCCAGCTACAGCTGGTACCTGTACAGCGCCAACCGCGTGAAGTACCCGATGGTGCGCGGCCGCCTGCTCGAGCGCTGGCGCGCGGCGCTGAAGGTGAGCAAGACGCCGGTGCACGCCTGGGGCCTCATCGTCGAGGACGCCGAGGCGCGGCGCGACTACCAGAAGGTGCGCGGCATGGGCGGCTTCGTGCGCAGCAGTTGGGACGAAGTGAACCAGCTCATCGCCGCGGCCAACGTCTACACCATCAAGACGCACGGACCCGACCGCGTCGTCGGCTTCAGCCCGATCCCGGCCATGAGCATGGTCAGCTACGCCGCCGGCTCGCGCTACCTGTCGCTGATCGGCGGCGTCTGCATGAGCTTCTACGACTGGTACTGCGACCTGCCGCCGGCCAGCCCGCAGATCTGGGGCGAGCAGACCGACGTGCCCGAAAGCGCCGACTGGTACAACAGCACCTACATCATCGCCTGGGGTTCCAACGTGCCGCAGACGCGCACCCCCGACGCGCACTTCTTCACCGAAGTGCGCTACAAGGGCGCCAAGACGGTGGCGGTGACGCCCGACTACAGCGAGGTCGCCAAGCTGGCCGACCTGTGGCTGCATCCCAAGCAGGGCACCGACGCCGCGCTGGCCATGGCCATGGGCCACGTGGCGCTGAACGAGTTCTACTTCAAGCAGCGGTCGACCTACTTCGACGACTACGCGCGCCGCTATACCGACCTGCCCTTGCTGGTGATGCTCAAGGAGCACACGCTGCCCGACGGCAGCGTCACCCACGTGCCCGACCGCTATGTGCGCGCCAGCGACTTCAACGGCAAGCTCGGCCAGGACAACAACCCGGAATGGAAGACCGTCGCCTTCGACAGCAACGGCCGCGCCGTGCTGCCCAATGGCTCGATCGGCTTCCGTTGGGGCCCGCAGGACGGGGCCGACGTCGGCAAGTGGAATCTCGAGAACAAGGAGGCGCGCCACGGCGCCGAGGTCAAGCTCAAGCTGTCGGTGCTGGAAGACGGCGAGCAGGAGCACCAGGTGGTCGACGTCGGCCTGCCCTACTTCGGCGGCATCGCCACGCCGCACTTCAAGTCCAACGCGCAGCAGGGCGAGGTCAACCATGTCAAGGTGCCGGCGGTGCGCCTGCGCCTGGGCAAGGAAGGCGAAGAGCGCCATGCGCTGGTGGCCACGGTATTCGACCTGCAGGCGGCGCAGTACGGCATCGACCGCGGCCTGGGCAGCGGCGCCAGGAGCTACGACGACGACGCGGCCTACACGCCGGCCTGGGCCGAGAGCATCACCGGCACGCCGCGCGACCAGATCATCACCGTGGCGCGCCAGTTCGCCGACAACGCCGACAAGACGCACGGCAAGTCGATGATCATCATCGGCGCGGCGATGAACCACTGGTACCACGCCGACATGAACTACCGCGGCGTCATCAACCTCTTGATGATGTGCGGTTGCATCGGCCAGAGCGGCGGCGGCTGGGCGCACTACGTGGGCCAGGAGAAGCTGCGTCCGCAGACCGGCTGGACGCCGCTGGCCTTTGCCCTGGACTGGATCCGTCCGCCGCGGCAGATGAACAGCACCAGCTTCTTCTACGCCCACAGCGACCAGTGGCGCTACGAGAAGCTGGGCATGAAGGAGATCGTCTCGCCGCTGGCCGACAAGGCCGCGTTCGGCGGCAGCATGATCGACTACAACGTGCGCGCCGAACGCATGGGCTGGCTGCCCAGTGCGCCGCAGCTCAAGACCAACCCGCTGCAGGTGGTGAAGGACGCCACCGCCGCCGGCCTGGACGCCAAGGACTACGTCGTGCGCGGGCTCAAGGACGGCACGCTGCAGATGAGCTGCGAGGACCCCGACGCACCGCAGAACTGGCCGCGCAACTTGTTCGTCTGGCGCAGCAACCTGCTGGGCTCCAGCGGCAAGGGCCATGAGTATTTCTGCAAACACCTGCTGGGGACCGAGAACGGCATCCAGGGCAAGGACCTCGGCCGTGACGATGCCCGGCCGGCCGAAGTGAAGTGGCACGAACACGCGCCGGAGGGCAAGCTGGACCTGGTGGTGACGCTGGACTTCCGCATGAGCACCACCTGTCTCTACAGCGACATCGTGCTGCCCACCGCCAGCTGGTACGAGAAGAACGACCTCAACACCAGCGACATGCACCCCTTCATCCACCCGCTGTCGACGGCGGTGGACCCGGTGTGGCAGTCACGCAGCGACTGGGAGATCTACAAGGGCTTTGCGAAGGCCTTCAGCGAAGTCTGCGTCGGCCACCTCGGTGTCGAAAAGGAGGTCGTGCTGACGCCGCTGATGCACGACAGCCCCGCCGAACTGGCGCAGCCCTTCGACGTCAAGGAATGGAAGAAGGGCCAGTGCGAACTGATCCCGGGCAAGACGGCGCCGCAGATCACCGTCGTCGAGCGCGACTACCCGAACGTCTTCAAGCGTTTCACCGCCCTCGGCCCCTTGATGGACAAGCTGGGCAACGGCGGCAAGGGCATCGGCTGGAAGACCGGCACCGAAGTCGAACAGCTCGGCCAGCTCAACGGCAAGACGCTGGCCGAAGGCGTGACCCTGGGCATGCCGAAGATCGTCACCGACATCGACGCCTGCGAGGTCATCCTGCAGCTGGCACCGGAGACCAACGGCCACGTCGCGGTGAAGGCCTGGCAGGCGCTGGGCAGGCAGACCGGCCGCGACCACACGCACCTTGCGCTGTACCGCGAGGACGAGAAGATCCGCTTCCGCGACATCCAGGCGCAGCCGCGCAAGATCATCAGCAGCCCGACCTGGAGCGGCATCGAGAGCGAGACCGTCAGCTACAACGCCGGCTACACCAACGTGCACGAGCTGATCCCCTGGCGCACGCTGACCGGGCGCCAGCAGTTCTACCTCGACCACCCGTGGGTCATCGCCTTCGGCGAAGCCTTGAGCAGCTACCGGCCGCCGGTGGACCTGAAGACGACTTCGGGCATCCACAACATCAAGCCCAACGGCAACAAGGAGATCCTGCTCAACTTCATCACGCCGCACCAGAAGTGGGGCATCCACAGCACCTACAGCGACAACCTGATGATGCTGACGCTGAACCGCGGCGGCCCCGTGGTGTGGCTGAGCGAGGACGACGCCAAGGTCGCCGGCGTCGAGGACAACGACTGGGTCGAGGTCTTCAACATCAACGGCGCCATCGCGGCGCGTGCGGTGGTCAGCCAGCGCGTCAACCCCGGCATGCTGATGATGTACCACGCGCAGGAAAAGATCATCAACACGCCGGGGTCGCAGATCACCGGCGTGCGCGGCGGCATCCACAACAGCGTGACGCGCATCGTGCTCAAGCCCACGCACATGATCGGCGGCTACGCGCAGTTCAGCTACGGCTTCAACTACTACGGAACCATCGGCACCAACCGCGACGAATTCGTGGTCGTGCGCAAGATGGACAAGGTCGACTGGCTCGACACGCCGCGCGGCGATGAGCGCGCCGCACTCGTGCAAGCTCAGGGAGAAGGCGCATGAAAGTCCGTGCACAGATCGGCATGGTGCTGAACCTGGACAAGTGCATCGGCTGCCACACCTGCAGCGTGACCTGCAAGAACGTCTGGACCAGCCGCCCGGGCGTCGAATACGCCTGGTTCAACAACGTCGAGACCAAACCCGGTATCGGCTACCCCAAGGAATGGGAGAACCAGGACAAGTGGAACGGTGGCTGGACACGCCAGGCGAACGGCACCATCGTGCCGCGCCAGGGCGGCAAGTGGAAGCTGCTGATGCGCATCTTCGCGAATCCGAACCTGCCGCAGATCGACGACTACTACGAGCCCTTCACCTTCGACTACGACCACCTGCAATCGGCGCCGGAGATGCAACACGCGCCCACCGCGCGCCCGCGGTCGCTGATCACCGGGCAGCGCATGGAGAAGATCGTCTGGGGCCCGAACAGGGAAGAGATCCTGGGCGGCGAGTTCGCCAAGCGCAGCAAGGACAGGAACTTCGACGACATCCAGAAAGAGATGTATGGCGAGTTCGAGAACACCTTCATGATGTACCTGCCGCGCCTGTGTGAGCACTGCCTGAACCCGGCATGTGT
>JAUXVE010000079.1 GCA_030680415.1 Rubrivivax sp.
GGCCGGGGCAGCGGGCGCCGACGCCGGCTCGGCGCGCGGGCTCAACACGGCGCGCACGCGGCCGGTCGGGTTGACGGCCGTGGGGGCACCGCCTTCGACCTTGAAGACCTCGGTCGTGTTGTCCCAGACGATCGTGGCGCCCGTGATCTCGTCGGCCACCGCACCGGCGCGCAGGCGCCGCACGGCGCTGTTGCCGACGAAGCGCAGGGTGTCGGCACGGCCGTCGAATTCGATGCGGTCGGCCGCACCTTCCACGGTTTCGTCGACACCGTCGCGGCTTTGCCGCCAGGTGGCCGGCTTGCCGGGGCTGCCGGTGGCGCTGGCCGCACGGTAGCCGTCGGGCATCTCGCGCATCTCCACGCGCTCGGCGCGCAGCACCATCGTGCCTTGTGAGATGACGACGTTGCCGTTGAACACCACCACCTGACGCTGCAGGTCGACGGTGCCGGGGCGGTCGGCCTCCACCACCATGGGCTTGTTGCGGTCGGATCTCTCGGCCGACACGGGCGCGGCCCACAGCAAGGTGGCTGCAACCAACGGCAGCAAGGCGAGGGACGGAGAGATTGTCATCATATCGGCACGAAACTTGCAGGCTATTTTAGCCTCAAGTTGTCTTGCCAGCCGCCGGAACGCCGTGAAATCGCACCGGACATCACGCCCGGCGCGTCGGCTGCGAACCTCAGGTGTTCTGGCGCGCGCGCTGGATCAGGAAGTCGGCGACCGCGAACGAGCGCTCGTGGCTGCCGGCCAGCGAACCCGAGGTGTAGTAGCGGCCATGGATGCCGAGCGCCGGCACGCCGTCGATCTTGTAGGCATCGGACAACTGCTTGGCACGGTTGGCCTTGGTGGCGACGCTGAAGGACTTGAAGGCGCTCGTGAAGCGGGCGCCGTCGACGCCGTTGGCGGTGACGAAGGCAACGATGTCCGATTCGCTGTTCAGCCGCGCGTTCTGCCGGTGTATGGCGTTGAAGACCCTGCGGTGCAGCGTGGGCAACTGGCCGAGTTCCTCAAGCGCATAGAACAGCTTCTGGTGCACCTGGTGCGGGACCGAAAACCCCACCGGCACCTGGCGGAAGGCCACGTCCGGCGGCAGCCGTTTGACCCAGCTTTCGAGCAAGGGCTCGACCGTGAAGCAGTGCGGGCAACCGTACCAGAAGAACTCGACGACCTCGATCTTCTTGTCGGGCGTAGGCAGCGTCACCGGCGCCGGGGTCGACAGCCTGACGTAGTGCTGCCCCTCCACCGGTCCACCTTGCGCCCGCACCAGGCCCGTCGCTGCGAACCCGAGCCCTGCACCGGCCAGTTGCCTGGAGAAGTCACGCCGCTTCATGAAGGTCCTTTCGTTGAATTGGTCGGGCCCGGTGGAACCGGACACGGGGTAGGGGCTGCGGGCAGCCGCACTACGGGCGCTCGACGCGCACGATCTGCGCCTCGATGCCCTGCTCCTGCAACTGGCCGAGCAGCGTGTCGGCCTCTTCGCGTTTCGGGAATGGGCCCAGGCGCACGCGGTAGACGGTGCGGCCGACCTGCTCGCGTTCGGTGATCCTGGCCATCTGACCCGTCAGCGCCAGGCGCGCGCGCTGCTGCTCGGCGTCTTCGCTGCGTGTGTAGGCCCCGGCCTGCACGAAGTAGACGAAGGCGTCGGTGGCGGCCGCCGCGGCCGCGGCGGCCGCGGCGGCGCTGCGGCCAGCCGGCATCACGGCCGGCTGTCCTGCCGTCGTCCTTCCCGGTACTGCAACGACGGCCGGCGCCGCCGCCACGCTCGCAGCCGGCGCCGGCACCTCCTCGGCCACGGGTTCGGAAGCGGCTGCCGCCACCGGGCGCGGCAGGCCCTTGCCAGCGAGCGGGCCGTTGGGGTCCCAGTTGCGGTTGCGTTCGGCCTCGGCGCTGTCCTGCGCGGCGGTGCGCTGCGGCACCTTGTTGATGAAAGGCACCGGTGCCTTGGTGATGTACAGCGCCACACCCAGCGCCAGTGCCAGGCCAGCCAGCAGCCCAACCACCAGGCCCATCACGAAGCCGCCCCGCTGCCCGTTCACGCGACCACCTCCTGCAGCATGGGCGCCTCGCGCACCATGGCCTGTGGCGCGCTCACGCCCAGCACGGCCAAGGCATTGCGCAGCACCTGCGCGGTGGCCGCCAGCAATGCCATGCGGGCGCACGCCAGCGCAGCGTCGTCGACAAGGAATCGTTCGGCGGCGTAGTAGGCGTGGAAGGCTGCTGCCAGCTCGCGCAGGTAGAACGCGACGTCGTGCGGCGCGAGTTCGGACGCCGCCCGCGACAGCATGTCGGGGTAGTCGGCCAGCTTGAGCATCAATGCCGCCTCCGTGGGGGCGGTCAGCAGAGCCAGATCGGCGCCCTGGTCGTCGCGATCGCTGCCGTATTGCGCCAGCACCGAGCAAATTCGTGCGTGGGCGTACTGCACGTAGAAGACCGGGTTGTCGTCGCCCGCCTTCAGTGCCAGATCGACGTCGAAGATGAATTCGGTGTCGGCCTTGCGGCTGATGAGGAAGAAACGCACCGCGTCGCGGCTCGTCCACTCGATGAGGTCGCGCAGCGTGACGTAGCTGCCGGCGCGCTTGGAGATCTTGATCTCCTGGCCGCCCTTCATCACGGTGACCATCTTGTGCAACACGTAGTCGGGGTAGCCGGCCGGCACGCCCGCGCCGGCGGCCTGCAGCCCGGCGCGCACGCGGGCGATGGTGCCGTGGTGGTCGGTGCCCTGGACGTTGATGACCTTGTCGAAGCCGCGCTCCCACTTGTGGATGTGGTAGGCCACATCGGGCACGAAGTAGGTATAGGAGCCGTCGGACTTGCGCATCACGCGGTCCTTGTCGTCGCCGTAATCGGTGCTGCGCAGCCACAGCGCGCCACCTTCCTCGAAGGTCTTGCCGGCGGCGATCAGGCGCGCCACGGTGTCTTCGACGCGGCCGTCGCGGTACAGGCCGGACTCCAGGTAGTAGTGGTCGAAGCGCACGCCGAAGGCCTGCAGGTCGAGGTCCTGCTCGTGGCGCAGGTAGGCCACCGCGAACTGGCGGATGCCGTCCAGGTCGTCGGGGTCGCCGGAGGCGGTGAACTGGCGGTCGTCGGCGTGGACCGTCCTGCCGGCCGCGAAGTCGGCGGCGATGTCGGCGATGTACTCGCCGTTGTAGGCCGCTTCGGGCCATGCCGCGTCGCCCGGCCTGTGTCCCTTCAGCCGCGCCTGGGTCGAGGTGGCCAGGGTGGCGATCTGCACCCCGGCATCGTTGTAATAGAACTCGCGGTGAACTTGCCAACCCTGGGTCTGCATCAGGTTGCACATCGAGTCCCCCAGCGCCGCCTGGCGGCCGTGGCCGACATGCAAGGGGCCGGTGGGGTTGGCCGAGACGAATTCGACCATCACGCGACGGCCGACGCCGGCCTGGCGGCCGAAGACGTCTGCCGCCGCCAGCACCTCGGCCACCACGGCCTGGCGGGCGGCGGCGGACAAGCGCAGGTTGATGAAGCCGGGGCCGGCGATTTCCAGCGCCTGCACCCAGCGCTGCACCGCCGGCTGTGCCTGCAGTGCCTGCACCAGCGCCGCCGCGACGTCGCGCGGGTTCTTCTTCAACGCGCGCGCCAGGGGCATGGCCGCGGTGATGGCCAGGTCGCCGTGGGCCGCCTGCCTGGGCGACTCGAAGGCGGCCACAGGCGCTGGCGCATCGCCCAGCCCGGCAGCCACTTCGGCCAGGGCCGACTGCAAGGCCGCGCGCAGCTCCTGTTTGGCTTGAATCATCGGAAGATTCTACGGTTGAGCACCGCAACGCCGGGTCGCGGCGGCGATCTGCGCCCACTATGGGCGCCAGATCGGCGGCTCTGCGGCGGCATCCGGGCGCAAGATCCGGATCGTCGCGCGACGGATCGCCCGCTATCCTGTTCCTGTCTCGCCCTTGCCCGGTCCGTGCGCCGCCCGCGCCTCGTCAGCACCTCTGCCATGCCGCTATCGCGCCTTGCCACTGCCGCGCCCGAACCACCTGGCCCCGGGCTGCCGACGCTGATCGGCAAGTACCGCGTCATGCGCAAGCTCGGCGAGGGCGCCACCAGCGAGGTCTTCCTCGCCCGGGATTCGTTCCACGACCGCGACGTGGCGATCAAGCGCGTGCGCTCCGGCATGCTGCCCGATTCGCGCGAGAAGCACTTCCAGCAGCGTTTCTTTGCTGCCGAAGCGGCGCTCGTGGGGCGCCTGAACCACCCCAACGTGGTGCAGATCCTCGACGCCGTGGCGGACGACGAGGCGCCGTACCTGGTGATGGAGTACGTCGACGGTGTCACGCTGCGCCGCTACTGCCGCGCCGACCAGCTGCTGCCGCTGGCGCAGATCATCCAGATCGGGTTCAAGTGCGCCATGGCGCTGGGCTACTGCTACCGCCAGGGGCTGATCCACCGCGACGTCAAGCCGGCCAACCTGCTGGTGACGCTGGACGGCGACCGCATCGACGACGTCAAGGTCACCGACTTCGGCAGCGTCTTCAACCGCCTCGCCGACCAGACGCAGATCTACCGTGTCGGCTCGCTGGCCTACATGTCACCCGAGCAGCTCGACGGCGATGCGCTCGACGGCCGCGCCGACATCTACTCGCTGGCGGCCGTGCTCTACCACCTCGTCGCCGGCCGGCCGCCGTTCGACGCCATGGAGCAGCAGGCCCTGATGCACCAGATCTACCACGCCACGCCGGCGCCGCTGGGCACCTTGCGCGAAGGCGTGCCGCCGGCGCTGCAATCGCTCATCGCGCGCGGCCTGGCGAAGGACCGCGACGAGCGCCCGGCGAGCTGGGACGAATTTGCGCAGGCCCTGTCGGCGCTGGGCACCGACCTGCTGGTGCAGCGCGGACCGCTGCAGGAGGTGCTGGACTCGGAGCGCTTCACGCTGTTGCGCTCGCTCGAATTCTTTTCCGACTTCGACGACGTCGCGCTGTGGGAGGTGGTGCACCGCGCGTCATGGCAGCGTCACGGCTATGGCCAGGCGCTGTTCCGCAAGGGCGAGGAGGGCAACACCTTCTACATCGTCACCCAGGGCCAGGTGGAGGTCTACCGCGACGGCAAGGCGGTCGCCACGCTGAGTGCCGGCAGTTCGGTGGGCGAGATGGCCTATCTGGCGCCCAACCCCGAGCTGCGCATGCACACGGTCGACATCCTGGTCGCGCAGCCGTCGACCACGGTGTCGTTCACGCCGCAGAGCATGCACCAGCTGTCACAGCCCACCCGCCACCTCTTCGACAAGGCCTTCATCGGCGTGCTGGTGCGCCGGCTGCACGCCGCCCACGAGGCGCTGGCGCACCCGCGGCGCATCGTCTGAGCTCGGCGGTCGGCGTGCAGCCGCCGCGGCCACGGTCAGCCCGCGCCGGCGCTGGTCTCGCCTGTCCAGTAGCGCGGGTCGCCGTAGCCGTGCTTGATGAAGTCGATCCACAGGCGCACCCGCAGCGGCAGGTGTTTGCGCTGCGGGAACACGGCGTAAATGCCGTTGGGCGGCGCGGCAAACGGTTCCAGCACCATCTGCAGGCGGCCGCTGGCAACGTCGGCCTCCACCTCCCAGGTGCTGCGCCAGGCGATGCCCAGGCCGCGCAAGCACCACTCGTGCAGCACCTGGCCGTCGCTGCAGTCGAGGCGGCCGCTGGGGCGCAGGTGCGTCACTTCGCCGTCGATCGCGAAGGCCCAGCCACGGCTCTGGCTGGCGTCGGAGCTGAGCGTCAGGCAACGGTGGCGCATCAGGTCGCTCGGGGTGGCCGGCACGCCCGCGCGTTGCAGGTACGCTGGCGCGGCCACGCACAGGCGCCGGTTGTCGGCCAGGCGCACGCTGACCAGGCTCGAATCGGGCAGGTCGCCGACGCGCACGGCGCAGTCGAAGCCTTCGTTGACGATGTCCACGACGCGGTCGCTGAGGTTCAGCGACACGCTCACGTCGGGGTGCTGGTCGATGAAAGCCGGCACCAGCGGCGCAACGTGGCGGCGGCCGAAGCCGGCCGGCGCCGTGATGCGCAGGTGGCCGCTGGCCTTGACGCCGCCGGCGCTGACGCTGGCTTCGGCATTCGCCAGGTCGGCCAGCAGGCGTTGGCAGTCCTCCAGGAAGGCACTGCCTTCGTGCGTCAGCGTGATGCGCCGCGTGGTGCGCACGAGCAACTTCACGCCCAGGTGTTCTTCCAGCGCATCGATGCGCCTGCCGATCACCGCCGGCGCTACCCCTTCGGCATGCGCGGCCGCGGTGAGGCTGCCCTTGGTGGCCACGGCGGCGAATGACTCGATCTGTTTCAGCCGTGCCATGCAGGAATTATGCACAGCCAGCGCACAAATCCATGAAAGAAGCGGCACTTAATGCCGGCCCGCATAGCGAATACAGTGCGGGCATGAAACTCCGCGCCGTACTCTTCGACGCCTATGGCACGCTCTTCGACGTGCACAGCGTGGCGCTGCTGGCCGAACAGCTGTTTCCCGGGTACGGCGAGCGCCTGAGCCTGCTGTGGCGCGACAAGCAGATCGAGTACACCCGTCTGGTGTCCATGAGCGGACCCGGCGGTGAACAATACCGGCCGTTCTGGGAGCTCACGCGTGCCGGCCTGCGCTTTGCTGCCGCCAGGCTGGGACTGACGCTGGATGCGGCAGCCGAAGAGCGGCTGATGAACCAGTACCGGCACCTGTCGGCGTTCCCCGAAAATCGCGACGTGCTGGCGGAACTGCAGCGCCGCGGCGTGCCGGCCGGCATTCTGAGCAATGGCGACCCCGAGATGCTCGCGGTGGCCGTCAAGAGCGCCGGCTTCGGCGAATTGCTCAAGCACGTGATCAGCGTGCATCCGGTGCGCCGCTACAAGACCGACCCCGCGGTCTATGCGCTGGGCACCGCGGCCTTCGGACTGCCGGCACGCGACATACTGTTCGTCAGCAGCAACTGCTGGGACGCCATCGGCGCCACCTGGTTCGGTTACACCACGCTGTGGGTCAACCGCACCGGCGCGCCGCTGGACCCGCTGGGCACCGAACCCAGCCACAGCGGCCGCAGCCTGCGTGACGCGCTGGCCCACTTTCCCGCCTGAACCCATCACCTCCACCCCACCGACGCATCCGCCATGAGAACCACCATCCACAGCCTGCAGGTGGCCGACAGCCTGCACCGATTCATCGAAGACGAGGTGCTGCCCGGCACCGGTGTGGCCAGTGCCCACTTCTGGGCCGGCTTCGACGCCATCGTGCGCGATCTGGCGCCGCGCAACGCCGCGCTGCTGGCCGAGCGCGAGCGCCTGCAGGCCGAGCTCGACGCCTGGCATCGTGCGCACCCGGGGCCGATCCGCAACATGGCCAGGTACCGCAAGTTCCTGCACAAGATCGGCTACCTGGTGCCGGCGCCCGGGCGCGTGAAGGTGAGCACGCGCAAGGTCGACGCCGAACTCGCGCTGCAGGCCGGCCCGCAGCTGGTGGTGCCGATCACCAATGCGCGTTACGCGCTGAATGCTGCCAATGCGCGCTGGGGCTCGCTGTACGACGCCCTTTACGGCACCGATGCCCTGCCCGAGGACGGCGGCGCCGAACGCGGCAACGGCTACAACCCGGTGCGCGGTGCACGCGTCATCGAATACGCGCGCCATGTGCTCGACCGCACGGTGCCGCTGAACAGCGGCTCCTACCTCGACGCCACCGCCCTGGCCGTCGATGCCGGCCGGCTGCTGGTGTCGCTCAGGAACGGCACCCGAACGGGCCTGGCGCGACCGGCGCAGTTCATCGGCTTCCAGGGCGAGGCTGCGTCGCCCGGCGCGGTGCTGCTGGCCCACCATGGCCTGCATCTGGACATCCGCATCGACCGCAACACACCGATCGGCAGCCAGGACGCCGCCGGCATCGCCGACCTGGTGCTGGAAGCCGCGCTGTCGACCATCCTCGACCTCGAGGATTCGGTCGCCGTGGTCGACGCCGACGACAAGGTGCTGGCCTACCGCAACTGGCTGGGCATCCTCAAGGGCACGCTCACCGAGCAGGTGAGCAAGGGCGGCAAGACCTTCACGCGCGGCCTCAACCCCGACCGCATCTACACCGGACCCAGCGGCGAAGACGTGGCGCTGCACGGCCGCGCGCTGCTGTTCGTGCGCAACGTCGGCCACCTGATGACGAACCCCGCCGTGCTGTGGGGCGACGAGGCCCGGGAGATCCCCGAAGGCATCCTGGACGCCGTGATGACCACCACCATTGCGCTGCACGACCTGCGCGGCCCGGCCACGCGCGCCGTGAGCAACAGCCGCAGCGGCAGCGTCTACATCGTCAAGCCCAAGATGCACGGCCCGGCGGAGGTGGCTTTTGCCAGCCAGCTGTTCGGCCGCGTCGAGCAACTGCTGGGCCTGCCCGACAGCACCGTCAAGCTGGGCATCATGGACGAGGAGCGGCGCACCAGCGTCAACCTCAAGGCCTGCATCGCCGCGGCGGCCAGCCGCGTGGCCTTCATCAACACCGGCTTCCTGGACCGCACCGGCGACGAGATGCACACCGCGATGCAGGCCGGGCCGATGCTGCGCAAGGGCGACATGAAGTCCAGCACCTGGATCCAGGCCTACGAGCGCAACAACGTGCGCGTCGGGCTCGAGTGCGGCTTGCGCGGCCGCGCCCAGATCGGCAAGGGCATGTGGGCCATGCCCGACCTGATGGCGGCCATGCTGCAGGCCAAGATCGGCCACCCGCAGGCCGGCGCCAACACCGCCTGGGTGCCCAGCCCCACCGCGGCCACGCTGCATGCGCTGCACTACCACCAGGTCGACGTGTTCAAGGTGCAGCGGGCGCTGGAGCGGGCCGACACCGACCCCGCCGCCGCGCACGAGGCGCTGCTCGAAGGCCTGCTGACGATTCCCGTGGTGAAGAAGCCGAAGTGGAGCGACGAGGAAAGGCAGCAGGAACTGGACAACAACGCCCAGGGCATCCTGGGCTACGTGGTGCGCTGGGTCGACCAGGGCGTGGGCTGCTCCAAGGTGCCCGACATCCACAACGTCGGCCTGATGGAAGACCGCGCCACGCTGCGTATCAGCAGCCAGCACATGGCCAACTGGCTGCACCATGGCGTGGTGACCAAGGATCAGGTTCGCGCCACGCTCAGGCGCATGGCCAAGGTCGTCGACAAGCAGAACGCCGGTGACCCGCTGTACCGGCCGATGGCCGGGCGCTTCAAGGAGAGCGCGGCCTTCCAGGCGGCGAGCGACCTCGTCTTCAAAGGGCTGGCACAGCCGAGCGGCTATACCGAGCCGCTGCTGCATGCGTGGCGCTTGAAGGTGAAAGCCGCCGGCTGAACCCGTCGTGGCGAAGGGCGCGGGTTTCTGGGCCTCGTGCGGGGCCTGGCTCGACCGCGTGCCGCTGCCGTGGCTGCTGGCCATCGCCGCCTGGCTGGCGCTGGCACCGCTGTTTCCAGAGCCGCACCTGTGGGAAAAGCTGAAGATGCTCGCCGCCGGCACGCTGCAGCGGCCGATCGACATCTTCGACCTCGTCATGCACGCCACGCCTGTGCTGCTGCTGGCCTGGCGCCTGGCGCGGCAGGCGAGCCGGCCGAAGCACTGATGGCCTGGTACGCCGCGCCGCGCGCAAGACCGCGCCACGCTGCGCGTCGGCGGTCAGCACGGGGCCAACTGGCCGCACTACGGTGTCGTGAGCAAGGATCGGGCGCGGTCCACGCCCGGGCGCTTCCACGAAAGCTTCGCCGTCCAGGCGGCCAGCGACCTGGTGTTCAAGGGGCTGGCGCAACGCAGCGGCTCCACCGAGCCGCTGCTGCATGGGTGGCGGCTGAAGGTGAAGAAGCTGTCCTCACTCTCGTAACGGGCACGCAGACAGGGTGGCTCTATGGACGCGGTACATCGGCGTCGTCGATGTGCCTCAACAGGAGACCATCGGTCAGCCAGCGGGCGCACTGCCGCGCCAGCGTTCCGTCGAGGCTTGCATGCCCGACGACAATGCGGTCCGCCAGACGTGCCGCGAAATCGTTGCGATCAACAGACGCTTTCTCGGTCAGGCGCTGCGTGCTTGCCGAGCGGCTGATGACAGCCATCTTGCCGGCGTCCAGCGCATCGTGCCACGCGCTGTTTATCGATGCCCCGGCAACCGGCCGCGCCAGCACCACGACGGCAGTGCTGCCCGCTTCCATCAGCAGCCGCAGCACCGATTGTTCCAGCGGCGAATGAAACCCGCCAATGACAGCGCTGCGCTCACGCGCCTGCTGCAGGGCCCAGGCGGTGGCCGCCCGGATGGCCGTGCCTGGGCATTGCCGTGAGGCGAAGAATGCGGTCAGCGGGCCTTGCAGCAGACCCACCGCGCCCACACCGGTAACGGCCATGCCGTTACGCTCGGCACGCCACGGGGCTCGGCTTGCGGAGGTGCTCCGGATAATGGCGGCGCTCCCAGGTGATTGATTCACAAAGGCTTTTGGCGGATGGGTGGATCATCTTCCACAGCCGCCCGCAAATGGAGGATGCGGCAAGGTTGCCCGTCCAACGCCGCTGCCGCGCGGCCACCCTGGCCCGCGGGAGGAAAATGGCACACCTTCCAAGTGGTTGATTTGCATGGAGTTTTCGCTGATCCCGGTTTCTTTATCCGGGCCGCTTGGATAATGAAATCAGTCCGACAGACCCGGCTCATCCGGCTCGGGTTCATGGCCGGCATCCGCCAACAGGCCCGGCTGTTCATCCGCCAAGCCTGGCTTGCGGTAGGCAGCCTGGCTGCGCGAGCGCCCGGGCAGCGGCGCCAGGAGGCCACGGTCCACCCATGCCCTCAACATCTTGGACGCTCGCAGCGTGTCCACCGCCGCGATGCGGCACACATCAGCGTTGGCAATCGGCCCGTTGCGCTCGATCCAATCGCTCACCTCCACCCAGGCCGGCGGGCGCTCTTCGTTGAGCAAGGTCACCGCCACGCCTTCGACTGACGTGTCCAGCGTCTGGCGGTACTGCGGCGGGTACAGGTGCGCGGCCGCCATCTCGCCGAACATTATGCGCACGCCCTCACCGTCGTCGATGTTCGGCGGTAGCGGAAATTCGCGCAGGTTCTGCGCCACCAGCGGGTTGCGGGCCTTGGAGCGCGCGCGTTCGATGTTGGCCGGCGTGATGGTGCCCGGTAGCGCGCCCGGGCTTTAGCTGCGACGTAACTTGAGTACAAGTTAGTCTTCTCTGAAACTTCGTTTTCCACGGCGATGCGGTCATCGAAGATACGGATCACGATGTCGCGGTTGAGCCGGTAGTCGCGGTGGATCACGGCGTTGACGATGGCCTCCTTCACCACCCGCTCGGGATACTTGTGGCGCGTCTTGAAGCCGCTGCTGGCCAGCGTGAGGCCCTGCGCCAACTCGTCCAGCACTGCCCGCACCGCGGTGTCGATCTGCTCGATGAGCGGGCCGCGGATGGTCTTGGGCGGCTTGCGCAGATTGGGCGTGGCGCCGCTGCCCACCTCCTTGCCGGCATAGACCATCAGCCGGATGTCGGCGCGCGAGCCGAAGGCGGCCAGCAGACTGCCCGGCTCGTCGGCAAACAGCAGTACCGCCGCGGCGCGGTTGAACCTCGCCACTTGCGCCATCACACGCCGCGCCGTTCACCACTTCGGCCAGGCCGATGCGTTACAACTGCTCGGGCATCCGCGCGCTGGCGCCAACACCGCCTGCGTGCTGGTTGAGGGTCAAGGCGGCCGGCTGGGCAGGCCGCGCAGGAAAGTGAACGGGTCGAGAAGATCGACGCGCCAAGCCCGCTCAATTGGCGAGTGGCCTGCCCACGAAAGCGAGCCAGAACTCGGGCATTCGAAGTGCGCGAGTCTCACAGCATCCCTGCCTGTGGTTCGGCAGTAGACGGTGGCGGATTGAACGCCGCACCCAGCTTGGCGAAAAACTGATGCACGTCCTCGTGGATTTCATCGGCAGTCATCAAGCCCGCCAGCCGTTCGCGCAGCACCTCGACCGACGGCGTTCCCCCGCGCAGCGTGTGAAAGAGCGAGTTGTCGTTCTCGAACAGGATGCGCTTGCCGTCGAGCACGCTGAAGATGTTGGCCGTCACGCTGCGCCAGCTGCGCCCGGCCGCAAGTGTGAGGTTCTGGTCCGTGAAGAAACCGTCGACGGCACGCATCGTGTCCAGTGCGAAGAGATCGTCTTCCCCACACTGCAACAGAGCCAGCGCCGCGCGCTTCCAGGGCGCGGGAACCAGCAAATAGTTTTCGATATTCTTCCTGCGCCACTCCACCAGGGTCGGGTTGGCCACGCCCGGGTGGAAGGCCCCGTCCTCGCTGTCGTAGTCGAACAGCATCAAGCGGTTGACACCGGGAATGATCTCGCCCACTGCGGCAAAGTGCTTGTCGGCGAGCTGCTTCATCTCTGGTTTGCTCCCGCCCCCCATGACCTTGAAACAGATTCTCTCCATCGCGGCCTGGGCCCCGCACGTGTCGGCCCAGGCGCGGATGATCCGCTCGTCGCTTTCACCTTCGACGTACAGAAGGCAGGGTGACGCCAGCAGCCGCGTGATTTCCTCGTTCGAGACATCGGCCATGGCGCGCAGCACATCGGGCGTGGACTCAATCCGCGTCGGCACCTGGCGCAGCAGCGAAACGATTTGCCCCGCGTTGACGCCCCGGGCGAATTCCTCGGCATGCGTGGCGATCAGAAACTGGATGCCCCGCTCGGCAGACTTCTTCTTGAAGTAGTCGAGGATCGCCCGCTGCAAGTTGACATGCAGGTGCGCGTCGGGCTCGTCAAGCAGTATGGTGGTGGGCTGATAGCCGAAAAGAAATGCCAGCAGGGTCGTCGCCTGGTGGAAGCCGCTGCCACCGGCGATAAGGTCGTAGGCCTTGCCCGCCTGCCGATACTCCACACCGATGAAAACGTCCTTGTCGGATTCGTACCGTGGCGGCAGCAGGTCAACAGAGAACCAGCGTTTCACCACGCCTGCAATCTCGATCCAGTCCGCAGGCGGTTTGGTCGTCTTCGCGGACGGGCCACCTTCCCCCTTCGCGGGCGCCGGGCAGACGCGCAGCAACAGGTTGCGCAACACGCTGCCAGGCTGGCCTTTGCCGACTTGCTGGCGGATGGGTGCCACGTCGAGCCACTTCTCGGCCGGCTCCAGGCCTGAAAACGGCGGCACATAGGCAATCCTGGGCAAGCTTGCTGCTTTCTCGTACTGCCTGAATCTGGCCCAGCCGCTGGCCGGGATCGCGTAGATGGTCTGCGGCGAGTGATAGCGCAGTTCAACTCCGAACGACTGCGCCTCACCGGCGTGGTCGCGCCACTCGACGCCAATCTCGATCAGGATGAACTTCTGCTTCTTGGTTCCGTTCTCCGTCGGGTACTCGCGGTCCGTTCGGTTCTTCCAGAGCAGGTTGAACTCGGGCACCGGCAGGGCCGTGAAGTTGGGCAGGACGATCTGGATGCCGGTGGAGCCGCTGCGCTTGGCGCGGTGAAATTCGTCCACGCAAAACTGCCAGATCGCCAGCGCCTGTAAGATCGTGCTCTTGCCGCTGTTGTTGCGGCCGACCAGAAGGTCGAAGTCGGTGAACTCATAGGTTTGGTCGCCGATGCTCTTGAAGTTGCGCAGGGTCAGTTTGGTGATCATTGGATCAACCCCCTCTCGACGTCGCGATAGGCGTTGCGCGCCGCCAGCTTGACTGGCTCGGGCACCAGCGGGAAGGTGGTGAGGATGTGGGCGAACTCTGTTTCGCTCAGGCCATACAGGTGGGCAACCAGTCCGTCGAGTTCGGCGCGCAGGCGGGCGCGTTCGGTGGGGTCGGTGGCGCCGTCGCGGTGGTCCCGAAGGCCCAGATCCTTGGCCAGCGTGTCGTAGGCCGACGTGGTGCACACCAAGCGGGCCACCCGGCCAGCGATCTGCATGCACCGCGGGTCGGATGACGGCAGGCGAGGCACAGGCAACTGGTAGAGGTAGAACATGTTCAAGGTCGAGGTGACGCTTTGCCTGAGCAACCAGTCAAGGACCAGGCTGTTCGCCAGCCCACACCAGTAGCATTGTTCGATGGCATCGATGCCGCTGTCGATGACCTTCAAGGTCGTGCTGTTTACCTCGGTGAACACCATTGGCGGCGCGATGGTCGAGATCAGCGTGCGCGAGTCGCTTGAGCGTGCGATGCGGCGGTGCACCCAGCGGTAGCTTTGGTATTCCAAGCTTTGGCCGGTGTCGACTGTTCGGCCCAGCAGCACGCTCCGACCATCCGACTCGGCGATCCAGTAGCCGGAATGCTCGCTACTCAACTCGAACTGGTTGAACATGCGGCCAGTGAAAAGCGGTAACCGACCTTCGGCCGGCGCTGTCTTGAACGTATGGCTGTCGTTGGTCATGTGGAACTCGTTCGTGAGCTTGAGGTTCCAAACGCCGCTAATCTGCTTGCCCAGCGCCGGGAAGCGAAGCATTTTGTTGACGATGTCCACATCGGCGGCGCTGCGAAATTCCAGAATCGAGCGTGTCTCAGAGTTCATGGCGCAAATCAACTCGGACGACAGCTCGACGAAATTGCTCTCGTCATGGACGAACGACTCGAACTCGACCGCCTTGATCGCCTCGCGCGGGTTGATACGGAACGTGGCGCGCAGCTTCTCGGTCTTGCCGCCCTTGGTGAACGTGAGAAACGCGAAGCACACTCGGTGATCGACCTCCTCGAAGATGAATTTCTCGTTCGACAACGAAATGATGGTGTCCACCTGCGCGTGATCGAACAACATATTGCGCAGGCCAGTGGCGCCCATGTCCTTGTACAGGCTGCTCGGAATCACGATGCCGCAATGGCCGCCGTCGCGCAGCAGCGCAAAGCAGCGCTCGGTGAACAGCTTGTAGAGGTTCATGTCGGAACCGGTCTTCTTGCCGCCGACAACTGCTGACTGAAAGCTGTACTCGGGCGCTCTGCGAAAGTACGCGCTCATGTGCGGAAACCGGCTCTCATACGCCAGCCACGCCTCGCGCACCGCTTTGTCCTTGAGTAGTTTGCCCTGTTCCTTTTCGAACTCCTTGATCGTCATCTTGTTCTTGCTGACCAGATCGGAGTGGTCGGCGAAGAACTCCTTGGCCTGCGGCTTGAACACTTCCCATGGCGGGTTCGCCAGGATGATGTCGAAGCCGCCGCGCTTGTGCACGATGTCGTCGAACACATAGCCCCAATGCAGCGGGTGCTGCGCGGCCACGTCGGCCAGACTGACTTGGCGTTTGGCCGGTTTGCCCAGATCGCCCTTGGCCGCGTCCCAGGTGGCTTGCTCGAACTTGATGCCTCGATCCGCAAACTGGCGTTGTAGCAACTCGTTCATCACGCCGTTGGCTTCGGCCATCGCGGAGTCGATGTCATCACGCAGCTCGCGCAGGTTGAAGCTGCTGCCCATCGTGTCGGCGGCAGCGCGGTAGGTCGCCAGCCCGCGATTCTTCTCGACCAGCAACTCGCGAAAACTCTTGCGAAACATGTCGCCATGGCGGTAGTTCGCATCGAACTCGTGTTCGTCCACCCGCATCAGGCCCACCAGCGAATTGCCGGCCAGAATGTTGAAGTCGATATTGGGCAGCGGCTCCAGGTCTTGCACCCGTCGCACCGAAGACACCATGGCCAGGAACAGGCGCAGCTTGGCGATTTCGCTGGCCTCTTCCATGATGTCCACGCCGTGCAGGTTGTCGGTGACGATGCGGCGCTTGATGTAGTAGCCCACGCTAGGGTGGCCGGCCTGGATGTGGCGCAGCCAGGCTTGCAGCTCGGCGCTGGCACCCAGCTCGGCGCGGCCGACCACGGCGTAATAGACGTTGATCAGGCACTTCAGCGCCGCCACCAGAAACGCACCCGATCCCACGGCCGGGTCAAGCACGGTGATCGAGGGCAGCACCTCGTTCACCAGCTTGAGCGCGGTGCGCGCATCCATGCGGGCAAGCAGGTCGGACACGGTGTCGAAGCGGGTCTCGGGCAGGTTCAGCTCGGGTATTGCCGGTTCGCGAACCCGCTCCAGGATCAACTGGTGGAGGCTGCGCTCGGCCAGGTAGCCTGTGATCTCGGGGCGGGTGTAGTACGCGCCAAATGCCTTCTGGTTGATGTACTTCTCGAAGATGTAGCCCAGCACGTCGGGGTTGATCTCGTCGGCGTGACCGCCCGGCGTGTCGTCCAGGTGCCAGGTGAAGTCGGCGAAGACATCGAACACGCCTTCGAACGCGGCATCCGGGATGCGCAGCGTGGTACCCAGCCGGGGCTGGTGGTTGGCGTCGAGTTCCAGCTTGTGGTGCAGGAACAGGCCGCCGTTCAGGTAGGGCACGCGGCCGGTGAGCTGGCGAGCCAGTGGCGAGCGGTCGGCTTCGGGCTTGGCGAAGGCTTCGAAGAACAGGGCGTTCAGGAACTCGCCGAAGAAACGGTCGGCGCCGCGCCGGCGGGATTCGGCCAACTTGGCCGGCAGGTAGTTGGCGTCGCCGCCGTCGAGAAAGAACTTCTTCTGCATGAACCAGACGAACATCAGCCGGTTCAGGATGACCGAGGCGTACCAGCGCCGGTCGCGCTCATCGTCAACGCCCTCGATCTGCTCCAGCAACTTGTCGTGTTGCTCGGAGTAGCGCGTGAAGAACCGCTTGGTGGTCTTGTCAACGTCCAATGCGGCCTGGATGCGGCGCGCCGCTTCGAGCACCGGCATGCGGCCCGAAGCGTCCAGCTCTGACAACTCCACCACCATCGCGTGCAGCTTCGAGGCGAACAGATCGACCGGCTGGCCACGAAAGTAGTCGTGCCGGCGCGGCGTGTTCTTCGGCTTGCCGGTGGCCTCGTCTCGCCCGCGCTTGACCCAATACCACTGGCTTTGCGAGGCACCGTCGCGGCGGTCGGTGAAGATCAGGATGTTCTCGGCGTGGTGCTGCGAGACGTGCTTCCAGATGGCCGCTCGGGTCGCCTCGTCCGGCCAGCCCTCGGCCGCAACCACTTGCAGCACGGCCACGCCACCCAGCTCGGCCACCATGCGGCGCGCAAAGGCGTGCTGGGCGGTGCGGTCATCCTGCCAGGCGCGGGCGGCGGCGGGCGCCTGGTTCCAACCCAGCACCTCGACGAACAGGCGTGGGAAGTCGAAGGCCGCGAGGTGCTTCTGGAAACCTGGAAAGTCGAGGTGGGCCATGGGAAGTAAGTCAGTTTCGAGGCGCCATAACTTTGGCGGCGGCGGTCAAAGCGGGCTGCATTTTTCCTTTGATTTCAAGCACTTGGCCATATCCGGCCGGTCCATAACTTTCCAAAAGAAGGCCCCTATCGGCTCAGACTGCGCCGCCAGCCGGGGTGCCGGGAGCCTTGATCTGGGCCAGGGTGTAGTGGGCACCTCGCTTGATCCCGTGGAGTTCCAGCAGCCCGCCTTCGACCATGCGTCGCAGAAGCGCCTTCGCTTCGAGTGATCCGATCTGGCACAGCCTGGCGGCGTCATCGCGCTTGATGCGCCCATGTTCGGTGACGTAGCGCCGGACCATCTCGACCTGCTGGATCGATTCGAATCCGGCTTGGCGCACGTATTCGGCTTGCAGGCCGAGCGTGCGATAGACCTTGGGGTGCAAGATGTACTCACGATGCCTGGTATTGCCGCTGGCTTGCAACAGGCCTCGCTCGGCCAGCCCTTCGCAGATGCGGACGGCCTGGGGTTCGCTGCGCTGGAGCGTACGGCTCAGGTCGGCCGCCTTGGCACGCCGCGCGCGTCGCAGCTCGGTGAGCACGAGTAGGGTCTCGACCGGCAGCGGTTCGTTATCGCGAGCCTCTTCTTCGAGAAGCATGCGTACGAACGCCAAATCGGCGGCTTCGGTGCTGATGCTCAGCTTGATGAGATCGGGGCGCGACTCTGAGTAGTCGGGGGCGGGGCGGCCGAAGCGCAGCATGCCGCTGTAGATCAAGTCGACGCCGCGCCCGGTACGCTCGACCAGGCCGATGCGCTTGAACGCATCCGCAAGCTTGGGGTTGCGTGGCTTGGGCTCGGTGGTGAGCAGATTGGCAAGCGTCACGCCTTCGACAAAGCCCCCGGGATTGCTGATGATGAGTTGGTCTCGTTCCCAGCACACCCGCACCGGGCCAAGGCGTGCGTAGTCGCGGTGGACCAGCGCGTTGTTGATGGCCTCGCGCAGGGCATCGGTATCGACGCGTGCCACCGCCACGCGAAACAGCCCCGCATTGAATTCCTGCTCGGTATTCACGCCGCGGCTGAGTAGATCGAGCCACTCCACGACTTCGACAAGCGCGGCCGACGAAGGCTCGTTGACCTTGACCCGGGTGCCGTCCAGCACCTGGAACAGCACCTCGTGCGTGGGCACCAGGCGGCGCAAGGCCGCAGTCTTGCCGATCATCAGCACGCCGGCCAGCGTGGGCAGCCGCATGCCGCCTTCGCTGACGGTCAAGCCCAGGGCGCCTTCCAGTTCTTCGTCGCTCAGACGAACCAAGGACTTGTCGCTGCGCGGGTTGCGGTCGATCACGGCGCGCAGCCTTTCGCGCTGCAAGGGATCGAAGTCGGCCAGTGCTGCGCCCGCCAGCACCTGCGCGGACGGGTCGGTCAAGCGCAGATCGCTGAGGCGGCTCAGGTGCTCGGCGGGCAGGAACGGCACACATTCCGGGCGCCCGTCCATGCGCAAGCGGCGGCGTTTGATGAGCCCGTCCGATCGGGCCACGATGGCCAACGACTTGGGCACTTCAATCACGGCCACGCGCAGCCCTTGCAGACTCAGTTCGCGGCAGATCACGGCCAACGGCGGTGAGGTGCGATTGGCGACCAGGGCCGCCAAGGGCTCGACGCGGGCAGGTCGGGAATGGTGCAGGCCCGTGACACGGCTGTCGTCTTCGACGCCGATGTACACACGGCCGCCTGCCGCGTTGGCGAGGCACACGACGGCCTCGATCAACTCGTCATCGCTCAGGCACTCGCGGTCGCTCTTGAATTCGACAGTGAGCGACTCTTCGCCGGGCAGCGTGTCGTCGGTCAAGCGGCCGCCCCGTGAATCAAGCCCATCGAACACACCACGCGCGGTTCGCGCAGCGCGGCGTCGTCTTCGGCGTAGGTGAGCCGGCCTTCTTCGCGCAGCGACTTCACGGCTGCGCCAAGTTCCTCTTCGTTCACGCCGCCGCGCATCAAGCGGTTGAGCAGGTCGGCCGCTGTTTCGAGCAAGGGGCGGAGGTAGATGTCGTCGAGCGCGCGCTCGAGTTCGTCGTCGCGGAACAGCGTCTTGGCCTGCTCCATCGCATAGCGCTTCAGCCGTTCGTAGGCACGGCGGCGCGGGCTCGACGGGCGGCCCAGGCCGCCGCCCACCGACTTGTCTTGCACCACGGCGAGCTGCAGGCCCAGCGCCACCAGTTCGTGATGGTTTTCGGTGCGCGACGCGGCCGGCGTGTCGGGCGGGCATTCGGCGGCGCGCAGGATGGTGAACTGCGATTCAGTCACCGTTTGGCCGTTGGGGGCAATCCAGGCCAAATGGTCGTTGCCCTCGGGCGACTTCACGTACACGAGTGCGCCGCCCAGCGCGGCGTCTTTGCCCAGCAGCGGCAAGCGGGTGTCGTCCAGCGTGAAGGCCTTGGCCGAGTACACCACCGGCGGCAGCGACTCGACCGCGCGCGCCAGCTCGGCGTTGCCTTCGGTGGCTTGCTTCCACACTTGCCAGGCGTAAGAGGCGAGGTCCACTTCGTCGTCGGTGTCGTCGAGCACGCCCGCGCGGCCGGTGTAGAGGTCACGGATGGTGGCGGCCTGTTCATCCTCGAAAAAGGCCTCGTCGGTGCCCACGACCTCGGCGTTTTCCAGCAGCCGCTGCTGAATGCGCGCACGCAGCTGGATCAGGCGCTCCACACCGTCGGCGGGCAGGAACGAGTAGCAGTGGATTTCTTCGGCCTTTTGGCCAATACGGTCAACCCGGCCGGCGCGCTGGATGAGCCGGATGATCGCCCAGGGCAGGTCGAAATTGACGACCGCGCTGCAGTCCTGCAGGTTCTGGCCCTCAGACAAGACATCGGTGCAGATCAGCACGCGCAGTTCATCGGCCTTGGCCACGGTCTTGCCGTTGGAGCGCGGCGAGAACTGGCAGGCCAGCGCATACGGGTCGGCCGACGCGCCCGTGGCCACCGCCAGTTGTGTCAGGCTGCTCTTTCGCAGCTCGCGCCCCAGGTAGCGAGCCGTATCGGCGAACTGTGTGAACACCAGCACCTTGTCCCGCGCGTGGGTATCGACCAGCAGTTGGCGCAGCTCGGTCAGTTTGCGGTCGCGTGCCGCGTCCCACGGGCCATGGGCTGCGAGCAGCTCGCTCAAGGCCTGGGTGTCCGCCGCCAGGTGCGCCGCCAGCAGCGGCTTGAACAGGCGCGGGCTGATCCACTTGAAGCGCTTCTTGTAGTCGGTCGCGTATTGCCGATACACCGCCTTTGCCCGTGCCAAGGTGTCAGGCTGCGTATCCGCGTCTTCAACCTCTTCCACGGCATCCACCAAACCGTCCAGCAGGTCTTCCGGGTCGCCCTGCAAGCCCTCGGCGTCTTCGTCGATGCGGTCGGCATCCAGCAAACCGGCGTCGAGCACACCCACGGGCAGGTCGAGGCCGCTTTCGATGGCGTAGAGATAGATTCGGTTGCGCAGGATGTGGCGGTCGATCGACTGCAGAAAGGAGAAACCCGATGACTCCAGCCGCTTGAACAGGTTGGTGCGGCAAAAGCCCATCAGCCGCTTGCCGGCCCGGCCGAGGTTGTCGATGACCTTGCGTTCTGCGGCGCTTGCGTTCTTCTCGGCAACCGGGTCCACATAGAGCCCCAGGCCGTAACGTGGAACGTGCAGCGCATTGATCTGGTCGACCACGGCGGCGGAGTACAGACGCGCGTAACAGTCCTGCGCGTCGGTCTCGTCCACCGCGAACTGCAGCGACAGCGGTTTGCGCAGCGGAAAGTAGCTTCGGCTGCCGTCCTTGCCGGGCAGGTAGTGACGGCCACGTTCGTCAACTTGCGTGTAGTGCTCGACGATGAAGCTGCGCGTGCGCCTCACCATGTACAGGCGGATCAGCTCGCGCCAGTCATCGAACTCCTCGCTCTTCTCGATGGCTAGGATGGAGTTGACCTTGCACTGGTGCTTGCGCTCGAACTCGGCCTCGCCGATGCCGTGCTTGCGCATATGGTGCTCGGGGCGAATGCCAATGTTGGCCTTTTCGTCGATGAAGAGCCTAAGCTGGCTCGACAGATCGGACT
Organism: Rubrivivax sp.; assembly: GCA_030680415.1. GTDB lineage: Bacteria > Pseudomonadota > Gammaproteobacteria > Burkholderiales > Burkholderiaceae_C > Rubrivivax. The sequence continues at coordinate 21,124 of JAUXVE010000079.1, forward strand.
TGGTCTTGTTGTACGGCGTGGCCGTCAGCAAGATGACCTTGGCGTCACAACTGCGGATGTAGTCGGCAATCGCCTTGTAGCGCCGGCCTTCACGGTTGCGCAGGTTGTGGCTTTCGTCGATGAGAACCAGCCGGTAGCGCTTGAGGTCAGGCAGCCGCTTCGTCACCTGGCTGATCGGCAGCACGGCTCCACGCAAACCGTACTCGCTGCGGTATCGCTCCCACATCGGCTCCAGGTTCTTGGGGCAGACGATGAGGGTTTCATAGCCCTGGTCGTCCTCGAACATGCGCGCCAGGGCGGTGGACATCATCGTTTTGCCCAGCCCGACGACGTCGCCAATCATCACCCCGCCACGGCGCTGGAGGTGGCGCGCGGCGATCTTGACGGCGCTCTTCTGGAACTCGAACAGGTCCTGCTCAAAGCGTGCCGGCAGCCGAAACTGGCTCAGGCCCGCACGCGCCTCGGTGCTCAGGTGGAAGGCGATGTTGAGGTAGATGTGATACGGTGGAATGGCTTCTTCGCGCGCCCAGCTGGCTTCAATGAGGGCTGCCAGATCGGCCGATACGTCGAGCGCCCAGCGGTCACCCCAACGCGCGTCGAACCATGACGACAGGCGTTCAGTGGCATGGTGATCCAGCACGTCCACATTCAACTCGCCCTGTCTCGCCAAGCCTTGCATCGTGAGGTTGCTGCTGCCGACGAAGCCGGTGATGGGGTTGTTCACATCGTCGCGAAACAACAGGTACAGCTTGGCGTGAAGCGGGTAGGGCAGGAAGAGCTTGATGCAGACCTGTCGTGCGCGCAGCTGGCGGGCCAGCGTGCGCAGTGCCGCTTCGTCCTTGCCTGTGGGGATGCCCAGCGTGATCTGCTCGCGCAGGTGCGCGGCGAACTGCGCCTTGAGCCGAACGGCGGTGGCGTTGTCCAGGCCTTCGGGGCCAGACCCGGCGCGGTAGAGATCCCTGATTTCGTCGTGCGGCGGGCGCTGCATGCCAACCAGCACGCGGCAAATCTGACCGGCCTCGGCCGACCACGGATGAACCAGATCATCAACCGCCTGCCAGCCACGCAAATTCAGATACCCGACGCAGAAGTCGGCCCGCTTCGACACGGCCAGCGTGGCCCGCAGCGCGCCCAGCAACTCCTGTTCGATGTTGTCGAAGATTCTGGCCATCTGCCCCCCGGCTTCGTGGGCGATTGTGCATGCGAGATTCGTGAAGTCCTGTTTCGAAACGGACAAGCCGCGGACCGCTCGGCAAGCGCTGCACGCCGTCCTTGATCGACGAAAAGTGGAACTGGGCAACAACGCCCAGGGCATCCTCGGCTACGTGGTGCGCTGGGTCGACCAGGGCGTGGGCTGCTCCAAGGTGCCCGACATCCACAACGTCGGCCTGATGGAAGACCACGCCACGCTGCGCATCAGCAGCCAGCACATGGCCAACTGGCTGCACCATGGCGTGGTGACCAAGGATCAGGTTCGCGCCACGCTCAGGCGCATGGCCAAGGTCGTCGACAAGCAGAACGCCGGTGACCCGATGTACCGGCCGATGGCCGGGCGCTTCAAGGAGAGCGCGGCCTTCCAGGCGGCGAGCGACCTCGTGTTCAAGGGGCAGGCGCAGCCGAGCGGGTACACCGAGCCGCTGCTGCATGCGTGGCGGTTGAAGGTGAAAACCGCCTGCTGAACCCGCCGTGACGAAAGGCGCGGGTTTCCGGGCCTCGTGCGGCGCCTGGCTCGACCGGGTGCCGCTGCCGTGGCTGCTGGCCATCGCCGCCTGGCTTGCGCTGGCACCGCTGTATCCAGAGCCGCACCTGCGGGAGAAGCTGAAGATGCTCGCCGCCGGCACGCTGGAGCGGCCGATCGACATCTTCGACCTTCTCATGCACGCCACGCCTGTGCTGCTGCTGGCCTGGCGCCTGGCGCGGCAGGCCAGCCGGCCGAGGCACTGACGGCCTGGCACGCAGCGCCGCGCGCAAGACCGCGTCAGGCTGCGCATCGGCAGTCCGCATAGGGCCAACTGACTGCTGCACCACGGTGTCGTGGGCAAGGATAGGCTGCGGTCCACGCCCGGGCGCATCAACGAAAGCTTCGCGTGCAGGTCGGCGCGGCAAAGGCGCGCCCGGGCAGGCCGCAGCGCTTCGCTTCGGCGGTCGGCGCTGCGCGCCGACTCCCCTGCATCGGTCTCGCGGCCCGGCCGTTCGCAAGGCACAAGCGGTCCCCCGGACCGCTTGAGTCCCTGCTCACCTTCTCGGCGCCTCAGAGGCGCGCCGTGGCCTGCCCGGGCGCGCCTTTGAGGACACGTCTTTGGTGTTCGTCGCGAAGACAAATACGTTTGCCTCGCGGCAGGCGGCACCCGGTGGGGGCGATTTCTGCGGCGACGAGAAGCGCAGGCCTGGGGTCGGCGCGCGCAGCGCGCTTCGTCGGCTGACTCGTCGCGACTGTCTGAGCGGAGCGAACGCAGTGAGCGCAGCGAGTTTCGCGACGCGACCCCAGGCCGAGCATCGCAGTGAAGTCGGCGCGCAGCGCCGACCGTCGCAGCATGAGCCCCCGCCGGGTGCCGCCTGCCGCGACGCGCGAAACGATCCACACGACAGATGCGCGGGGACCATCCTATGGAGCGCGATCCCAAGTCAGGCCCCGCGCCCGAACACCTTGGCCAGTGCCCCATGCTTGGCCACGCGCCAGGTCGCCGGCAGGTCGCCGTTGACTTCCAGTGCCGCGTAGATCTCCCGCACGAGATCGTCGCTGGCGACCTTTGCGCTGCGCAGCTTGGCAAGCAGTCCCCAGCCGTGCCACACCGCCAGCTTGAACTCGGCCGCCAGCAGGTGCATGCCCAGGTCGTCGGTGGCCACGATGGCGCCTTTCACCAGCCCGAAGGCCAGCACGCGGCAGTCGGTCGGACCTGGCGGCGAGCCACCGCCTTGCATGTAACGCGACACGCCCTGCAGCACCGCGCCGTGCAGCACGCCGGCCGCGATGTCGATCTGCTCGCGCTCGTCGGCGCTCAGCCGCACGCGACGGGCCAGCCGTTCGGCGACGAGTTCGGCGTCGCCTTCGAACCAGGGGTAGCGAAAACGCAGGCGCGCACTGGCATGCACCTCGGCTTCCACGTCGGGCAGGATGGTGAGCACATAACGCTTCTGTCCGAAGGGCACGCCCAGCAGCGGGCGCACGCGCTTGGCCAGCCGAAGGTAGGCATTGGTGTCCAGCAGCACGGGCGTCGTGGCTGCCGGCGCGCCCGCCATCGCTTCAACCCCGGGTCAGCGCGTGGTGCAGCGCGGTGGCGTCGGCCAGCGAGATGTCCAGCAATTGCTGCACATACCCCGGCCCGGTGCCCTGCGCCTTCAGCAGCCGGCGCAGCGCGTTGAAGAACTCGCTGCCAAAGGTGCTGTGCGCCGCCGCCACGTAGGTGGCGGGCTCGGGCGGCAGCGGATCGAAAAGAATCTTGCTCACCCGCTGGCCGCGGCGCGCATTGCGCACGGCGTGGATGTCGGTCTTTTCGTCGAGCGGCAGCGCCGGCTCGTCCGAGGCCGCGGCATGGGTCTGCACTTCACGGAAGACCGTGTACAGCGAGATCTGGTGCTCGCGAGCATGGCGCTGCAGCACAGCCACCCTCTCGGCCTTGTGGTGCGCGGCGGCCGCCTCGCGGTAGGCGACTGCGGCCAGCGGCTGCGGAAAGAGCAGCGCGCTGGCGAACGCATCGGCGAAATCCTCGCCTTCGTTCGTGCCGGCCAGCGCCGGCGTGTAGACATGGGCCAATTCGTGCGCCATCCAGAACTTGAAGTCCTCGATGTAGGTGTCGAGGTTCAGGTAGATGAAGGTCACGCGCTGCGCCGGCAGCAGGATGTGCAAAGCGTTGTCGTGGCGTTGCCGTTCGCCCCAGAGCACAGGCACGAGGAAGGCGTCGTTCGCGGCGAACTCGGTGATCAGTGTGGAGTAGTCGAGCACCGCACGAGGGCCAATGCCAAGCTTCTCGCGTGTCTGCGCTGTGGCGCGCTGCAGGTCGGCGTAGGCGATCGAGGGCTGGCTGATGGCCGTGCGCAGCGCCCGCAGGGGTTGCAGGTGGGGCACCAGGGGCTCCAGGAGCGCGCCCATCGCCAGGGCCTTGGCGATGTGGGCTTCGGTCGTCTTCGTGGCGGCCCGACGCCGGAACGCCACGATCGGACGCATGCCTTGCGCCGCCGGCGACGCGGCCGTGAGTTGGTCGAAGGGCAGCTTGAGCGTCGTCGCCAGACGCAACAGCTTATCGGGGCGCGGGAAGTCGTCACCCTGGAGCCAGTTGGTCACCGACTGGGCGGTGACGCCGACCTGTTCGGCCAGTTCCTTCTGGGTCCAGCCCTTGGCCTGCAGGGCTTGCCTGACGGCTTCGGCTTGAAGGACTCGTTGCATCAGGGGGTGGATTGTCGTCGGAAAGTCGGCATGGATCAACTTTGATCAAGTTTTGACCCTTGACACGCATCAGGCGCTGGTGCGACCCGCCCCGCCAGGTTGTAGCGGGAAAGCGCACGCTCCACGTCTCGTCCATCGGCAAAGTCACCGGCATCGGCGGCCGCCACCGCGGCCTTCAGATCCTCGACCTGAGATGCGCGCCAGGTCGGCGCGCGGTGGATCCGAACTTCGGACAGGTTGGCGGAAGCCTGCGTGCACTTCAACGTGGTTGCCATGTCACTTCCCGGTTTGTGCTGCGCGGTCATGCAATGTATTGCGTTGCGCGACTCGATGGCCAGCAGGTGCCCATCAGCCCGGGCGCATCGGGCGCCCTAACAAGTCCCGATAGGCAAGACCCGCGTGCTGCGGCTATCGTGCGGCCCAGTCGAACCGCCTTTCGGAGACCGCCCGATGCCGCACCGCCCCCTTTCCCGCGTCCGTCGCCTTGCACTCACCTTGGCCGCGGCCGCATTCACTGCGTCCACCAGCCACGCCGGCACCGTCACCGTCGTCACCTCCTTCCCCAAGGAGCTGACGCAGGCCTACAAGTCGGCCTTCGAGAAGGCCAACCCGGGCATCAAGGTCGAGATCCTGAACAAGAACACGGTGCAGGGCATCGCCTACGTGCGTGAACTGCCGCCGGGGCAGCGGCCCGACGTGTTCTGGGCCTCGGCGCCCGACGCCTTCGAGGTGCTGGCCGGGCAGAACCTGCTCGAAAACGTCGCCGACCTGGCCAACAAGGCGGCGCCGGCCAAGGTCGGCAACTACCCCATCAACAACCCGAAGGGTCTGTACCTGGGCCAGGCGCTGGCCGGCTACGGGCTGATGTGGAACACGCGCTACATGGCGGCCAACAAGCTGCCGGCGCCGGCGCAGTGGGCCGACCTGATGAAGCCCCAGTACTTCGGCCATGTCGCGATGAGTTCACCGTCGCGTTCCGGCACCACCCACCTCACCGTGGAAACGGTGCTGCAGGGCGAAGGCTGGGACAAGGGCTGGTCGCAGATGCTGCAGATCGCCGGCAACTGCGCTGCCATCACCGAGCGCAGCTTCGGCGTGCCCGACGGTGTCAACAACGGCCAGTTCGGCATCGGCCTGGTGATCGACTTCTTCGGCCTGGCGGGCAAGTACTCGGGCTTCCCGGTCGAGTTCGTCTATCCCAACGTGACGGCCGTGGTGCCGGCCAACATCGGGCTCGTCGCCGGCGGCAAGAACAGCGCCGAGGCGAAGAAATTCATCGCCTACACGGTGTCGGCCGAGGGCCAGGAACTGCTGCTCGACCCCAAGATCTCGCGCCTGCCGATCCTGCCGCCCGAGGCCATGAAGGGCAAGGTGCCGGCGGGTTACCCGAACGCCTTCGAGATCGCCAAGCGCGCCAAGGTGAGCTTCGACTCCGAACTCTCGGAGTCACGCTACAACGTCGTCTCGGCGATGTTCGACCAGACCATCACTTTCCGCCTCAAGGACCTGCAGGCCGCCACCCGGGCCATCCATGCCGCCGAGGCAGCGCTGGCGAAGAAGCCCAATCCGGCCGCCGGGGCGCTGGTCAGGCAGGCACGCGACCTGGCGTTCTCGCCGGTGGTCGGCGCCGGCATGGCCGGCAACAAGGACTTCCTGGCCCTCTTCACCGCCAACAAGAAGAACGCCGCCGTGAACAAGCAGGTCACCGGCCTGGAAGACAGCTGGAACCGCCACGCGCAGGACAACTACCAGCGCGCCCGGCAGCTCGCCGAGCAGGCGCTGGCCGGCGCGCGGTAAGGCGTCTTGCTCGCGTCGTTCGGGCGTGCGGGGGCCGCCGGCGTGCGGCCCGGGGTGTGGCTGGCCGGCGCCGCGGTGCTGGCCTTCCTGCTGCTGTTCCTGGTGCTGCCGGTGGGGCGCGTCTTCATCACCGCCTTCCTGGACGCCGACGGCGGTTTCACGCTCGGCCACGTCGGCACCTTCTTCGACCAGGCGCTGATGCGCGAGTCCTTCTTCAACAGCCTGTACGTGGCCGTGATGTCGGCCGTCTGGGCGGCGCTGATCGCGGTGCCGCTGGCCTATTTCACGGTGCGCTTCGACTTCCGCGGCGCGCTGCTGATCCAGACCCTGGGCGTGCTGCCGCTGATCATGCCGCCCTTCGTCGGCGCGGTGGCGCTGCAGCTGATCTTCGGCCGCTCGGGTGCGATCAACCTGCTGCTGGGTGAACACCTCGGCTTCACGCTGCCGATCATGGACGGCCTCAACGGCGTCGTCTTCGTCGAGGCCATCCACTACTTTCCCTTCATCCTGATGAACCTCACGGTGGCGCTGCGCAACATCGACGGCGCCATGGAGGAAGCCGCGCTCAACCTCGGCTGCAAGGGCTGGCGCCTCTTCTGGCGTGTCATCTTCCCGCTCGGCGCACCCGGCTTCGTGGCCGGCGCTTCGCTGGTCTTCGTGAAGGTCTTCGACGACCTCGGCACACCACTGGTGATGGGCCAGACCAACCTGCTGGCGCCGCAGGCCTACCTGCGCATCACGCAGGTCGGGCTGGAAGACCCGCTGGGCTACGTCATCAGCGTCATCATGATCGTCTTCAGCATCGCCGCCATGGCGCTGTCGGCGCGGGCACTGAAGGGCCGCGACTACGCCACGCTGCAAAAGGGCGGCGCCGGCGTGCAGCGCCGGCGCCTGACGCCGCTGGCTTCCGTGGCGGCGTACGGCTGGATCGGCCTCGTGCTGCTGCTCGTGCTGTCGCCGCACGTCGGCGTGCTGCTGCTGTCGTTCGCGCAGGTCTGGAGCTACTCGCCGCTGCCCGACGCCTACACGCTGGCGCACTACGCCACGGTGTTCCAGGACTCCAGCGGCATGATCCGCAACACGCTGCTGTACTGCGGCCTGGCGGCGGGACTGGATGTCGTGCTCGGCGTGACCATCGCCTACCTGATGCTGCGCACCACGCTGCCGGCGCGGCAGTGGCTGGACTGGATCGCCACCGCGTCGCTGGCGGTGCCGGGCATCGTGCTGGCCATCGGCTACCTGCGGCTGTACAAGGGCATGCTGATCCCGGGCACCGAAGTGCTGTTCACCGGCACCTGGGTCATGATCATGCTGGCCTACGCGGTGCGCCGCCTGCCCTATGCGCTGCGCTCGTGCGTGGCGGCGCTGCAGCAGGTGCACGTGAGCCTGGAAGAGGCCGCCGAGAGCGTGGGCGCGACCAAGCTGCGCACCATCCGCCGTGTCGTCGTGCCGCTGATGGCCGGCGGCATCCTGGCCGGTTTCGTGACCAGCTTCATCACCGCGGCAGTGGAGCTGTCGGCGACCATCCTGCTGACCTCGGCCGAATCGCAGGCGCCCATGAGCTACGGCATCTACCTCTACATGCAAAGCGTGGCCGGGCGCGGCCCGGGCGCGGCGCTGGGCGTGCTGGCGATCGCCGTGGTGGCGGTTGGCACCTACATCTCGCACGTGGTGGTGGAGCGCACCGGCCAGCGCTTTGCGGCGCTGCCGGCCGTGGGAGAGAAGGCATGAAGAAGGTCAGCGTGCAGTGCCGCAATATCCGGCTCAGCTACGGCGCCACCGAGGTGCTGAAGGACGTCAACCTGGACATCCAGCCGGGCGAATTCTTCGCCCTGCTCGGGCCGTCGGGCTCGGGCAAGTCGACGCTGCTGCGGCTGATCGCCGGCTTCAACCGCGCCAGCAGCGGCCAGTTGCTGGTCGACGGCGTGGACATCTCGGGCCAGGCGCCGTGGCAGCGCAACATCGGCATGGTGTTCCAGAGCTACGCGCTGTGGCCGCACATGACGGTGTGGGACAACGTCGCCTTCGGCCTCGTCGAACGCAAGGTGGCCCGCGCCACCATCAAATCACGGGTCGGCGCGGCGCTGGAACTGGTGGGCCTGCAGGACTACGGCGCACGGCGGCCCAACCAGCTCTCGGGCGGCCAGCAGCAGCGCGTGGCGCTGGCGCGCACCATCGTCATCGAACCCAAGGTGCTGCTGCTCGATGAGCCGCTGTCCAACCTGGACAAGACGCTGCGCGTGCAGATGCGCCAGGAACTGCTGGCGCTGCAGCGGCGGCTGGGCATCACCACGCTGTTCGTCACCCACGACCAGGAAGAGGCGATGACCACCGCCGACCGCATGGCCGTGCTCGACCAGGGCGTGGTGCAGCAGGTGGGCGCGCCGGCCGCGTTGTACGACGACCCGGTGAACACCTTCGTGGCGAACTTCGTCGGCACCATGAACCTGCTGCCGGGCCGCGTGCGCGAACGCGGTGGCGACACGGTCACGCTCGACATCGAAGGCGTCGGCCGCCTGGTGGTGCCGCTGCGGCCCGAGACGCCGCCGGCCGAGTCGCTGATGCTCAGCTTCCGCCCTCACACCTTGCGCCTGGACCGCCCCGGCGCGGCGTCTGGCGCGCAGAGCATCACCCTGCCCGGCACGGTGGAGGCCAGCGAGTTCCTGGGCGAGGTCACGCGCTACCGCGTGCGCGTGGGCGCGCACAGCCTGGCGGTGGACGAGCAGCACCGGGCCGGAGGCGCGGCGTTTGCGGTGGGCGCGGCGGTGAGCCTGGCGCTGGAGGCGTCACAGGTGCGGTTGCTGGCACGCTGACGCCGGTGGCGCCCGAGGCCACGGGCGCCCTACGGTGACCCGGCGGCCGGCACCTGCAGCCGCGCTGCCAGCTCGCGCAGGCGCTCGATGCCCGGCTCCTTGCGTGGCCAGCTCAGCTCGACGCCGTCGCCGGCATGGCGCGGCAGCACATGCAGGTGCAGGTGCGGCACCGTCTGCCAGCCAGCAGGCCGGTTGGCCTGCAGCACGGTGATGCCTTCCGGCGCGAAGGCCGCCTGCACCGCCAGCGCGATGCGGCGTGCGGCGCGCATCAGCGCCGCGGCCTCGTCGTCGCTGCAGTCCAGCAGCGTCGCGCGCGGCGCCTTGGTGGCGACGATGACGTGGCCGTCGTTGACCTGACCCGCGTCCATGAAGGCGAAGACGAATTCGTCCTCATAGACCTTGGCGCAGGGCAGTTCGCCGTGCAGCAGCTTTTCGAACAGGGTGCTCATGGAGCCATATCGTCGCACGGGTGCGGCCGGCAAACGCTGCCGGCCACGCGGATCAGCGCGTTTTCTCGCGCAGCGCCTCGCAGGCCACGCAACGCAATGCGTGCGGCTCGATCTTCAGACGGTCGAACGGGATCCCGGCACCGCAGTCGACGCATAGGCCGTAGTCGTCATCGTGCACCCGCGCCAGCGCGCGGCCCAGGGCCGCCATCTCCTGCGCATCCAGGTCGGACAGCGCCATGTCCACCTCGCGATCCATGGCCCGCTGCGGCGCGTCGTCGTAGTCCTGCGCCAGCACGTCGCGCGCATGTTCACTGCGCGTGCGACCCTCCTGGTGTACGTCCAGTTGCTGGCTTAAACGGCGCTGGCGCAACTCCAGTTCGGACTCCAGCAAGGCGCGCTGGCCGCTCGTAAGGTGGGTGCTCATGGCGCTGGTCTCCTTCCTGCGCATCATGCGCCATGCCGGCAAGGCCCGGGCTGACAAATGTCAAGCCACCCGCCGCGGCTGCCAGAATGGGCGCATACGACCATGGAACAGCCAACCCCGCTTCCCAGCCGCTGCGACGTGCTCGTCGTCGGCGCCGGCCCGGCCGGCAGCGCCTGCGCGCTCTGGCTGGCGCGAGCCGGCCACGACGTGCTGCTGGCCGACCAGCACACCTTCCCGCGCGACAAGGTCTGCGGCGACGGGCTGATACCGGACACGCACGCCGCGCTGCGCCGGCTCGGCGTCTACGACGAGGTGGCGGCGCTGGCCGCGCCGGTGCCGCACGTGCGCTGCATCGGCCCGCGCGGTGCCTTTGTCGACGTCGCGGGCACGCTTTCGGTGCTGCCGCGCAAGACGCTGGACCACATCCTCGTGCGCGCCGCCGAGCGCGCCGGCGCGCGACTGTTGGCGCCGCTGCGCTTCGAGGCGCCGCTGCTCGAAGGCGAGCGTGTCGTCGGCGCCCGTTTCCAGGCCGCTGGCGGCGGGCACGAGATCACGGCACGCTGGGTCGTGCTGGCCACCGGCGCGGTGCCGCAGGCGCTGATCGCTAGCGGCCTGTGCGAGCGCCGCACGCCCAGCGGCGTGGCCTTGCGCGGCTATGTGCGCCACGACGCGATGGTCGGCCGCATCAAGCAGATGCAGCTGGTGTGGCACCCGCGGCTGCGCGGCGGCTACGGCTGGATCTTTCCGGCGCCCGGCGGACTGTTCAACATCGGCACCGGCCTCACCGGCAGCCACATCGTGCAGCGCAACGGCAAGGGGCGCATGCAGGACATCAACCTGCGCGACATGCTCGATGCCTTCTGCGAGGTCTACGCGCCGGCGCGCGAGCTGATGAGCGGCGGTGAACTGCAGGGCGAAATCAAGGGCGCGCCCTTGCGCTGCACGCTGCGCGGTGCCCGCTGGTCGCGCCCGGGGCTGCTGGTGGCCGGCGAAGCCGCCGGCAGCACCTATGCCTTCAGCGGTGAAGGCATAGGCAAGGCCATGGAGACCGGCCTGCTGGCCGCCGAGGCACTGCTGGCGCGTCGGCAAGTGGCCGACGACGACGCGGTGCGCCAACGCTATGAAGCCGCGCTGCGCACGCTGCAACCCAGGTTCGACCTCTACGAGACCGCCAGCCACGTCAACCTGCACCCCTGGATTGCCGATCTGGTGGTCTGGCGCGCCCGGCGCAGCGCACGCATCCGCAGCCGTCTCGCGGGCATCCTGGAGGAAACCCAGAACCCCGGCCGACTCTTCAGCTGGAGCGGCATGAGCAAGCTGATGTTCGAATGATCCCTCGCGAAAGGCCCCACCGATGAAGCCGTGTTTCCTCATCAGCACCCTCCTTGCCCTGAGCGTCACGCTCGCCGCCTGCGGTGGCGGCGGCGGCGACAGCGGCACCCAGCCCGCCAGCGTCAGCTCGGTCATGGTTGGCGCCCCCATGTACGGTCAGCCGCTGCTGTTCACCATCAACGGCAGCCAGCTCGCCGGCGGCATCGACCTCAGCTCGGCGGGCTGCCGCGACTTCACGCTCGGCACCGCCGCGCCCCACATCAGCAGCGCCAGCGTGGCCTACTACCGCTGCACCGTGATGGCAGTCGGTGCACAGCAGGCCAGCGTGATGCGCCGCAGTGACAACACGGTGCTGGCCACGGTCGAATACACCGTGCCCGTGCCGCAGGTGACGCTGAACGTGAGCAACGGCGCGTCGGCCGGCAGCGGGCCGGTCAACGGCAGCCTGGTCATCACGCTGGCGCCGCAGCAGGCGCCGATCACGGTGGACAACTTCCTGGCCTACGTCAACGGCGGTTTCTATGACGGCACCGTCTTCCACCGCAACGCGCCCGGCTTCGTGCTGCAGGGCGGGGGCTGGGCGGCCGCACTGAACCCCGCCCTGCCGGTGCCGGCGCCCAAGGCCACCCAGGCGCCGATCGCACTGGAAGTCGGCCGCGGCCTGAGCAACCTGCGCCTGTCGGTGGCCATGGCGCGCACCGGCGTGCTGAATTCGGCCACTTCGCAGTTCTTCATCAACCTCGCCGACAACGCCTTCCTGGACACCTCGGGCGGCGGCTATGCGGTGTTCGGCAACGTCACCGCCGGCGCTGCCGTCGTCGACGCGATGGCCGCCGCGACCTGCGCCCCTTACCCGGCACTGCTGGGGGCGGGCGAGTGCCTGCCGGTGCCCAACGTGGTGGTGTGGGCGGCGCGCCAGACACGCTGAGTAGACGCCCCCGCACAAGCGCAGCGCCTCACGGTCGCGCTGCGGCCGTCGCGCTCACCACCCGGTACACGAAATGCAGCTTGGCCACCGCGTGGTGGCTGAGCACGAAGGGGCAGAGGTCGGGCTGCCCCATGCTGCGCGCCAGCTCGTTCATCAGCGCCGTGATCTGCAGCCAGGCGTTGACCAGACCCAGGAAACGCGGCGCACCGGGGTCGCCGGGTGCGTCCAGCGCGTCGGCGCCGTAGGGTTCGATCTGGATTTCGACGTCGCCGCCTTCCAGGCCGAAGCTCAGCGCCGTGTCGAGCGTGTCCACCATGTGCAGGTAGTTGGCCCAGGTCTCGGCCCAGTCCTCCCACGTATGCGCGCTGGCGTAGGCACTGACGCAGCGCTGCGGCCAGTCGGCCGCCGGTCCGGTCTGGTAGTGACGCTCCAGCGCTGCCGCATAGTCCTGCCGCTCGTCGCCGAAGCGCGCGCGGAAGGGCCCCAGCCAGCCGCTGCCGGCCACCAGGCGGTCCCAGTAGTAGTGGCCGATCTCGTGGCGCAGGTGGCCGAGCAAGGTGCGGTAGGGCTCGCGTAGCGTGTTGCGCAGGGTTTCGCGCGTGGCGTCGTCGGCTTCGTCGAGGTCCAGCGTGATGAGTCCGTCCGCGTGGCCCGTCGCCACCCGCGGCGCGCCGGGCGCAGAGCGCAGGAAGTCGAACATGACACCGCGCTCGGGGTCTTCGCTGACCTTGGACTGCAGCGGCAGCCCCAGCGCCAGCAACTGCGACACCAGGCGCCGCTTGGCGCGTTCGACGCGGCTCCACAGCAGCGCGTTGTCGCCTTCGTCGAGGTCGGGGATCGTGTGGTTCAGTCGGCAGGCGCGACACAGGCCGTTGTGGGCCCGGGCCTGATCAGACGGCAGCAGCCAGTTGCAGCCGGCGGGACCGAAGTTGGCGCAGCGCTGCAAGGGCGGGTCGGGCTCACCGGCGTCGTCGGCCGCGCGCCAGATGCCGGGCTGCAGCCCCGGCACCAGCGAGCGCAGCGTCAGTGCCTCGGCGTCGAACCCCAGTTCGCTGCCGCAGGCCAGGCACACGCTGTTGCGGAAGAACACCGGCTGGCCGCAGCGGCAGCGGTCGTTGCGCGCCGCCTGCGGCCGCATGCCCGGCCCGAGCACGCCGCTCAGGCCGTGGCCGAGCATGCTCAACAGGGGCTTCATCGGCGCAGTGTAGCCACGCCGCAATGCCGGCATGTGCCAGTTGCCGGGAATGAACGCCAACACGCCGACCGACGTAATGTTCAGCTTCACGGGCCTGGCCAGCTGCGCCCACGAGCACCGGGACGGCTTCGGCATCGCCTCCTTCGAAAGCAAGGCACTGCGCCGGGCAAGCTGCGTGTCTTCAGCGACGGCGAGCGCTCGGCGGTGCAGTCGTCCATGCCGGCGCGGCCGGCCCGCAACGCAGGTGGGGTCGCGGCAGGTGGGGGCTCCTTTCAAGGGTCGGCAACGAAGCGAGGCGGCCGCGGCGCGGGTAGCATCCAAGGCACCCGATTGCCGCCCATCTTCCGCATGCCCGACATCCCCGTCCCACGCTTCGACCAGTTCTACCGCTACCCCGAGCTGACGCGCCTGCTGCGCGACTACGCTGCCGCGGCGCCGCAGCTCGTGAGCCTGTCCAGCCTGGGCAAGAGCTGGGAAGGGCGTGACATCTGGCTGCTGACGATCACCAACCAGGCCACCGGCAGCGACACCGACAAGCCGGCATTCTGGGTCGACGGCAACATCCACGCCGCCGAGCTGACGGCCAGCACGGCCTGCCTGTACTGGCTGCACCAGCTCGTCTCGGGCTACGACAGCGACCCCAGGATCCGCCAGCTGCTCGACACCCGCGTCGTCTACATGGCGCCCAGGCTGAACCCCGACGGCGCCGAACTCGCACTGGCCGACCGGCCGCGGCACATCCGCTCGTCGACCCGCCCCTACCCCTACGACGAGCAGCCGGTCGAAGGCCTGACCATCGAGGACGTCGACGGCGATGGGCGCGTGCTGAGCATGCGCATCCCCGACCCGCACGGCCCCTACAAGAAACACGCCACCGAGCCGCGTCTGATGGTGCCGCGCGAGCCCGGCGAGTTCGGCGGCGAGTACTACCGCCTCATCCCCGAAGGCACGCTGAAGAACTTCGACGGCTTGAGGATCACCGCCAACCCCGACCGCGAGGGGCTGGACCTGAACCGCAACTTCCCCGCCTACTGGCGCCAGGAATTCGAACAGGTCGGCGCCGGCCCCTACCCCACCAGCGAGCCGGAGGTGCGGGCGATGGTGGACTTCATCACCCGGCACCCCAACATCGGCGCCGCGGTCAGCTTCCACACCCACAGCGGCGTCATCCTGCGGCCCATGGGCACGCAGAGCGACGACGACATGACGCCCGAGGACCTGTGGATGTACAAGCGGCTGTCGGACCTCGGCGCCAAGCTCACCGGCTACCCTGCGATCAGCATCTTCCACGAGTTCAAGTACCACCCCAAGCAGACCATCACCGGCACCCAGGACTGGGTCTACGAACACCTCGGGGCGCTGTTCTGGACGGTCGAGATCTGGGCCCCCAACAAGGAAGCCGGCATCACCGACTACCCCTGGATCGAGTGGTACCGCGACCATCCGCCCGAGGACGACCTCAAGCTGCTGAAGTGGAGCGACGAGCAATGCGCCGGACTGGCCTACGTCGAGTGGCGCCCTTACCGCCATCCGCAACTCGGCATGGTCGAGCTGGGGGGCTGGGACAAGATGAACTTCTGGCGCAACCCGCCGCCGCACCTGCGCGAACGCGAGGCTGCGCGTTTCCCGGGCTGGCTGACGCAGCTCGCGCTGTCGCTGCCGCGCCTGGAGGTGCTGCGTGCCGAGGTGCGCGCGCTCGGTGCCGACACCTGGCGCGTGCGCTTCGCGGTCGCCAACGGCGGCTACCTGCCGGCCTACGTGACCAAGCGCGCGCTCGAACGCAAGACGGCACGCGGCACGGTGTTCAACATTCACCTGCCGCCGGGCGTGAGCCTGGCCAGCGGGTCCGAGCGTGTGGTGGGCCCGCACCTGGAAGGCCACGCGCCGAAGAGCTCGCTGCAGGCCTTCCTGCCCAGCCGCGAGATCACCGGCGACCGCGCGGTGGTCGAATGGGTGGTGCGTGGACCGCGCGGCACGGCGGTGGCGCTGACGGCAACGGCCGACCGGGCGGGCACCGTGCGCACCGAAGTCACTCTGGATTGACGGCACGAGGCGGCAGCCGACGGACAGGGGCTGAACGACGACAGCATCGGGGCAGACATGGACAACTTCTCGTCGCTGTTCGAGTTCCTGCCCATCGGTGCCTACCGCACGCTGCCCGACGGCACGCAGCTGCGCGCCAACCTGGCGCTGGTGCGGCTCAACGGCTACGCCAGCGAAGCCGAGATGCTGGCCGGCGTGCACGACATCGCGCTCGAGTGGTACGTCGACCCGCAACGCCGGGCGGTGTTTCGCCGCCTGCTCGAGGCCGAGGGGCAGGTCGCCGGCTTCGAATCCGAGGTCTGGCGCCACAAGACACGTGAGCGCATCTGGATCAGTGAGAACGCCCACGTCGTGCGCGACGCCGCGGGTCGCATCGACTATTACGAGGGCACGGTCGAAGAGATCACCGAGCGCGTGCAGGCACGTGAAGCGCTGCGACGCAGCCAGCAGCAGCTGCAGCAGATCTTCGACCTCGTGCCGGGGGTCATCTACCGTCTCGTGACGTCACCCGACGGGCAGACGAGGGCCAGCCTCATCAGCCCGAACGTGCGCGAGCTCTTCGGTGTCTCGGCCGAGGCCGTGCTGCGCGACCCACTCGCGTTGCGCACCCTGCGGCACCCCGACGACCGCACCCAGGCCGAGGCCAGGCTCGTGGCCGCCGCCCAGGCAGGGCAAGCGCTTGCCATCGAGTTCCGTATCGTGCTCGACGACGGTACCGTGAAGTGGATCCACCAGACCAGCAACCCGGCACCGGCCGAGGACGGCAACGAGGTGCGCATCGGGCTCATGCTCGACATCACCGCGCGCAAGCAGGCCGAACAGGCGCTGCGCGACAACAGCGAGCTCTGGAAACGCGCGCTGGAGAGCACCGGCGACGGCGTCTGGGACCTGGACCTGGCCCACGGCGAGGAGGTCTATTCGCCCCAGTGCAAGGCGCTGTACGGCTACAGCGACGATGAGCTGCCCAACCTGCCCACGGCGCTGGACCGCCTGACCCACCCCGACGACGTGCAACGCATGCGGCAGGACCGCGAAGACCACTTTGCCGGCCGCACGCCGGCCTACGTCAACGAACACCGCGTGCTGTGCAAGGACGGGCAGTGGAAGTGGATCCTGGCGCGCGGCATCGTCATCAGCCGAGACGCGGCGGGGCGGCCGCTGCGCATGATCGGCACCCACACCGACATCACCGCCGCCAAGCAGGCCGATGCGCTGCGCTTCGAGCGCGACCGCGCGGCGGCGGCCGACCAGGCCAAGTCGCAGTTCCTGTCGCGCGTCAGCCACGAGCTGCGCACGCCGCTGAATGCCATCCTCGGTTTTGCACAATTGCTGGATATGGACGCCGGCGCCAGCAAGCGCCAGCGCGGCTGGATCGCCCATGTGCTGGCCAGCGGGCGCCACCTGCTGGCACTGATGGACGACATCCTCGAGATCTCCAGCCTGCAGACCGGGGCCCTGCCGATGACGCTCGAAAGCCTGCCCCTGCGCCCGGTGGTCGAGGAAGCCTGGGCCATGCTGGCCGGGGCAGCGCAGGAGGCTGGCATCGCCGTCATCGACGAGGTGCCGCCCGGCCATGCGCTGACGGTGCGCGCCGACCGCAGGCGGCTCAAGCAGATCGTCAGCAACCTGTTGTCCAACGCCATCAAGTACAACCGGCCGGGCGGTTGGGTGCGCCTGCGCGCGCAAGCCGCGGGCGACCAGGTCGAGTTGGCCGTGACCGACAACGGCCCGGGCCTGGACGAAGCGCAGCGCGCGAGGCTGTTCCAGCCCTTCGAACGCCTGGGTGCGCAGCATGGTCCGGTGGCCGGCACCGGCCTCGGCCTGTCGCTGAGCCGTCAGCTCGCCGACGCGATGGGCGGCACGATCGAGGTCGACAGCACGCCCGGCGTGGGCTCGACCTTCCGCGTGCGGATGCCTGCGGCCTGACCGCATGAGAGCTTTTCGGTATGGCCCCCTCTCCCGCCTGGGCGGGAGAGGGCTGGGGTGAGGGTGGGGGGGGGTACGCATGACCCTCACCCCAACCCTCTCCCACAAGTGGGAGAGGGGGCGAATTCAGCGCTGCTCGAAGCGGAACACCGCCACGCTGGCCACCAGGTTGGGCCAGCGCCGCACCACGCGCCCGCTCTGCAAGCCGAAGCTGTCGGTGACCTCGAGGCCGCTCTTGCGCGCCAGCACCTCGAAGTCGGCGTAGGTGCCGAAGCGGATGTTGGGCGTGTCGTACCACTGGTAGGGCAGCACCTTGGTCACCGGCATGCGCCCGCCCAGCACACGCAGCCGGTTGGGCCAGTGCGCGAAGTTGGGGAAGCTGACGATGCCGATGCGGCCCACGCGCGCCGTCTCCTTGAGCATGCGTTCGGTGTTGCGCAGGTGCTGCAGGGTGTCGAGCTGCATCACGACGTCGAAGCTGTTGTCGTCGAACAGCGCCAGGCCTTCTTCGAGGTTGAGCTGGATGACGTCGACACCGCGCTGTATGCAGGCGTGCACGTTGGCGTCGGCGATCTCGATGCCGTAGCCGCTGCAGGCCCTGTGCTTGCGCAGGTAGGCCAGCAGCTCGCCGTTGCCGCAGCCGAGGTCGAGCACGCGGCTGCCCACCGGCACCAGCTCGGCGATGATCTCGAGGTCACGGCGTTCAGACATGCGGGCCACCAGGCTCGCCGCGCTCGCCACCCCCCGAGGGGGCTCGGCCCGGACCGGGAGACCCGGATCCGGGCCGGTGGCCCCCAGGCTCGCCGCGCTCGGCCGCGATGCGCTCGAAGTAAGCGCGCATGACGGCGTGGTAGCGCGGGTCGTCGAGCAGGAAGGCGTCGTGGCCGTGCGGCGCGTCGATCTCCGCATAGCTGACGGCGATGCGGTTGTCCACCAGCGCCTTGACGAGCTCGCGCGAGCGCGCGGGCGAGAAGCGCCAGTCGGTGCTGAAGCTCACGAGCAGGAAGCCGTTGCCGCGGGCCACGGCGAAGGCGCGCGCGAGGTCGCCGCCGTGTTCGCGCGCGGGGTCGAAGTAATCCAGCGCACGCGTGATCAGCAGGTAGGTGTTGGCGTCGAAGTACTCGCTGAACTTGTCGCCTTGGTGGCGCAGGTAGCTTTCGATCTGGAATTCGATGTCCTGCGTGCTGTAGCCGAGTTCGGCGGCCCGGAGTTCGCGGCCGAACTTGGCGTCCATGGCGTCGTCGGAAAGATAGGTGATGTGGCCGAGCATGCGCGCCACGCGCAGGCCGCGTTTGGGCACCACGCCGTGGGCGTAGAAGTGGCCGCCGTGAAAGTCGGGGTCGGTGACGATGGCGCGCCGCGCCACCTCGTTGAAGGCGATGTTCTGCGCCGACAGGTTGGGTGCCGTGGCCACCGCCACGCAGTGGCGCACGCGCTGCGGGTGGCGCAGCGTCCAGGCCAGCGCCTGCATGCCGCCCAGGCTGCCGCCGACCACGGCGGCGAGTCGCTCGATGCCCAGGCGCCGCATCAGGCGGGCCTGCACATCGACCCAGTCCTCGACCGTCTGCACCGGGAAGTCGGCGCCGTAGATGCGCCCGCTGGCCGGATTGACGTGCATCGGTCCGGTGGAGCCGAAACAGGAGCCGGGGTTGTTGACGCCGATGACGAAGAAACGGTCGGTATCCAGCGGCTTGCCGGGCCCCACCAGGTTGTCCCACCAGCCGACGCTGCCGTCGGCGTGTACGCCGGCGACGTGGTGGCTGGCGTTGAGCGCGTGGCACACCAGAACGGCGTTGCTGCGCTCGGCGTTCAGGCTGCCGTAGGTCTCGAAGGTGAGCGCGTAATCGGCCAGCACGGCGCCGCTCTTCAGCGCCAGCGGCTCGCTGAAGTGCATCTGCTGTGGCGTGACCAGACCGACGGAGCCCATTGAGTACCCGGCGCAGGCCCGTCGCGGCAACGCCGGCCGTTACGCCTTGGGCGGCGCCGTGTCGATGAAACTCGGCCGCGCGGCCAGCTTGTCGGCCAGCTTGTTCAGGTTGGGTTGGTCGGCGCGCCAGTCGATTTGCGGGAAGCGAAAGTCGAGGTAGCCCAAGGCACAGCCGACGGCCACGTCGGCCAGGGTGTAGTGGTTGCCGGCGCAGAAAGGCTTGTCGCCGAGTCCCTGCGCCATGGCCTTGACGGTGGCGTGCACGCGGCTCATCTGGCGGTCGATCCAGGCCGGCGAGCGCTGCGCTTCGGTGCGCCCGCCCCAGGTGGCCTCCAGGCGCGCCAGGATCGCGGCGTCCAGCAGGCCGTCGGCCAGCGCCTCCCAGGTGCGTACCTCGGTGCGTTCGCGGCCGGAAGGCGGGATCAGCTTGCCCACCGGTGACAGCGTGTCGAGGTACTCGACGATGACGCGTGAATCGAAGACCGCTTCGCCGCCCTCCATCACCAGGCACGGCACCTTGCCCAGCGGGTTGCTGGCCAGCATGGCGTCGCTGGCCCAGACGTCTTCCAGCACGAACTGGAAGTCGAGCTTCTTCTCGGCCATCACCACGCGCACCTTGCGCACGTAGGGGCTGCTCAGCGATCCGATCAGTTTCATCTTGTGCTTGACGCTTCTCATCCCTGTGGGCGGTCGATTCTAGCCAGCGCCACCCGGCGCCGTGGGTGGCGGCTGTCGCGTGGAATCCACGCCTGCCGGCCGCCCCGGCAGCGCCAGTTCGGCCGTCGCCGGTGCCATGCGCGACACCGCGGCACCGCCGCGCACCACCATCGCAGCCACCTCCAGCATGGCGGCCGAGCCCAGCGCGTACCAGGAGGCCATCACGCAGTCGTGGCCGAAGCCCAGGTTGACGCCCGCGGCCATCAACTCCGGCACGCGTGATCATGCCGCGGCGGATCGGCAAAGGGGCGGTCATGGCTGGCAAGGCCTGCAGCAAGGTCGGGGCCAGGGCATGAGACGGCGCGCCGGCCGCGGTCCCAGGGCACTGCTTCACGCTGCCGGCGCCTGTCCCGAGCCAGGCGAGGAGCCCCGCTTGTCACGGCAGGGCAACAGGTGCACACTGCCTTTCACGGTGTCTCCACCGTCGTTGCGGCTCCCACGCCCTCTCCCTTCTTGCTCCCCTTCCCCCCCATTTCCGCGGCCTGCAGCCTTGCTGCGGCCCGTTTGCCCACCCTTGCAAAGGAGGTTCTGATGAACTTGACGATCAGCGGACATCATCTTGAAGTCACGCCCGCACTCCGGGAGTACGTACTCACAAAGCTGGATCGCGTGACACGGCACTTCGATCAGGTGGTCGATGTGAACGTATTGCTGACGGTCGAGAAGCTGAAGGAAAAGGAACGAAGGCAGAAGGCCGAAGTCACGCTGCACGTGAAAGGGCGCGACATCTTCGTCGAGCAGGCGCATGAAGACCTCTACGCCGCCATCGACCAGCTGATGGACAAGCTCGACCGCCAGGTGGTGCGCCACAAGGATCGTCTGCAGGACCATCACCACGAGTCGCCCAAGCGCACCTCCACCGACGCGGTCTGAGGCCGCGCTGGGCACCCGAGTGGTATTTGACAACGGCCCCGCGGGGCCGTTTTCCATAGCCCGGCCGACGGGCCCGGCGCACCCACGATTCCGTTTATCGGCAATAGTTGTTGCTGCAGTGCCGCATGAACCGTCATACCCACCCGATTCCGGGTCCCCCCGCGGTGCGCTGGCCCCGCAGCGGTTGCTATGATCATCGGCTTTCGTAACATCTTTGTTGGCCGTCTGGCGCCTGCGCCGCGGCGAAGAGGAATGGTCTGATGAACCGTCTCGCCGCGATCCTGCCCGCCAGCAACGTGCTGGTGAATGTGGATGCGACCAGCAAGAAGCGCGTCTTCGAGCAGGCGGGCTTGCTGTTCGAGAACCAGCACGCCATCGCCCGCGGCATCGTCACCGACAACCTGTTCGCCCGCGAACGGCTCGGTTCCACCGGGCTGGGCCACGCGGTGGCGATTCCGCACGGCCGTATCAAGGGCCTGAAGAACCCGCTGGCGGCGGTGTTGCGCGTGCAGCAGCCGATCCCCTTCGACGCCCCCGACGACGCGCCGGTGTCGCTGCTGATCTTCCTGCTGGTGCCCGAGGCGGCCACCCAGCGCCACCTGGAGATCCTGTCCGAGATCGCCGAGATGCTGTCCGACCGTGCATTGCGCGAGCGTCTGATGAGCGAGCCCGAAGCGGCTGGCGTGCACAAGCTGATCTCCGACTGGGAACCATTGAAGTCGGTGGCGTGACCCCCCCCCGAAGCGCCTGCGGCGCTCCCCCCCCGGGGGGCGCTGCCAGCGGTCCGGCAAAGCCGGTCCCGCGGCGGCCGCTTGGCGGCGATGGCACTGCGCCGGCGATTCGGAAGTGAAACCGACGTCCATCAGCGCCGAAGCGCTGTTCGAGGCGCACCGCGAGACGATGCGCTGGGCCTGGATCGCCGGCCACGCCCACCCTGAGCGCCGTTTCGACGACGCCGCCGTGCGCGACGCGCGCTCCGCGGCCGATCTGGTGGGTTACCTGAACTACATCCACCCCTACCGGGTGCAGATCCTCGGCAGCCGCGAGGTCGCCTACCTCGCGGCGTCGGCGCCCGAGGACCAGGAGCGCCGCATCTCGCGCATCGTGACGCTGGAGCCGCCGGTGCTCATCGTCGCCGACGCGCAGCTACCGCCCGAACGTCTGGTGGCGATGTGCGACCGCGCCGAGATCCCGCTCTTCGTCACCGGCGAATCGGCCGGCCACGTCGTCGACGTCGTGCGCGGCTACCTGGCCCAGCACTTCGCCGAGCGCAGCACGCGGCATGGCGTGTTCATGGACATCCTGGGCCTGGGCGTGTTGCTGACCGGCGAATCCGGCCTGGGCAAGAGCGAGCTCGGGCTGGAACTCATCTCGCGCGGCCATGGCCTGGTGGCCGACGACGCGGTGGACATCTACCGCATCAGCCAGACCGCGCTCGAAGGACGCTGCCCCGAACTGCTGCAGAACCTGCTCGAAGTGCGCGGCATCGGCCTGCTCGACATCAAGGCCATCTTCGGCGAGACCGCGGTGCGGCGCAAGATGCGCCTGAAGCTCATCGTGCACCTGGTGCGCAAGGAAACCATGGAGCGCGAGTTCGAGCGCCTGCCCTACGAGCCGCTGTACGAGGACATCCTCGGCCTGCCGGTGCGCAAGGTGGTGATCGCCGTGGACGCCGGCCGCAACCTGGCGGTGCTGGTCGAAGCCGCGGTGCGCAACACCGTGCTGCAGCTGCGCGGCATCGACACCTACCAGGATTTCATCCAGCGCCACCAGAAGGCGATGGAGCGCGACGACGGCGGGTGAGAGCCCGCCAGGCCGGCGCCGTGCGCTCTTCGCCCCCCCCCCCCCGCGGGGCCGGGCTACTTCACGTTGCGGTGCTCGCACTGCGCCTTGGTGCAGCGCGCGTACAGAGCCAGCGAGTGCTCCTGCAGCTCGAAGCCGCGGGTCATGGCGATGGTGCGCTGGCGCTGTTCGATCTCGGCGTCGAAGAACTCCTCGACGCGGCCGCAGTCCAGGCACACCAGGTGGTCGTGGTGCTGGCCCTCGTTGAGCTCGAACACTGCCTTGCCCGACTCGAAGTTGCTGCGCCGCAGCAGCCCGGCGTGCTCGAACTGCATCAGCACGCGGTAGACGGTGGCCAGGCCGATGTCGGCGCCCTCGGCGAGCAAGACCTTGAACACGTCCTCGGCGGTGAGGTGCCGGCGCTCGGTGCGCTGGAACACTTCCAGGATCTTGATGCGCGGCAGCGTGGCCTTCAGGCCGCTGCTCTTCAACTCGTCGGCATGCGTCATTCAGCGTCCCCGGGGTTTGCGCCGCTAAAATGGGTCGATCATAGCCAGCCGGGCAGTGCTCGGTTGTGCCCATCGGCGACGCCGCCGCCGCCCCTCACCCCGCAGCCATGCAACGACGACTGATCCTTCTCGGTACCCTGGCCGCCGGCACCCTGCTGGCCGGCTGCGAGTCGCTGCAGCGCACCGACAGCTTCATGGGGCTGATCACGCCCTACCGCATCGACATCGTGCAGGGCAACGCCGTCACGCGCGAGCAGGCGGCGTTGCTCAGGCCGGGCCTGACGCGGCTGCAGGTGCGCGACATCCTGGGCACGCCGCTCATCGCCGACCCCTTCCACGCCGAGCGCTGGGACTACATTTTCACGATGCGCCGGCCCAACACCGCCGCGCAGCGCCGCAGCGTGGTGGTGCTGTTCGAAGGCGACGTGGTGAAGTCGGTGGAGGCTGCCGAGTTGCCCTCAGAGCACGAGTTCGTGGCTTCGATCAGCCGCCACAAGGACCTGAAGGTCCCCAAGCTGGAACTGAGCGAGGACGAGCGCAAGGCGCTGCCGCCGCCGGTGCGGCGCGAGGCTCCGCCGGCCGAACCCATGGGCCCGGTGCGCGAGTACCCGCCGCTGGAAAAGTCCTGAGGGCTGCATGTCGAGAGTCGCCGTCGCCGGAGCCTCGGGCCGCATGGGGCGCATGCTGGTCGAAGCCGTGCTGGGCAGCGCTGACTGCACACTGGCCGGCGCACTGGACATCGCCGGCAGCCCGGCGCTGGGTCAGGATGCCGGCACTCTTCTCGGCCGCAACACCGGCGTGGCGGTCACCGCCGACCTGCACGCGGCACTGGCCGGCGCCGACGTGCTGATCGACTTCACGCGCCCCGAAGGCACGCTGGCGCACCTGGCGGTGTGCCGCGAACTCGGCGTCAGGGCCGTCATCGGCACCACCGGCTTCACGCCGCAGCAACGGGCCGAGATCGCGGCGCACGCCGAACACATCGCCATCGTGCTGGCGCCCAACATGAGCGTGGGCGTCAACGTCATGCTGCGGCTGCTGGACATGGCCGCACGCGCGCTCGGCGAGGGCTACGACATCGAGGTCATCGAGGCCCACCACCGGCACAAGGTCGACGCGCCCAGCGGCACCGCACTGGCCATGGGCGAGGTGCTGGCGGCGGCGCGCGGCGTCGACCTGGCGACACACGGCGTGCTCACGCGCCACGGCCACACCGGCGAGCGGCCGGCAGGCGCCATCGGCTTTGCCACCGTGCGCGGCGGCGACATCGTCGGCGACCACACCGTGCTCTTCGCCGGCACCGGCGAGCGTCTCGAGATCACCCATCGCAGCAGCAGCCGTGCCAACTACGCGGCAGGCAGCCTGCGTGCGGCGCGCTTCGTTGCCGGGCAAGCGCGAGGCTTGTTCGGCATGGACCAGGTGCTGGGCCTGGCGGCATGACGCCGCGGCCGCCGGACTCGGCGCATCGCTGACCCATGCAAGGGTTGAATCACTTCTGGGAGTCAAGCGACGGCGTCGGCCGCGCGGTGGCGCTGCTGCTGCTGGCGATGTCGGTGTCGGCCTGGGTGTTGATCCTCTGGAAGGGCTGGGTGCTGCGCCGTGCCGCCGGCGACATCGCCCGCGCCGTGCCGGCTTTCTGGGACGCCGCCTCGCTGGACGACGGCCGCTCGCGGCTGGCCGCGCTGGACCGCGAGCGCGTGCTGCTGCCGCTGCTGGACGCCGCGGCCATGCAGCCCGCGGCGGGCACGCTGGAGACCTCGGGGCAACTCGAATCGCAGCTCACGCGACGGCTGCGCGACGCGCTGCATCGTGGCCTGGCGCACCTGCAGTTCGGTCAGGTGCTGCTGGCTTCGGTGGGCAGCACGGCACCCTTCGTGGGCCTGTTCGGCACCGTCTGGGCGATCTACCACGCGCTGGTGGGCGTGGCGGCGGCCGGCAGCATCAGCATCGACAAGGTCTCGGGGCCGATCGGCGAGGCGCTGGTCATGACCGCCGCCGGCATTGCCGTGGCGGTGCCGGCGGTACTGGCCTACAACGTGTTCGGCAAGCGGGTCTCGGGCTGCGAGGCCGAACTGGAAGGCTTTGCCCACGACCTGCGCGAGATGGTCCTGGACACCAGGCGAGACCGGGCCTGACATGAGCTTCGGCCGCCTCGGGCGCGACCGCGGTTCGCAGCCGATGAGCGACATCAACATGACGCCGCTGATCGATGTCATGCTGGTGCTGCTGGTGATCTTCATCATCACCGCGCCGTTGATGACGAGCAGCCTGAAGCTCGACCTGCCGCCGGCCGAAGGCGCCGCGCCCAGCGACGCGCCGGCTTTCCTGGCGCTGGCCATCGACAGCCAGGGCGGCCTGTTCCTGGGCGAGCAGCCGGCCGGGCGCGAGCAGATCGTCGAGCGTGTGCGTGCCGCCGCCCGGCGCGACCCCGCGACCGAGGTGCAGTTGCGTGCCGACCGCAGCGTGCCCTACGGCCGCGTCGCCGAGGTCCTCGGCTGGGTGCAGGAGGCCGGGCTCACGCGCATCGGCTTCATCACCGAGGCGCCACCCGGCCCATGACCGGGGTGGCGGCGGGACGCTACCGCAGGGGCGGCTTCGTAGAATCCCCCCGATGAACGAAAAATACGCCCCCGCCGAAGTCGAAGCCGCCGCGCAGTCGCATTGGGCCGCGACCGGCGCCTACCGTGTCGGCGAAGACCCGGGCCGGCCCAAGTTCTACGCCTGTTCGATGCTGCCCTACCCCAGCGGCAAGCTGCACATGGGGCACGTGCGCAACTACACCATCAACGACATGATGGCGCGCTACCTGCGCATGAAGGGCATGAACGTGCTCATGCCCATGGGCTGGGACGCCTTCGGTCTGCCGGCCGAAAACGCCGCCATCGCCAACCGCGTGCCCCCGGCGCAGTGGACGCGCGCCAACATCGCCGACATGAAGAGCCAGATGCAGCCGCTGGGCCTGGCCTTCGACTGGCAACGCGAGATCGCCACCTGCGATGCCAGCTACTACAAGTGGAACCAGTGGTTCTTCCTCAAGATGCTGGAAGCGGGCATCGCCTACCGCAAGACGCAGATCGTCAACTGGGACCCGGTGGACCAGACGGTGCTGGCCAACGAGCAGGTCGAAGACGGCCGCGGCTGGCGCAGCGGCGCGCTGGTGGAAAAGCGCGAGATCCCGGGCTACTACCTGGCGATCACGAAGTACGCCGACGAGCTGCTGGCCGGCGTCAACGACCCCGCGCATCCGGACTTCCTGGCCGGCTGGCCCGAGCGCGTGCGGCTGATGCAGGAACACTGGATCGGCAAGAGCGAGGGCGTGCGCTTCGCCTTCACGCACGGAATCCGCGACGCCGGCGGCACGCCCATCCAGGGCGGCCGCATGCATGTCTTCACGACCCGCGCCGACACCATCATGGGCGTGACCTTCTGTGCCGTGGCGCCCGAACACCCGCTGGCCACGCACGCGGCCTTGTCCGACCCCGCACTGGCGGACTTCATAGAACAGTGCAAGAAGGGCGGCACCACCGAGGCCGAACTGGCGCTGCGCGAAAAGGAAGGCCGGCCGACCGGACTGACGGTGACGCACCCGTTGACCGAACAGCCGGTGCCGCTGTGGGTGGGCAACTATGTGCTGATGGGCTACGGCGACGGCGCCGTGATGGGCGTGCCGGCGCACGACGAACGCGACTTCGCGTTCGCCAGGAAGTACGGCATCGACATCCTGCAGGTGATCCACGTCGACGGCGAGCACTTCAGCTACGAACACTGGCAGGACTGGTACGCCGACAAGCAGCGCGGCGTCACCATCAACTCGGGCAACTACAGCGGCCTGGGCTACGCTGCGGCGGTGGACGCCATCGCCGAGGCGCTGGCGAACAAGGGCCTGGGCGAGAAGAAGACGACCTGGCGGCTGCGCGACTGGGGCATCAGCCGCCAGCGCTACTGGGGTACGCCGATCCCGATCATCCACTGCCCCGGCTGTGGCGACGTGCCGGTGCCCTACCAGGACCTGCCGGTGGTGCTGCCCGAGGACCTGGTGCCCGACGGCAGCGGCAACCCGCTCAACAAGTGCGAGGCCTTCCTGCACGTCGCCTGCCCGAAGTGCGGCCAGCCGGCACAGCGCGAGACCGACACGATGGACACCTTCGTCGATTCGGCCTGGTACTACATGCGCTACTGCTGCCCCGACAGCGACAGCGCCATGGTCGACGCGCGCAACGAATACTGGATGCCGATGGACCAGTACATCGGCGGCATCGAGCACGCCGTGCTGCACCTGCTGTACGCGCGCTTCTGGACCAAGGCCATGCGCGACCTCAAGCTGGTCAGCTTCAGCGAGCCGTTCAGCAGGCTCTTCACGCAGGGCATGCTGCTCAACGAGTCGTTCTACCGCGAGGACGACGCCGGCAAGAAACACTGGTTCTACCCCAGCGAAGTCGACGTGCGCTACGACGACAAGGGCCACCCGGTGGGCGCCACGGCCAAGGCCGACGGGCAAGCGGTGATGCTGGGTGGCATCGAGAAGATGTCCAAGAGCAAGAACAACGTCGTCGAGCCGCGCGCCATCATTGCCCGCTTCGGCGCCGACACCGCGCGTGTCTTCACGATGTTCGCCGGCCCGCCCGACCAGAGTGCGGCGTGGTCGGACTCGGGCGCCGAGGGCTCGTTCCGCTTCCTGCGCCGGCTGTGGAACACGGCCGTCAAGCTGGCGCCGCAAATGGCTGCCGCCGCGCCTTCGACGGCCGGTGCCAGCGCCCCCGCCAGCGCGCTGCGGCGCGACATCCACGGCCTGCTGCGACAGGTCAGCCACGACTACGAACGGCTGCAATACAACACCGTGATCTCGGGCGCGATGAAGATGCTCAACGCGATCGACGACGCGCGGCTCGAGCACAGCGTCGCCGATGCCGCGTTGAACCGGGAGGCCGCCGCCGATGCGGCCGTCGTGGTCGAAGCCTTCGGCATCCTGCTGCGCACGCTGTACCCGGCGGCACCGCACATCACGCACGCGCTGTGGCAGGAGCTCGGGCTGCAGGCCGCGCACGGCGAGATCATCGACGCGCCCTGGCCGCAGGTCGACGAGGCGGCGCTGCTGCAGGACGAGATCGAACTCGTGCTGCAGGTCGGCGGCAAGCTGCGCGGCGCGATCCGCGTGCCGGCCACGGCCAACCGCGCCGCCATCGAGGCCGCGGCGCTGGCCGCGCCCGAGTTCGCGCGCTTTTCCGCAGGCCGGCCGGTGAAGAAGGTGGTCGTGGTGCCGGGCCGGCTCGTCAATGTCGTCGTCTGAAGCACGGCCGCGCCGGGCCTTCCTGGCCGGGATGGCGGGCCTGGCGGGCTTGGCCTCGGGGGCCCTGGGCGGCTGCAACTTCGCGCTGCGTCAGCCGCCCAGGCTGGGCTTTTCCAGCATCGCACTGGCCGGTTTTGCGCCCCGCTCGCCGCTGCGCCACGAGCTGCAACGACAGCTCGCGCAACAGCTGCGCGTGCTCGACGCACCCGCCGTTGCCGACGTCGTGCTGCAGGCGCTGAACGAAGCGCGCGAGCGCAGTGTCGTGGCTTCCACCTCGGCGGCCCAGGTGCGGGAGCTGCAGCTGCGACTGAAGTTCGGCTTTCGCGCCCACACGCCTGCCGGCCGCGAGCTGATCCCGCGCGTTGAGCTGCTGCTGGCGCGCGACCTCAGCTACCGCGAGACCGCGGCGCTGGCCAAGGAGCAGGAAGAAGCCGAGCTGTTCCGCGACATGCAGGCCGACATGGTGTTGCAGGTACTGCGCCGCCTGGCCGCGGTGCACAACTGACCGATGCAGATCCGCGCCGACCAGCTCGACGCCCAGCTCGCACGCGGGCTGAAATCCCTGTACACGATCCACGGCGACGAGCCGCTGCTGGCGCAGGAGGCCGGCGACGCCATCCGCGCCGCCGCGCGCGCGGCGGGCTACGGCGAGCGCAAGGTCTTCACGGTGAGCGGCGCGCACTTCGACTGGAGTGGCGTGCTCGGCGCGGCGCAGGCCATGAGCCTGTTCGCCGAGCGCCAGCTGATCGAGATCCGCATCCCTTCGGGCAAGCCCGGCAAGGACGGTGGCGAGGCGCTGCAAGCCTATTGCGAGCGCTTGTCGGACGACGTGCTGACGCTGGTACAGCTGCCGCGGCTGGACTGGCAGCAGGTCAAGGCGGCCTGGTTCAACGCGCTCGACGCCGCCGGCACCACGGTGCGCGTGGAAACGCTGGAGCGCAAGGCGCTGCCGGCCTGGCTGGCGCAGCGGCTGGCGCGCCAGGGTCAGCGCGTGCAATCTGGTGAAGCGGGACAGCGCACGCTGGCTTTCTTCGCCGACCGCGTCGAAGGCAACCTGCTCGCCGCCCACCAGGAGCTGCACAAGCTGGCGCTGCTGCACCCGGCGGGCGAGCTGAGCTTCGGGCAGGTCGAAGCCGCGGTGCTGGACGTGGCCCGCTACGACATCGCCAAGCTGGCCGAAGCGGTGTGGTCCGGCCAGGTGGCGCGCGCGCTGCGCATGCTCGATGGCCTGCAGGCCGAAGGCGAGGCGGCGGTGCTGGTGCACTGGTCACTGGCCGACGACGTGCGCACGCTGGTGCGCGCCCGCAGCGCGCTCGACGACGGCAAGCCCCTGCCGCTGGCCCTGCGCGAGGCCCGCGCCTGGGGGGCGAAGGAGAAGCTCTTCGAACGCGTGCTGCCGCTGCTGGCCGAGCGCCAGCTGGCCCAACTGGTGGCAGCTGCCAGCGTCTGCGACGGCATCGTCAAGGGCCTGAAACACCCGCAGTGGCCGCGCGAGCCCTGGAGCGCATTGCGCCGCCTGGTGCTGATGACGCTGCAGCTGACGGCTCCCCAGGCGCCGCGCGCGCCGCTGCGGCTGGCGCTGCAGGCCTGAGGTATCCGGCCCCGCCGGATTCAGTAGGCGCGCTGGCGATCGACGAGATGCGCGATGGGCGCCCCGTCGCGCGCCGCCCGCAAATTGGCCGCCGCCACCGCGGCGGCGCTGCGCGGGTCGGTGGCGGCCGCGGCATGCGGCAGCACGGTCACGCGCGGGTGGTTCCAGAAGGCGTGGCCCGCCGGCAGCGGCTCGGCATGGAAGACATCGAGCACGGCGTGGCGCAGGTGGCCGCTGTCCAGTGCGGCCAGCAGGTCGGCGTCGACGACATGCGCGCCGCGGCCGAGGTTGACCACCGACGAGCGTGCCGGCAGCGCGGCGAAGAAGCGCGCGTCGAGCAGACCGCGGGTGTCGGGGGTGAGCGGCAGCAGGTTGATCACGATGTCGGCCGTGGCCAGCCGAGGCGCCAGCGCCGTGCCATCGCGCCGCCACACCTGCACGCGGTAACCCAGCGGCGCGATGCGCGCCGCCGCGGCGCGGCCCATCTCGCCCTGGCCCAGCACGAGCACCTGCAACTCATCGGCACGGCGCTGGGCGTGCCGGCGCCACTGACCCTGGCGCTGCCGCTGGGCGTAGGCGAAGAAGCCGCGGTGCAGCGACAGCACCGCCCACAGCGCCGTCTCGGCCATGGCCGCACTCATGGCCGGGTCCACCATGCGCGCCATCGGCACGCCGGCGGGCAGCGTGGCGTCGGCCAGCAGGCGGTCGACGCCGGCCCACAGGCTCTGGATCAGGCGCAGG
This sequence comes from Rubrivivax sp., assembly GCA_030680415.1. Lineage (GTDB taxonomy): Bacteria > Pseudomonadota > Gammaproteobacteria > Burkholderiales > Burkholderiaceae_C > Rubrivivax. The sequence continues at coordinate 51,842 of JAUXVE010000079.1, forward strand.
TTCGGCAGGCCCTGCAGGCTGCCGGGTGGCGGGCTGGCGACCACCGCGGCCTGCACCTCTGGCGCCTGCGCGTGCGCGGCTGCGGTGTCGAGCCAGGTCGCTTCGGGCATCGCTGCGGCCAGCGCCTGCTGCCAGACCCGTGTCTCGGCCGCGTCCATGTCGCCGCACAGCAGCACCTTCATGCGCGCGCCGCCTCGGTCAGGCGCTGCAGTGCCGCGCGCACGGTGGCGCTGCGCACGGCATCGCGGTCGCCGCCCAGCTGCAGCCGCTCGGCCTGCACCGCGACCGCCGTGCCCCAGGCCAGCCATACCGTGCCCACGGGTTTGCCGGGCACCGCACCGCCGGGCCCGGCGATGCCGGTCACGGCCACCGCCAGGTCCACCGGCGAACACCGCAGCGCGCCTTGCACCATGGCGCGCGCCACCGGCTCGCTGACGGCGCCCTGGGTTTCGATGAGCACCGGGTCCACGCCGAGCAACTCGGTCTTGGCGGTGTTGCTGTAGCTCACGAAGCCGCGCTCGAACCAGTCGCTGGATCCGGCCAGCTGGGTGCAGACGGCGGCGATCAGGCCGCCGGTGCAGCTTTCCGCCGTGGCCATACGCCAGCCACGGCCACGCAGCGCGTCGGCCAGCGCTTGCACCCGGGGCAGCAGTTCCTGCAGGTCCATGACTCGTCTTCCGTTCTCAGCCCAGGCCCAGCAGGGGCGGCAGTGCCACCGCCAGCGCAATCACCAGCAGCGTGAGTCCGGCGGCGACGAGGTCGTCGAGCAGGATGCCCCAGCCCTGGCGCCAGCCGATGGCCTGGCCTGGGCGCAGCTTGCACAGGCGATCGGCCCAGCCCACCGGGCCGGGTTTGGCGGCGTCGAAGTAGCGGAACAGCGCAAAGGCCAGCAGCTGGTCCCAGGCGCTGGCCGGCGCCAGCAACCAGAGCACGATCCAGAAGCCCACGACCTCGTCCCAGACGATGGCACCGGGGTCGGCGATGCCCAGGTGCTGCGCCGTCACCGTGCAGGCCCATAGGCCGAGCACGAGCGCCAGCACGATGGCCAGGCCCCAGGCGACATCGCCCAGCCAGCGGTCGAGCAGCAGGAACGACAACCAGCCCCACAGGGTGCCCATGGTGCCCGGTGCGCGCGGCGACAGGCCGCTGCCGAAGCCGAGCGCGATCCAGTGCGCCGGGTGGCGCCACATGAAGGAAGCTGCAACGCGCACGCCGGCCATCACGCGAAATGGTCGAAGCCAGACCACGACACCGGCACTTCGTCGCCAGCGGCGTCCACGATGCGCAGCGCCTGGCCGGCCACGATGCCGCCACAGCGCGTCAGCGCCAACCCGGCGCGCTGCCCGGCGGCGAGCACGGCTTCGCGCTGCGCGGGCGCTGCCGTGAACAGCAGTTCATAGTCGTCGCCGCCGGCCAGCATGCACAACCGCTGCAGGGCCTGGGGCTGGGCCGCCAGCACCGCGCTGCGCGGCAGCGCGTCGGCCTGCAGCACCGCGCCGACGCCGGAGCGCCGCAGCACGTGGCCGAGATCGCCCACCAGGCCGTCGCTGAGGTCGATGGCGCTGCTGGCCACGCCGCGCAGCGCCAGGCCCAGCGCAACGCGCGGTTGTGGCAGTTCCATGGCGCGCCGCACGGTCTCGAACTGTTCGCCCGGCAGCGCCACGGACCCGCGAAACACCTCCAGTGCCAGCCGCGCGTCGCCCAGCGTGCCGCTGACCCAGAGGTCGTCGCCGGGGCGGGCGCCATCGCGCAGCAGCGCGCCGCCGGCGGGTACCTGGCCGAAGACGGTGATGCAGATGTTCAGCGGCCCCGCGGCCGTGTCGCCGCCGACCAGTTCGATGCCGTGCGCGTCGGCCAGCGCGAACAGCCCACGCGCGAACGCCGCAATGAAGTGCTCGTCGGCGCGAGGCAGCGCCAGCGCCAGCGTGCAGGCCAGCGGCTCGGCGCCGCAGGCCGCGAGGTCGCTCAGGTTGACCGCCAGCGCCTTGTGGCCGAGCCGCTCGGGTGCCACGGTGGACAGGAAGTGCCGGCCTTCGACCAGCATGTCGCACGACACCGCCAGCTGCATGCCGGCATCGACGCGGACCAGTGCGCAGTCGTCGCCCACGCCCAAGGCAGCGCGGCTGACGGGGCGCGTGAAAAACCGCGCGATGAGCTCGAACTCACCGGCCATCGGGGGCCCCACGCGCGCCCGCGCCCGCCTGCCGCAGCAGGTTCGCCAGTTCCACCGCCGACCTCACGCCCATCTTCTCGAACACCCGCGCCCGGTGCACCTCCACCGTGCGCACGCTGATCGACAACTCGTCGGGGATCAGCTTGTTCAGCCGCCCGTCGATCACCAGCCGCATGACGTCGCGTTCGCGCTCGGTCAGCTCGGCCAGCAACTGCGCCAGCGCGCCGCGCTCGCGCCGCTCGTGCAGCGCTGCCGCGCTGGCCAGCAGCGCCTGCTCGATGCGGTCGACCAGCGCATTGTTGGAAAAGGGCTTCTCGACGAAGTCGAAGGCGCCACGCTTGACCGCCGCCACCGCGGTCGGCACGTCGCCATGGCCGGTCAGGAAGATCACCGGCAGCCGCGGCAGGCAGCCACGCTCGGCCAGACGCTCGAACAGCACCAGACCGCTGACGCCCGGCATGCACATGTTCAGCACCAGGCAGGCCGGTGACGCGGGCCAGTCCGGGCGGCCGGGCGCCGTCCTCACGGCCGGACCGGCCTCGAAGGCATCGACGCTGGCGAATCCCTCGGACAGCAAGCGGCGCGAACGCAGCAGCCAGGCCAGTGCGTCGCGCACGACCTCTTCGTCGTCCACCAGGTAGACGACCGGAATGCCCAGCGAGGGGTCCAGAGCCAGGGGTGCCATCGGGCCAGGCGCGTCACGCCGCGTTCGTGGAGCCTGAAGTTTCGCCTGTTTCGGCCACCTTCGGCGCCGGCAGCGTGAAACGGAACTCGGTGCCGCGGCCGCCTGGGCCGGGGCCGAAGTCGAGCACGCCGCCGTGCTGTTCGATGACCGTGCGGCACAGGCTCAGGCCCAGCCCCATGCATTCGGCACGCGTCGTGAAAGAGGGCGTGAACAAGCGCGCCGCGTCCTGCGCCCGCGTCGATTCGCAGTTGAGGGTCGGGACCCCCAGCAGAGCCAGCAGCGCTGCCCACAGCATGGCGTGGCGCAGGCGGCGGGGTGGCGGGCGGGGTGGCGGGCGGTTCAGCGTGGCGGCGTCGGTGGGGTTCATGCGGTGGCGCGGGCGGCCCGCCTACAATCCGCGCCCGCGCCAAGGATGCTGTGCGCGCAGCCGCGAGGAGACCGCACGATGCCGATACCCGAAGAGAATCCCGCCGCCCGCGCCGCCACCGAGCACAAGGCCGCCGAGCTGAAGCAGGCGGCGCTGGAGTACCACGAGTTTCCGACCCCCGGCAAGCTCGCGGTGCAGCCGACCAAGCAGATGATCAACCAGCGCGACCTGGCGCTGGCCTACTCGCCCGGCGTCGCCGCGGCTTGCGAGGAGATCGTCGCCGACCCCGCCAACGCCTTCCGCTACACCGCGCGCGGCAACCTGGTGGCAGTGGTCACCAACGGCACCGCAGTGCTGGGCCTGGGCGACATCGGCCCGCTGGCGGCCAAGCCGGTGATGGAAGGCAAGGCGGTGCTGTTCAAGAAGTTCGCCGGCATCGATGTCTTCGACCTCGAGATCAACGAGCGCAACCTCGACAAGCTGGTCGACGTGATCGCCGCACTCGAGCCCACCTTCGGCGGCATCAACCTCGAGGACATCAAGGCGCCCGACTGTTTCTACGTCGAGCGCCGGCTGCGCGAGCGCATGAAGATCCCCGTCTTCCACGACGACCAGCACGGCACCGCCATCGTCGTCGGCGCGGCGCTGCTCAACGCGCTGGCGGTCGTCGGCAAACCGATCGCCGAGGCCAAGCTCGTGACCTCGGGTGCCGGCGCCGCGGCGCTGGCGTGCCTGGGGCTGCTGCTGAAGCTGGGCGTACGGCGCGAGAACATCTGGGTCACCGACCTGGCCGGTGTCGTCTACGCCGGGCGCACCGAGCTGATGGACGAGGACAAGGCCCACTTTGCCCAGGCCACCGACAAGCGCACGCTGGCCGAAGTGCTGGCGGGCGCCGACATCTTCCTGGGCCTGTCGGCCGGCGGCGTGCTCAAGCCGGCGATGGTGGCCACGATGGCCCGCCAGCCCATCGTCTTTGCGCTGGCCAACCCGACGCCCGAGATCGAACCGGAGCAGGCGCTGGCCGGGCGCGCCGACGCCATCATCGCCACCGGTCGCGCCGACCACCCGAACCAGGTCAACAACGTCCTGTGTTTCCCCTACATCTTCCGCGGCGCCCTCGACTGCGGCGCCACGACCGTGACCGATGCAATGGAGATTGCCGCCGTGCATGCGATCGCCGAACTGGCGCGCGCCGAGCAGAGCGACGTCGTGGCGGCAGCCTACGCCGGTGCCAACCTGAGCTTCGGGCCGCAGTACCTGATCCCCAAGCCCTTCGACCACCGGCTGATGGAGAAGATCGCGCCGGCGGTGGCGCGCGCCGCTGCCGAATCGGGCGTCGCCACGCGTCCCATCCGCGACCTCGACGCCTACCGCGAAAAGCTCAAGACCTTCGTCTACGCCTCGGGCACGACGATGAAGCCGATCTTCACGCAGGCCAAGCAGGCCAAGAGCAAGCGCGTGGCCTACGCCGAGGGCGAGGAAGAGCGTGTGCTGCGCGCCGTGCAGGTGGTGGTCGACGAAGGCCTGGCGCGGCCGACGCTGATCGGCCGCCCGGTGGTGATCAAGGCGCGTGCCCTGGCCTTCGGGCTGCGCCTGAAGGAAGGCGACGACTACGACGTCGTCAACGTCGAGCACGACGAGCGCTACCGCGACTTCTGGATGAGCTACCACCGCATGACCGAGCGCAAGGGCATCACGGTGCAGGTGGCCAAGATCGAGATGCGGCGCCGGCTCACGCTCATCGGCGCCATGCTGCTGCACAAGGGACAGGTCGACGGGCTGCTTTGCGGCACCTGGGGCACCACCGCCGACCACCTGCACTACATCGACCAGGTGATCGGCAAGCGCCACGGCGGCAGCCCGGGCACGGCGCAGGACGTGCAGGTCTACGCCTGCATGAACGGCCTCATGCTGCCCGGCCGCCAGGTCTTCCTGGTCGACACCCACGTCAACGCCGACCCCAGCGCCGCGGAGCTGGCCGCGATCACCGTGATGGCGGCCGAGGAAATGAAGCGTTTCGGCATCGAACCGCGGGCGGCACTGCTGTCGCATTCCAATTTCGGCACCAGCGACCACCCCAGCGCGCTGAAGATGCGGCGCACGCTGGCGCTGCTGCGTGAACAGGCGCCCTGGCTCGAGGTCGAAGGCGAGATGCACGGCGACGTCGCGCTCGACGCCGCCGCGCGCCACAAGCTGATGCCGCGAAGCACACTGCACGGTGAGGCCAACCTGCTGGTGCTGCCCAACATCGACGCCGCGAACATCGCCTACAACCTGCTCAAGACAGCGGCCGGCGGCGGCATCGCCATCGGCCCGGTGCTGTTGGGCGCCGCCAAGCCGGTCCACGTGCTCACCGCCTCGGCCACGGTGCGGCGCATCGTCAACATGACCGCCCTGACCGTCGCGGATGCCGAGGCGGGACGCAGTTCAGTCCCTGCGGACTGAACTGCGCCAGCCGAGGGGCCCGAGCTCTGCGAGGGCGCGGCCTGCAAGGCGAGGCAGGACGTACGGCAGGCCCTGCGGCCTGACGAACGCCTGCCGAAGGGCGAGCGCCTGCAGGCGCGAGCGCGGCCTGCAAGGCGAGGCGGGACGATCAGCCCGGCCTGCGCAGGACTGATCGCGACCTATATGCGTATGTGAGCGCCCGCTCATAACCCTGGGCTGCTGCCCCAATCTTGGGCAACAGCTTGAGTTTTTGGGGGGGTTACGTTACCATCGCGCTTTGATTTTTCAGGGTTATCCCGTGCTTTGGACCGGTCTGGTCTCGTCGGGCGGTGGGCTGCGGCGGGCAATGCGCAAGTGGGGGGTCACCGTGGCGGTGGCGTCGGGCTTGGCGGCCGGTGCAGCGGTTCCCGCGCGGGCTCCCCAGGCCCCCGCGTCCGTGGTGCCGGTGGTCATGGCAGCACTGCCGCACGAAGCTCAGGTCACGCACCAGCGCATCCTCGGCGGCGGTCCGTTCCCGTACGACAAGGACGGCATCGTGTTCGGCAATCGCGAGCGCTTGCTGCCGCCCCGGGCGCGAGGCCACTACCGCGAATACACCGTGAAGACCCCCGGGGCCAGAAACCGTGGCGCGCGTCGCATCGTCTGCGGCGGCAGTCCACCGAATCGCCCCGAGGCCTGTTATTACACCGACGATCATTACGCGAGCTTCCGCCGCATCGCGCAGTGACCGCCTGTGCCGAGCGATCCGTTTTCCATTTTCTTCCCAAGGAGGAAGGCGACCATGGAGTTGCAGACCATCCGACCCAATATCGTCCAGGCTATAAGGGCGTACCGGGTTGACGACCTGATGAAGGCGGCCGAAACATCCGGCCAGCACTTCCTCTACGCCAACCTGTCGAGCACGCAGACCAAGCAGGAGGCGCTGGAGGCGATCGCGCAGGCCTTCACCTTCCCGCCGCATTTCGGCAAGAACCTCGATGCCTTGTACGACTGCATGACCGACCTCGTGAACAAGGCCGGCCAGCAGCCGGGCTTCGTGGTCGTGCTCGAGCAGTTGCCGGACAACCCGCGCTTCGACCGCGAGGCGCGCGAGCAGTTGCTCGAGGTCTTCCGCGACGCCGCAGAGTTCTGGGGGGAACGACGAATACCGTTCAGGTGCTTCTATTCTTTTCAGTAGCCCGCTCCCAGGAATTCGGGTCATGGGAGCGGGCGACGGAAGTGGCCCAGGCAAGCGCAGTCAAGGCAGTCAAGGCAGTGAAGGTGGTGCCCAAGAACGGCACCAACCCCAACTTCGGCATGAACATGCCGCTGATGAGCAGCGCTTTCGACACCGCAGCGTGGCTCAACGCCGCGTAGACCGGTGTCTTACCGGCTGAACGCCGGCACACCCGCAGGGGCCCTCGCACGCGAGGGCTCCTTGCTTTGCTACGCCCGCGCCGCGCGCGCCAGCGCCAGATACTCGGCCACCGGCACCTCCTCGGCGCGGCGCTGCAGGTCGAAGGGCAGGGTGATGCCCTCGGCTTCCAGCCAGCGTCCCAGCGTGTGGCGCAGCAGCTTGCGCCGCTGCGAGAACGCCACCGTCACCAGCGCCCCCAGGCGGGTGGCGTCGACACCCTCGGTCGCCGGCAGCGGCACCATGCGCACCACGGCCGAGCGCACACGCGGCGGCGGCTCGAAGGCCTCGGGCGGCACGTCCAGCACCGCAGCGATGCGGTAGCGCCACTGCAGCATCACCGTCAGGCGCCCGTAGTCCTTGTTGCCGGGCGCGGCCGCCATGCGCTCCACCACTTCCTTCTGCAGCATGAAGTGCTGGTCGGCGACATGGGCCGCGGCGCCCAGCAGGTGAAACAGGATCGGCGTGGAGATGTTGTAGGGCAGGTTGCCCACCACCCGCAGCGCTTGTCCGGCGGCGGCGGCCAGCGCGGCAAAGTCGACCTTCAGCACGTCGGCCTCGACCACCACGAGACCGCTCTCGCGCCGCAGCCGTGCAGCGAGGTCACGATCGAGCTCGATCACCGTGAGCGTGCCGCAACGCTGCCGCAGGGGGTGGGTGAGTGCACCCAGGCCGGGGCCGATCTCGACGATGGCCTGCCCGGGCTGCGGGTCGATGGCATCGATGATGGCGTCGATGACGCCGGCATCGACCAGGAAGTGCTGGCCGAAGCGCTTGCGGGCCAGATGGCGCCCCGCACCCGCCGTCACTGCGGCGGCTCGCGGAACTCGACGTAGGCCCGCGAGCGCAATTCCTTGGTCCAGTCGAGGTAGGCCTGCTCGAACTTCTGCTCGCGCAGCACATTGCGCGCCTGCTCGCGCAACTGACTCACGTCCAGCGCCACGTTGCGCCGCTCCAGCACCTGGATCAGGTGCACGCCGAAGCGCGACACCACCGGCGCCGACAGCCCGCCCACCGGCAGCGCGTCCATCGCCGTCTCGAACTCCGGCACCATGACGCCCGGTGCCGACCAGCCCAGGTCACCGCCGGCCGCGGCGGAGCCGTCCTCGCTGAACTGCCGCGCGATGTCCTCGAAGGTCTTCGTGCCGCTCTCGATCTGGCGCCGGTACTCGGCCAGCCGCTGCGCCGCCACCGCGGCCGCAAGCTGCGGCGACGTGCGCAACAGCACGTGGCGTGCCCGCGTCTGCGTTACCTGGTCCAGCGGCTGCTCCTTGCGTTCGAGCACCTTCAGGACATGGAAGCCGGCACCGCTGCGCAGCGGCTCGGCGCTCACCTCGCCGGGCTTCAGAGCGCGCGTCGCCTGCAGGAACACGTCGGGCAGCCTGGACGCCGGACGCAGCCCGATTTCGCCGCCCTTTTGCCGGTTGGCGTCTTCGGAGACCTCGCGCGCCACCGCTTCGAAGGCCTCGCCGGCACGCACCCGCGCCAGCGCCGCCATCGCCCGCGCGCGCCGGGCGGCCACGGTGGCCTCGTCGGCGCCTTCAGGCACGGTGACCAGGATCTGCGCCAGGTTGGTCTCGGGGTCGGCGTTGAGCAGGTTGCGCTGTTGCTCGATGAGCTTGTCGACGTCCTCGTCGCTGATCGCGATGCGCCGGTAGACCTCGCGCTCGCGCAGGCGCTCGATCATCATCTGGTCGCGCAGGTTGGCACGAAAGCGCCCGTAGTCCATGCCTTCCTCGGTCAGGCGCTGGCGCAGCACGTCCATGCTGATCTGGTTCTGCGCCGCGATGCTCTGCACGGCGCGGTCGATCTCGGGTTCGTCGACGCGCATGCCGCTTTCGCGCGCGCTGGTGATGATCACGCGCTCGTCGATGAGCGCGTCGAGCACCTGGCGCCGCAGATCGCCTTCGGGCGGCATTCGCACACCGCTGCGGCCGCCCTCGGCCAGTGCGCGCTCGACGCGGCGCTGCACTTCGCCGGCGGTGACGAGCTCCTGGTTGACGATGGCGGCGATGTAGTCGCCGCTGCGCACGCCGCCGCGGTCCTGAGCGGCCGCAGGCAGGCACAGGGCCGGCGCCATGGCTAGCAACAGGGCCAGCGCCTGGCCTGGCCAGCGAGTAGGGGAATCGGTCATGGGAAAACGGTCTGCCGGTCTTCGAGCGGGGCCGCACCGCGCGAGTCGTCGCGAAGCAGGCGGTAACCGGGGATATTGTCCTTCAAGACCTTGAGCGGGTTGGATCCGATGCGCGACAGACCCACCAGCTCCAGCTGCACCAGCAGCCGCGTCGTGGCTTCGCTGCGGCCGGTGGACAGCCGTTCGGCGACGAGGCGGCCGATCCAGCAGCCGGCGTCGTACTCGACGCCGAACACCGCATCGGTGATGCGGCTGTCGTTCAGGCTGTAGTTCACGCGGCCCACCGAATACAAGGAACCACTGCAGGCACCCCTGCCCTTGCCTGCACTCCTGTAGACCGGCCACTGCCAGCCGAGTTCGAGCTGCTCGCTCAATCCGCGCGCCAGGCGGTAGGTGGAGCTGAGCGTGCGGTAAGGCCCGGGTGACCAGCGCGCGGCGACGATCGAGCGCACCGCGCGCTGGAGGTCGGGGCTGTACTGCACCGTCGCGTCCAACGCCCAGCCGGGCAGCACGCTCGTCGAGCCGACCAGCAACAGGTCGGAGAAGCGCTGCGTGAGCGGCTCGCCGTCGGGCGTGCCGTCGGCCTGCGGCGCCACGCGCTGCGGGCGAAAGAGGTAACGCTGGACGAGCGTGAGGTTGAAGGCCTCGGCACCGCTGGCGGTGTCGACCAGGCGCGTCGTCACGCCGGCCGTGAGCTGGTGCGCATCGGAGACGCGGTCGACACCGGAGAACGCGTTGGCGGCGTAGATGGAAACGAAGCTGAAGTCACGCGCCGCCGAGTCGTAGTTGGGGAACTGGCTCTGCGCGCGGTACGGCGTGTTGACGTAGAGCAGCCGCGGCTCGAGCGTCTGCTGCAGCGCGCGGCCGAAGAACGAAGTGTCGCGTTCGAGTTCCAGCCCGGCATCGATGCTGAAGGTGGGAATCACACGTGAGCCCTGCTGCACGACGGCGACAGCCGGCGCCGGCTCGTTGCCTTTGAAGTAGCTGGCGGCGTTGACCGACAGCCGCGGCACCAACCACCAGCCCGGTTCGCGCAGCGGCCGGCTGAGGTTGGCTACCAGGTGCGCGCGGTCGCCCGTGTAGCGCCCGCTGCTTGCCGCCTGGCCGTGCGGCAGCGTGTAGCGATTGACTTCGGTTTCCATTGCGTAGCGCCAGCCGCTCGTCCCCCCGCCCAGCCGCACGCCGAGTTGCGCGCTGCGTTCATAGGGCGCGGCGATGAAGGAATCCGGCGCCTGCAGGACCTGCCAGCGCAGCGTGCGCAGATAGGCCTCGCCCTCGCCAGTGGGCATCTCGAAGGGCCGCTCCAGGGCCAGCCGCAGAGGAAGCAGCCGCGGGGTGAAGCTGCGTCCGGCGTTCGGGAAGTCCTTCCACCAGTCGTCGTCGGAGACGCGCGCGAGATCGGCACGGTAGACCAGTCCGCCCCGCAACTGCCCCAGGTGCGCCCAGCTCAGCGCCTCGCGCGAACGACCGGCGATGCGGTCCTGGGGCAGCCACTCGAGCAGCACGTTGCCCTGGTAGGCCGGCTCGAGGTAGCGGAACTCGGTATCCAGACCCAGGCCGCGGCGTGTGATGATGCGCGGCACGATGGTCGCATCCCGGTTCGGTGCGATGTTCCAGTAATACGGCACCGCAAGCTCGACGCCGCTGCGGTTGTCGATGTTGACCGACGGCGGCAGCCAGCCCGACTTGCGCGCATCCGTGAGCGGGAAGCTCAGGATCGGCAGCGCCACGATGGGCGTGCCCAGGAAGCGCAGCACGGCGCCTTCGGCGATACCTTCGTTGGCGTCGAAGTCGAGTCTGACGCTGCGTGCACGCAGCACCCAGTCCGGCTCCTCGGGGCCGCCACGCGGGCAACTGGTGTACGAGGCATTGGTGGCGCGCGAACGGGTTGGGCCCAGGAAGTCGATGCGATCGGCGCGGCCCCCAGCGCCGATCTGGGTGAACTCGTACTCGGGCTCGAGGAAAAACCCCTCGAAGCGCTGCACGCGCAGCTCGAGCTCGGGCCCGCTGTACACCGCGCCGTCGCGCACCACGCGCACATGGCCGCGTGCGCTGGCCAGATCCTGCGGTGTGTCGTAGGACAGTCGATCGGCGTTGATCAGCAGTTCGCCACGGCGGAACTCGACGCGACCCTCGGCCACGGTGGCCAGGTCGGGCTGGCTGCGAATGCTGTCGGCCTGCAGCACGATGGGCAGGCGGCGCGCCGCTTCGCCGCGGGGCAGCGGCTGCAGCCCGGTGCTGGGCTCCAGCACCACCGCCGCCGGGCGCGGCGCGCTGGCGGGAAGCGTGTCGTCGCCGCTCGCCATGCCGCCGCTGGCCAGCAGGCTCGCGGCCAGGGCCAGCGGAGTGATTCTCATGCGGGGGAGGACGCCTGGGAGGGGGTGGCCACGGCCGGGTTTGTAAAATGAATTATCCATGACGGTTGCCGACACGAAGATCACCTGGGGCGATGGCGCACGCCAGGCGGCCTTCGAACGCTGGATGGCCGCCGTCGCGCCACGCCATGGCCTGGACCTCGCCAGCCTGGCCCCGGCCTCGGCCGACGCCAGTTTCCGCCGCTACCTGCGCGTGACGGCCGTTGCCAGCGGCAGCCTGATCGTGATGGACGCGCCGCCGCCGCAGGAAGACGTACGTGCCTTCGTGCACGTGGCCGGCCTGGCCGCCGCGGCCGGGCTGCACGCACCGCGCGTGCTGGAGGCCGACGCCGACAACGGCTTCCTGCTGCTCACCGATCTCGGCCGCACGCTCTATCTGGACGCCTTGCAGATCGCCCCGGCGCCCGAGGCCGACCGCCTGATGCGCGACGCACTGGCGGCCCTGCTGCGCTGGCAGCAGGGCGTGCCGGTGGCCGCGCTGCCGCCCTTCGATGAAGCCTTGCTGGCGCGCGAGCTGGCGCTGTTCCCCGAGTGGTGCGTGCAGCGCGAGTTCGGTGTCTCGTGGTCCGGCGCCGAGCACGCTGCCTGGCAGCGCCTGTGCAGCCTGTTGATCCACAGCGCGCTGGCGCAGCCGGTGGTGGCCGTGCATGCCGACTGGATGCCGCGCAACCTGATGCTGCCCGTGGCCGGCGCCGGAACGCCCGGCGTGCTGGACTTCCAGGACGCCGTGGCCGGACCGATCACCTACGACCTGGCCTCGCTGCTGCGTGACGCGTTCATCTCGTGGGACGAGGCGCAGGAACTCGACTGGGCGCTGCGCTGGTGGCAACAGGCGCGCCGCGCCGGCTTGCCGGTGGACGCCGACTTCGGCGAATTCTGGCGCGCATTGGAGTGGATGGGCCTGCAGCGCCACTTGAAGGTGCTGGGCATCTTCTGCCGCCTCAAGCACCGCGACGGCAAGGCGCGTTATGCGCAGGATCTGCCGCGCTTCTTCGGCTACGCCCAGCGCGTGGCGCTGCGCTACGCGCCGCTCAGGCCGCTGCTGAAGCTGCTGGAGCCGCTGTCGGGCGCCCGCGTGCGAGCCGGCTACACCTTCTGACACGCGCCGACATGGTCCGCCATCCCGTGGCGTGACCGCCGGCAGATGCTTGCGCGTGGGCATGGCGCCCCACAGCGCGAGGCTGGACAGGCGCGCGGACGGCAGCACACGCTCCACAGCGTGTTCCATCAGTGCGTCCTGGATCACGAACGAAAGCAGCCCGGCCGCGTAAGCGTAGGCGCTGCGCCGCCGCCCGACTGCGGCGACAATCCACGCCCTGACCACGGCTCGCCGCCCGGTGCCTGCTGCAGGCGCCGGGCGGCATTCGCTTTTGATGTTCGCCTTCTTCGAAAGCCGCATCCGCCCCACGGCCCTGCCCGGCACCGCGCCGCCGCAGGGCCTGCTGGCTTTCTACTGGCACTACGTGCGCCAGGCGCGCGGCCTGTTCGGCATGATGTTCGTCACCGGCTTGCTGGTGGCGCTGATCGACACGCTGATCCCGCTGTTCATCGGCCGCCTGGTGCGGCTGATGGAAAACACCGACCGCGTCGCAGCGCTGGCCGACCAGATGCCGATGCTGGTGGGCATGGCGCTGCTGGTGCTGATCGGCCGCCCGCTGGCGCTGCTGCTCGACAGCCTGGTGCGCAACAACGCCGTGGTGCCGGGCGTGACCAGCCTGATCCGCTGGCAGAGCCACTGGCATGTGGTGCGGCAGAGCTGGCCCTTCTTCCAGAACGACTTCGCCGGCCGCATCGCCAACCGCGTCATGCAGACCAGCAACGCGGTGCGCGAGTGCGTGGTGTCGAGCATCCGCGCCGTCTGGTACATCGTCGTCTACGGCCTGTCGGCGCTGGTGCTGATGAGCCTGGCCGACTGGCGGCTGGCGGTGCCCACCGCGCTGTGGTTCGTGGGCTACGTGGTCTTCCTGCGCCGCTTCGTGCCGCGCATGCGCGACCTCGCCAAGGCCAGCAGCGAACTGCGCAGCATGGTCATGGGCCGCGTCGTCGACAGCTACACCAACATCCTCACCGTCAAGCTGTTCGCCCGCGCGCGCGACGAGGACGCCTACGTGCGCGAGGTCATCGACGAGCACACCGGCGCCATCGCCCGCCACATGCGGCTCATCACCACCTTCATGACCACGCTGTCGGCGCTGAACGCGCTGCTGCTGGTGAGCACGGCGGCCATCGGCATCACGCTGTGGGGCCAGGGTGTCGTCGACGCCGGCACGGTGGCCACGGCGCTGCCGCTGGCCTGGACGATCGCCAACGTCGCCGGCTGGGTGAGCTGGGAGGTGACCGGCATCTTCGAAAACATCGGCGTCGTCCAGGAGGGCATGGAGACCATCGCCGTGCCGCACGCCATGAGCGACCGGCCGCAGGCGCGCGAGCTCGAGGTGACGCGCGGCGAGATCCGCATCGAACACCTGAGCTTCACCTACGGCCGCGCCGACGGCCTGAAGGTGCTCGACGACCTCGACCTCGTCATCCGCCCCGGTGAACGCGTGGGCGTCGTCGGCCGCTCGGGTGCCGGCAAGAGCACCTTGGTCAACCTGCTGCTGCGCTTTCACGACCTGGAACAAGGCAGCCTGCGGATCGACGGCCACGACGTGCGCGAGGTCACCCAGGAGAGCCTGCGTGCCGCCATCGGCATGGTGACGCAGGACACCTCGCTGCTGCACCGTTCGATTGCCGCCAACATCGGCTACGGCCGGCCGGGCGCCACGCACGAGCAGATCGTGGCGGCGGCGAAGAAGGCGCAGGCGCACGAGTTCATCCTCGGCCTGCAGGACTGGAAGGGCCGCACCGGCTTTGATGCGCATGTCGGTGAACGCGGCGTCAAGCTCAGCGGCGGCCAGCGCCAGCGCATCGCGATCGCGCGCGTCATCCTCAAGGACGCGCCGATCCTGGTGCTCGACGAAGCCACCTCGGCGCTGGACAGCGAGGTCGAGGTCGCGATCCAGGACCAGTTGCTGGGGCTGATGGAAGGCAAGACGGTGATCGCCATCGCGCACCGGCTGAGCACGATCGCGCGCATGGACAGGCTGATCGTGCTCGAGCAGGGGCGCATCGTCGAGCAGGGCACGCACGCCGAACTGATCGCGCTGGGCGGACACTACGCCAAGCTGTGGGCGCACCAGAGCGGCGGCTTCCTCACCGAGGACGTTCCCGATGCGGCGCTGGAAGAATCGCCAGCCGAAGACGGCCCGCTGGACGAGATGCGGGCCGAGGAACGCGCCGAGCCCGATACCGACCTCGAACCGCCGCCGGCGCGTACCTGAAGCTGGACCCAGGAGCCATGGAACTCGCCGCCTACCTGATCGATTTCGTGCTGCATGTCGACCGCCACCTGACGGACTTCGTGCTCGCCTACGGCGCCTGGGTCTACGCGCTGCTGTTCCTGATCATCTTCGTCGAGACCGGCGTCGTCGTGATGCCCTTCCTGCCCGGCGATTCGCTGCTGTTCGTGGTCGGTGCGCTGTGCGGGCTGGGGCTGATGAGCCTGCCGCTGGCGATGGCGCTGCTGGTGGCGGCGGCGGTGCTGGGCAACCAGACCAACTACACCATCGGTCGTCATGTCGGCCCGCGCGTCTTCTCCTGGCCGCAGTCGCGCTGGTTCAACCGCGCCGCCTTCGACCGCATGCACGCCTTCTACGAGCGCTATGGCGGCGTGACCATCGTGCTGGCGCGTTTCATGCCGTTCCTGCGCACCTTCGCGCCCTTCGTCGCCGGCGTGGCGCAGATGACGCGCAGCAAGTTCACGTTGTACGACGTGACCGGCGGTACCTTGTGGGTGTGCAGCCTGACGCTGGCCGGTTACCTGTTCGGCAACGTGCCGTGGGTCAAGGCCAACCTCAGCACCATCATCTGGCTGATGATCGGCGTGCCGGGGGTGCTCGTGCTGTTCGGCGCCTGGAAAGCGCGGCGTGGGGCGGCCGAGGTCGACGCCGCCAAATAGGAAGGAACGGCCCGCCGACGCGGGCGTCTCTCCCTCTCCCGCCTGGGCGGGAGAGGGCCGGGGTGAGGGTGGGACGCTCGCCAAGAACCCTCACCCCAACCCTCTCCCACCAGTGGGAGAGGGAGCAAGACAGGTCCGTTCTCAGCCTGGGCAGGCGGCAATAACCTGCGCCACCGCCGCCGTCAGCTTCTTGCCGTAAGGCACATGCAGGAACTCGTTCGGCCCGTGGGCGTTGCTCTTCGGGCCGAGCACGCCGCAGACCATCATCTGGGCCTGCGGGAAGCCCTGCGCCAGCATGCTCATCAGCGGGATCGTGCCGCCCTGGCCGATGTAGCCCAGCGGCGCGCCGAAGTGCGCGTTCGACGCCGCGTTCAGCGCCTCGTCCAGCCACGGTGCCAGCTCGGGCGCGTTCCAGCCCGTGGCGCCCAGAGCGCCTGCGCGGCCGTCGGGGTGGAAGGTGACCCTGGCGTTGTACGGCGCGTTGTCCTCCAGCAGCGCCTTGAGCTGCAGGCTCGCCTGGTGCCCGTCCACCAGCGGCGGCAGGCGCAGGCTGAGCTTGAACGCCGTGTAGGGGCGCAGCACGTTGCCGGCATTGCCCAGATCGGGGAAGCCTTCGACACCGGTGACGCTGAGCGTGGGCCGCCAGGTGCGGTTGAGCAGCGCTTGCACCGGGTCGGTGGTGGTCGGCAGCGTCAGGCCGCCGTCGGCGCCGCAGGCCCAGGGGAAACGCTTCCAGACTTCGTCCTTCAGGATCGCCGCCGTGGCCCGCGCCTGCGCGGCGCGCGCGGCAGGAATCTCGCAATGGAAACTCTCGGGCAGCAGCTGCCCGGTGCGGCTGTCTTCCAGCCGGTCGAGCACCTGGCGCAGGATGCGAAAGCTCGACGGCACCAGCCCGCTGGCGTCGCCGGAGTGGATGCCTTCGGTGAGGATCTCGACCTTGAGCACGCCGCTGACCATGCCGCGCAGGCTGCTCGTCAGCCAGAGCTGGTCGTAGTTGCCGGCGCCGCTGTCCAGGCACACCACCAGGCCGACCTTGCCCAGGCGCGGCTTCAGGGCATCGATGTAGGCCGGCAGGTCGGGGCTGCCGCTTTCCTCACAGGCCTCGATGACGCCCACGCAGCGCGGCCGCGCGATGCCCTGCAGGTCCAGTGCCTCGATGGCGGTGATCGCGGCATAGACCGCGTAGCCGTCGTCGGCCCCGCCGCGACCGTAGAGCAGGCCGTTCTCGTACTTCGGCGTCCAGGGCCCGAGGTCCTTGCGCCAGCCGTTGAATTCGGGCTGCTTGTCGAGGTGGCCATAGAGCAGCACGGTGTCGCTGCAGTCGGCCTTGGTGGCCGGGATCTCGAAGAAGATCAGCGGCGTGCGACCGGCCATGCGCAGCACCTCGAGCTTGAGCCCGGCGACCTTGCGGCCCTCGACCCAGGCCGCGGCGTCGCGCACCACGCGGTCCAGATGGCCGTGCTGCGCCCAGTCGGCGTCGAACATCGGGCTCTTGGCGGGGACGGCGATGTAGTCGGTCAGCGCGGGCACGATGCGCTGGTCCCAGGCCTCGTCGGCGTAGGCGGCAAGCGCAGCGGCTTCGACATCGCGGACAGGTGCGTTCATGGCAGGGCTTTCGGGTCGGGTGGCGGGGTCTGGAAACGAGCCAGCCAGCGCACCAGGTGGGCCAGCACCTGCTCGCGCTCGGGCTCGTTGAAGATCTCATGGTAAAGGCCGGGAAATTCCCGTGCCGTCAGCACCGCGGCCGGCGCGGCCGCGGCGAAGGCTGCGCTGCCGGCCGGGGCCACGCAGCGGTCGGCGCCGGCCCACATCAGCAGCGTGGGCACGCGCCATTGCGGTGCACGCGCGCGCACCACCTTGCCGGCGTCGACGATGAAGCGCACCAGCCGCGCCGTCACGCGGTCGTGCACCAGCGGGTCGGCCACGTAGCGGCGCACCACCTCGGGGTCGCGGCAGACCCACTCGGGCTTGAGGCCGTTGGACAGGCGCAGGTCGGGCGCCACGCGCCCTGCCACGGCCAGCAGCAGCCGCTGCAGCGGGCCCAGGCCGGGGTCGAGCGCGGGTGAGGACAGCACCAGGCCGTCGACGTCGCGCTGCCAGCGTTCGGCGCGGCGGTTCAGGCCCTCGGCAACGAATCGCGCCGCGATCAAGCCGCCCAGGCTGTGGCCCAGCAGCACCAGCCGACCGCCCTCGCGCACGTGGTCGCTGACCGCGCTCAGGTCGGCCAGCAGGCTCTGCGGCCCGTCGATGGTGCCGCGAGCGCCTTCGCTGCGGCCATGGCCGCGCTGGTCGTGCCCGGCCACGTGCCAGCCGGCGGCATTCAGCGCCGCGGCCAGCGCCTCGTAGCGGCCGATGTGTTCACCCAGGCCGTGCACGATCAGCACCGTGCCGTGCGCCACGCCGGGTGCCCGCCAGCGCTGCAGGTGCAGCCGCAGACCGTCACCGGTGGTCAAGATTTCCATTGACGAATTGAACCACGGCTATGCTGGCGGTCATGAACGACACCCCCTTCCGCATCGAGCAGGCCGAATCCGGCGTCGCCCACCTGCAGCTGTGCCGCCCCGAACGGCTCAACACCTTCGACCCGGCATTCTTTCCGGCATTGCGCGACGCCGTCGGCGAGCTCAGCGCCGCCGGCCGCACGCGCGCGCTGGTGATCTCGTCCAGCGGCAGGCACTTCAGCGCCGGCATGGCGCTGGAGGTCTTCGCCTCCGGCCTGACCATGCTCGACACGAGCACGGCACGCGCCCGGCTGGCCTTCCAGGACTCGCTGCGCCAGCTCATGCGCTGCTTCGACGTGCTGGAAGAGGTGCGATTCCCCGTCATCGCCGCCGTGCAGGGCGGCTGCATCGGCGGCGCGCTCGACCTGGCGGCGGCCTGCGACATCCGCGTCTGTGCGGCCGGCGCCTTCTTCACGGTGCAGGAAATCCACATCGGCATGGCTGCCGACCTGGGGGTGCTGCAGCGGCTGCCGAAGATCGTGCCTGCGGGCGTGGCGCGCGAGATGGCCTACACCGGCGACCGCCTGGGCGCCGAACGCGCGCTGGCCGTGGGCCTGGTCAACGCCGTGTTGCCGGACGCCGCTGCACTGCTCGCCCATGCGCTGGCGCTGGCCGAACGCATCGCGGCCAAGTCGCCGCTGGCCATCGCCGGCAGCAAACAGGCGCTGCAGTACGCTGCCGACCACTCCACGGCCGAGGCGCTGCAACAGATGACGCTGCTGCAAAGCGCGATCTTCGACATCGACGAGATGCGCACCGCCATCGCAGCCTGGCAGGACAAGCGTGCGGCCAGCTTCGCGCCGTTGCAAGCCGTGCCGCCGGCCTGATCCGACGCCACGACGAAGCGTGAGAGCGATCGTCGATCGGCACGGGCGCGAGGTCGATCCGGTCCGGTCTCTCGGCGGCCGACTCCACAGGCGCCGACGAGGCCGCATCCGCTCAGAGCTCGAAGTCGTAGTCGATCGTCAGCGGCGCATGGTCCGAGAAGCGCTGGTCGAGGAAGATCGATTCGCGCTTGGCCGTGGCCGCGATGGCCGGCGTCGCCAGGTGATAGTCGATGCGCCAGCCCACGTTCCTGGCCCAGGCCTGGCCCCGGTTGCTCCACCACGTGTACTGCTCGGGGTGCGGGTTGAGGGTGCGGAAGACGTCTACCAGGCCGCCGCGCGTCAGCAGCTTGGTCATCCACGCGCGCTCCTCGGGCAGGAAACCGCTGTTCTTCTGGTTGCCGCGCCAGTTCTTGAGGTCGATCTCGTGGTGCGCGATGTTGATGTCGCCAAGGAGGATGAACTCGCGCTCGGCCTTGAGCTTCATCAGGTGCGGGTAGATCCGTGCCAGAAAGCGGAACTTGGCCGCCTGGCGCTCTTCGCTGCTGGAGCCGCTGGGGAAATAGCAGCTGATGATGCTGAGCTTGCGGCGGGCGGTGTCGAATCGCGTCTCGATCCAGCGACCCTCGGCGTCGAACGCCTTGCTGCCGATGCCGGTGATCACGGCACTGGGCGAGCGCTTCGTGAAAAGGCCGACACCCGAATAACCCTTCTTCTGGGCGAAGTGGAAGTGCCCCTGAAGCCCGGCCACGCGGTCCAGGCGGCCGGCCACGTCTTCGGCCTGGGCCTTGACTTCCTGGACCCCCATACAATCTGCGGCTGCGCTTTCGGCCCACGCCGCCAGGCCCTTGCTGGCCGCCGAGCGGATGCCGTTGACGTTGAGTGTGACCAGTCTGAAACCCAAAGGAAGCCCCCTACGCATGACGGCCGCACAGACACTGCAGCGCAACCCGGCCCTGGCGCAGGAGTTCGTGCAGTTCGCGGTGCAGTCCGGCGTGCTGCGCTTCGGCGAGTTCAAGACCAAAGCCGGGCGCTTGTCGCCCTATTTCTTCAACGCCGGTCACTTCGACGACGGCGCCAAGCTGGGCCGCCTGGCGGAATTCTACGCACGCCGCCTGCTCGAAACGGGTCTGCCCTTCGACATGATCTTCGGCCCCGCGTACAAGGGCATCACACTGGCCGCCGCGGTGGCGGTGGAGCTGGCGCGGCGCGGCCGCAACGTGCCCTTTGCCTACAACCGCAAGGAGGCCAAAGACCACGGCGAAGGCGGGCTCCTTGTCGGCGCCAGGGTGGCCGGGCGCGTTCTCATCATCGATGACGTCATTTCAGCAGGCACTTCGGTGCGCGAATCGATCGCGATGATCACGGCCGCCGGCGGTCAACCCTGCGGCGTGGCGATCGCGCTCGACCGTCAGGAGCGCGCCACCGAGGGCGGCCAGGATGCGCCCTGGAGTGCGGTGCAGTACGTCACGCAGCAGCTGCAGATGAACGTGGCGGCGATCGCGACACTCGAAGATTTGTTGCAGTATCTGAACGAGTCCAGCGATCCCGCGCTGGCCGCCTTCGCGGGGCCGCTGCGGGCCTACCGCGAACGCTACGGAGTCTGAATGGTGGGCCCTGTCTTGCTTGCGCGCGTCGTGCACGGCCTGCTTGCGCTGGGCCTGTGTTCATGGGCGGCTGCCAGCTGGAGCCAGGAGCCCGCCAAGCCGCCGACCGGCATCTACACCTGTATCGACGACAAGGGGCGCCGCATCACGGCCGACCGCCCGATTCCCGAATGCACCCACCGCGAGCAGCAGGTGCTCAACCGCGACGGCTCGGTGCGCCTGGTGGTGCCGCGCACGCTGACCGCCGACGAACGCGCCGAGCGCGAGGCGCGCGAGCGGGCCGCCGCCGAGGCGCGCGCCGCCCAGGCCGACGCCGTGCGGCGCGATCGCAACCTGATGGCGCGCTACCCCAACGACGCGGCACACAACCGCGCCCGCGAGGCGGCACTGGACACGGTGCGCCTGGCCATCCGGGCTTCCGAGGTCCGCCTGCTGAACCTGGCCGCCGAAGGCAAACCGTTGCGCGACGATGCCGAGTTCTACAAGGCCAAGCCGCTGCCGGCCAAGCTCAAGGCGGCCATCGACGCCAACGAAGTGGCGGCCGAGGCGCAGCGCGCGGCCAGCGCCAACCAGGAAGCCGAACTCGGCCGCATCAACCAGCTCTACGACGCCGAACTCGAGCGCCTGCGCCGGCTGTGGGCGGGCGCGGCACCCGGTTCGTTGGGGCCGCTGGCGGCCCAAGGTGGGGCCACCAGCCCTGCCAAACGCGCAGCCGGCGCCAGGCAGCCCTGAGCGGCCCGGCGCCGCCCCTTACCCGAGCTTGCTGCGCAGCAACGCGCCGGCTTGCGCCGGGTTGGCTTTGCCCTGGCTGGCCTTCATGACCTGGCCGACGAGCGCGTTGAAGGCCTTGTCCTTGCCGGCGCGGAATTCGGCCACCGATTTCTCGTTGGCGGCGATGACGGCGTCGACGATGGCCTCGAGGGCGCCGCTGTCATTCATCTGCTTGAGGCCCAGGTCTTCGATGGCACGGTCAACGAAGCTCTCCGTCAATGCCTCACCCTGAATACGACCTGCAGCCCAAAGCAGGTCGAACACCTGCCTGGCACCGTTGTTCGAGACGGTGCCGTCAACCACCCGCCGGATCAGCTCCCCAAGCTGTTGTGGCGAGACCGGCACACTTTCAATACTCCGGCCTTGGGCGTTCAAGCGCTTGGAAACCTCACCCATCAGCCAGTTGGCCGCCAGCCTGGGCTGGCCACAGCCGTCGCGCACCGCCTCGTAAAAGCGCGCGAAGGGCCGGCTCTGGGTCATCATCGACGCCGCGTCGGGTGGCAGGCCATCGAGCTGCTGCAAGCGTGCGGCCATGGCGGCCGGCAGCTCCGGCATCGTCGCGCGAACGCTCGCTATCCACTCCGGCGCGATCATCAGCGGCGGCAGGTCGGGATCGGGGAAGTAGCGGTAGTCGTGCGCGTCTTCCTTGGTGCGCATGGCGCGCGTCTCGCCGCTGTCGGGGTCGAACAGCACGGTGGCCTGCTCGATGGCCAGGCCGTCCTCGATGCGGTCGATCTGCCACTGCACCTCGAAGTCGATGGCCTGCTGCAGGAAGCGAAAGCTGTTGAGGTTCTTGATCTCGCGCCGCGTGCCCAGCACCGCGCCGGGCCGGCGCACGCTGACGTTGGCGTCGCAGCGGAAGCTGCCTTCCTGCATGTTGCCGTCGCAGATGCCGAGCCACACCACCAGCGCGTGCAGCGCGCGGGCGTACTCCACGGCCTCGGCGCTGCAGCGCATGTCGGGCTCGGTGACGATCTCCAGCAACGGCGTGCCGGCGCGGTTGAGGTCGATGCCGGTCTGGCCGTGGTAGTCCTCGTGCAGGCTCTTGCCCGCGTCCTCTTCCAGGTGGGCGCGCGTCAGGCGCACCTTGCGCGGCGCGCCGTCGAGCACGAACTCGACTTGGCCGCCCTGCACCACCGGAGTCTCGTACTGGCTGATCTGGTAGCCCTTGGGCAGGTCGGGGTAGAAGTAGTTCTTGCGCGCGAAGATCGACAGCGGCGCCACCTTTGCACCCACCGCGAGGCCGAAGCGGATGGCGCGCTCGACGGCGCCGCGGTTCATCACCGGCAGCGTGCCCGGCAGCGCCAGGTCCACCGCGCAGGCCTGGGTGTTGGGCGCGGCACCGAAGGTGGTCGAGGCGCCACTGAAGATCTTGCTGGCGGTGGACAGCTGGGCATGGGTCTCGAGGCCGATCACGACCTCGAAACCGCGCACGAGCCCGGCGCCGCTCACGTCGGCCTCCTTTGGTGGAAGTCGGTGGCCTGCTGCAAGGCGTGCGCGGACTGCAGCAGGGTCGCTTCGTCGAAGTAGTTGCCGATCAACTGCAGTCCCACCGGCATGCCGTGGGCTCCGAACCCGGCCGGCATGCTCATGCCCGGCAGGCCGGCCAGGCTGGCCGGCAACGTGAAGATGTCGGCCAGGTAGGCCTGCAGCGGGTCGCCGCCCTGGGCGCCGATCTTCCACGCCACGGTGGGCGCCACCGGCCCGGCGATGACGTCGCAGGCCTGGAAGCAGGCCTGGAAGTCGTCGGCGATCATGCGGCGCAGCTTCTGCGCCTGCAGGTAGTAGGCGTCGTAGTAGCCGTGGCTCAGCACATAGGTGCCGATCATGATGCGGCGCTTGACCTCGGGGCCGAAGCCTTCGCTGCGCGTCTTCTTGTACATGTCCATCAGGTCGGTGTACTGCGCCGCGCGGTGGCCGAACTTGACGCCGTCGAAGCGGCCGAGGTTGGAGCTGGCCTCGGCCGGCGCGATGATGTAGTAGACGGGGATCGACAGCTCGGTGCGCGGCAGGCTCACGTCGACCAGCGTGGCGCCGAGCTTTTCCAGCTCGGCCAGCGCGGCGCGCACGGCGGTGTCGACGTCGGCCGCCAGCCCGGCCGGGAAGAACTCGCGCGGCAGGCCGATGCGCAGGCCCTGCAGCGGCCGGCCGGCAGAGGCGCCGGTGCGCGGCTGCAGCATCATTGCGTGGTAGTCCTGGGGCGGCCGCTCGGCGCTGGTGGCGTCGCGTTCGTCGAAGCCGCTCATGGCCGACAGCAGCAAGGAGCAGTCTTCGGCCGAACGCGCCATCGGCCCCGCCTGGTCGAGACTGGAGGCGAAGGCGATCATGCCGTAGCGCGAGCACACGCCGTAGGTTGGCTTGATGCCGGTGATGCCGCAAAAGCTGGCCGGCTGGCGGATCGAGCCGCCGGTGTCGGTGCCGGTGGCCGCCGGCAGCAGGCGCGCCGCCACGGCTACCGCAGAACCGCCCGACGAGCCCCCCGGCACGCGCTGCAGGTCCCACGGGTTGTGCACCGGCGCAAAGGCCGAGTTCTCGTTCGACGAGCCCATCGCGAACTCGTCGCAGTTGAGCTTGGCCAGGGTCACCGTGCCGGCTGCTGCCAGCCGCGCCACCACGGTGGCGTCGAAGGGGCTGGCGTAGCCGGCGAGCATCTTCGAGCCGGCCGTCGACGGCAGCCCGGTGCGTGCGTGGTCGGTGACGAAGATGTCCTTGTGCGCCAGCGGCACGCCGACCAGCGGGCCGGTCTCGCCGCGCGTCAAGGCAGCGTCGGCAGCACGCGCCTGTTCCAAGGCTTGGCCGGCATCGCTGGACAGCACCGTGCCCAGACTGGCGTGAGTCGAAAGACGTGTCAGCAAATGTTGCGTGAGTTCGACGCTGGAGCAACGGCGCTGGCGCAGCGCGCGGCCGATGTCGGCCACGCCCAGATCGTGCAGATCGCCGCTCATCGGGCGCCCCTGGCACCGGAGGCAGCAGCCCCCCGAGCGGGCATGAGCCGGTCTCGAACGGTCGTGCGCCGGATCATTCGATCACCTTCGGCACCAGGAACAAGCCGTCTTCGACGGCCGGTGCGCTTTTCTGGTTGGCCTCGCGCCGGTCGCCCTCGGTGACGACGTCTTCGCGCAGCCGCAGGCCCGCCGCGTGCACGGCGGACAGCGGCGTGTACAGCGGCTCCACGCCACGGGTGTCGACGGCGCGCATCTGCTCGACGATGCCGAAGAAACCGTTGAGTTGTTCGAGCATCAGCGCCTCGTCGGCACTCGACAGTTGGAGCCGCGCCAGATGCGCGATGCGGCTCACGTCAGCCAGGGTCAGGGCCATCGGATGTGGGGCATGACGAGCTCCAGAGGCGGCTTGGTAGTGCTCGAAAAAGCGGCACTTTGCCTCGGAGCGGGGGTTGAATACGCTATTATCTACGGTTACCTGTACACCCTTGCCACGGGTGGCCGTGGTGGGCGACTGCTGCGATCATCGCCCGGGAAGATTCTGTGGCCCCAAACACCCCCGATCCACGCGCTCCGCGGCCTGCCGCCCGACCCCGACCGGCCCTCCATCGGCCCTGACCGGCCCCGCCTCCCCCATTCGCACCGACGCCGACCCGACGCCACGCCGCGCGCGTCCCCGCCTCCCACCCACCTGCCCATGTTCGCTGCATCCCTGCGCCGCTACTTCTCCACCGACCTGGCCATCGACCTCGGCACCGCCAACACGCTGATCTACGTGCGCGGCAAGGGCATCGTGCTCGACGAGCCCTCGGTCGTCGCCATCCGCCACGAAGGCGGCCCGCAGGGCAAGAAGACGATCCAGGCCGTGGGCAAGGAAGCCAAGGCCATGCTCGGCAAGGTGCCCGGCAACATCGAGGCCATCCGGCCCATGAAGGACGGCGTGATCGCCGACTTCACCGTCACCGAGCAGATGCTCAAGCAGTTCATCAAGATGGTCCATCCGCGGTCCATCCTGCGCCCGAGCCCGCGCATCATCATCTGCGTGCCCTGCGGCTCGACCCAGGTCGAGCGGCGCGCGATCCGCGAAAGCGCGCTCGGCGCCGGGGCGTCCGACGTCTACCTGATCGAGGAACCCATGGCCGCGGCCATCGGCGCCGGGCTGCCGGTGTCGGAGGCCTCGGGCTCGATGGTGGTCGACATCGGCGGCGGCACCACCGAGGTCGGCGTCATCAGCCTCGGCGGCATGGTCTACAAGGGCAGCATCCGCGTCGGCGGCGACAAGTTCGACGAATCGATCATCAACTACATCCGCCGCAACTACGGCATGCTGATCGGCGAGCCGACGGCCGAGATGATCAAGAAGAGCATCGGCAGCGCATTCCCCGGCAGCGAGGTCAAGGAGATCGAGGTCAAGGGCCGCAACCTCAGCGAAGGCGTGCCGCGCAGCTTCACGATCAGCTCCAACGAGATCCTGGAAGCCCTTACCGACCCGCTCAACCAGATGGTCAGTGCGGTGAAGAACGCGCTCGAACAGACGCCGCCGGAACTCGGTGCCGACATCGCCGAGCGCGGCATGATGCTCACCGGCGGCGGCGCGCTGCTGCGCGACCTCGACCGCCTGCTGGCCGAAGAGACCGGCCTGCCGGTGCTGGTGGCCGAGGACCCGCTGACCTGCGTCGTGCGCGGCTGCGGCATGGCGCTGGAGCGCATGGAGCGGCTGGGATCGATATTCACTTCCGAATGACGCGCTGACCGCGCAAGCGCCCTCATGCCCCTGGGCACGCTCGACCGCACACCGCCGCCGTTCTTTCGCCAGGGCTTCTCGGCGCGCAGCAAGCTGGCCTTCTTCTCGGCGCTGGCGGTCTTCCTGATGGTGGCCGACACGCGCTTCAAGGTCGTCGAACCAGCGCGGGCCGCGCTGGCCACGGCCTTGCTTCCGGTGCAGCGCGTGCTGGCGGTGCCGGTGCAGATGTGGCACGGCGGCAGCGACTACCTGCGCGGCCTGCAGCAGGCCCGTGCCGACGAACGCGAGGCACGGGCGCAGCTGGCGGTGCTGGCCGAGCGCGCAGCGCGCGCCGAGCAGCTGGGGCAGGAGAATGCGCGCCTGCGCGCGCTGCTGGAGTTGCGCCCGGCGATCAAGGTGCGCTCGCTGCCGGCCGAGGTGATGTACGAGGCGGCCGATCCGTATTCACGCAAGGTCTTCATCGACCGCGGTACGGCGCATGGCGTGGCCCTGGGCGCGCCGGTCATCAACGAGGCCGGTGTGCTCGGCCAGGTGACGCAGGCCTACGCGCTGAGCTCGGAGGTGACGCTGCTGACCGACAAGGATGCGGCGATCCCGGTGCTCAACACGCGCACGCAGCAGCGCAGCGCAGCCTTCGGTGGCCGTGGCGGCGTCGAACTGCGTTTCATGTCGGGCAATGCCGACGTGCAGGTCGGCGACCTGCTGCACACCAGCGGCGTCGATGGCGTCTACCCGCCGGGACTGCCGGTGGCGCGGGTGGCGACGGTGGAGCGGCGCGTCGAGTCGGGCTTCGCGCGCATCGTCTTGACGCCCACGGCCAAGCCCGATGGCGTGCGCCATGTGCTGGTGCTCGAGCCGCTGGCGATGCAACTGCCGCCGCGCCCCGAGGCTGCCGCCGCGGCCTCGCCGGTGCGCGCCGAGCGGCAACTGACAACGCCGTCGCGGCGCACGCCGGGCACGCCATGAAGGCGGCGCAACCGGGGGCGCGCCGATGATCATGCCGCGCGGTTCGGACCAGCTGCTGCTGCCGGTCAACCCCTTCTTCATCGCCCTGACTCTGGCGCTGGCTTGCGCCTTCAACATGCTGCCGCTGGGTCGTCAGCCCGGCTTGCCCGACCTGCTGGCGGTGGCGCTGGTGTTCTGGAACGTGCACCAGCCGCGCCGCGTCGGTGTCGGCGTGGCCTTCGTCTTCGGCCTGCTGATGGACGTGCACCAGGGCGCGCTGCTCGGCCAGCACGCGCTGGCCTACACGCTGCTGAGTTTCGTCGCCATCACCATCCACCGCCGGCTGCTGTGGTTCGGCATCGCCGAGCAGGCGCTGCAGGTGTTCCCGGTGTTCCTGGCCGCGCACGTGGTGTCGCTGGTGGTGCGGCTGCTGGCCGGCGACATGTTTCCCGGCTGGTGGCTGCTGCTGGCGCCGCTGCTGGAGGCGCTGCTGTGGCCGCTGGTGACGCTGCTGCTGCTGGCGCCGCAGCGGCGCGCGCCCGATCCGGACCAGAATCGGCCGCTGTGAACAAGTCGCCGCGCACACTTCGTTGGCCCCCATGAACACGGAACTCAGGAACATCGAGCAGGAGATCGGCCGCTTCCGCGGCCGCCTGTTCGCGGCCGCCGTCTTCGTGCTGCTGGCCTTCGCATTGCTGGCGGCGCGGCTGGTGCACCTGCAGGTGTTCCGCCACGAGGACCTGGCGACGCAGGCCGAAAACAACCGCATCGCGGTGGTGCCCATCGTGCCCAACCGCGGCCTCATCGTCGACCGCAACGGCGTCGTGCTGGCCACCAACTACTCGGCCTACACGCTGGAGCTGGCGCCGCAGCGCGGCCGCGCCGCGGCCGCCGACCTCGACGCGCTGATCGACGAACTGGCCACCGTGGTCGAGATCGCAGCGCGCGACCGGCGCCGCTTCAAGCGCCTGCAGGAAGAGCTCAAGGGCGCCGAGTCGCTGCCCATCCGCACCAAGCTCAGCGACGAGGAGGTGGCGCGCTTCATGGCACAGCGCTTCCGCTTCCCGGGGGTGGACATCAAGGCGCGGCTGTTCCGCAGTTACCCGCTGGGCGACACCGGCAGCCACCTGCTGGGCTACATCGGCCGCATCAACCCCGCCGAGAAGAAGGCCATGGAAGACTGGGACGAGGCCGACCAGGGCAACTACAAGGGCACCGACTACATCGGCAAGCTCGGCCTGGAGCAGAGCTACGAGCGCCAGCTGCACGGCACCGCGGGCTTCGAGGAGGTCGAGACCAGCGCCAGCGGCCGCGCCGTACGGCGGCTGAACAGCCACCCGCCGACGCCCGGCAACAAGCTGGTGCTGGCCATCGACATCCGCCTGCAGGCGCTGGTGGAGACCCTGTTCGGCGAGCGCCGTGGCGCGCTGGTGGCGCTGGATCCGCGCAGCGGCGAGGTGCTGGCCTTCGTCAGCAAGCCCACTTTCGACCCCAACCTGTTCGTCGATGGCATCGACGTCGAAAGCTGGCGTGATCTCAACGAATCGGCCGACAAGCCGCTGCTCAACCGGGCGCTGCGCGGCACCTACCCGCCGGGTTCGACCTTCAAGCCGTTCATGGCCATCGCGGCGCTGAACAGCGGCAAGCGCAGCCCGACAGCGATCATCAACGACGGCGGCACCTACCAGTTCGGCAACCACACCTTCCGCAGCCACGGCGACAAGGGCGTGGGGCCGGTGGACATGCACCGCTCGATCGTCAAGTCGAGCAACGTCTACTACTACTCGCTGGCCAACGAGCTGGGCGTGGACCTCATCCACGACCAGCTGGAACCCTTCGGTTTCGGCGTGCGCACGGGCATCGACGTCGACGGCGAAGTGACCGGCGTGTTGCCGTCCACGGCCTGGAAGAAGCGTTACTACAAGAGACCCGAGCAACAGCGCTGGTATGCCGGCGAAACGATCTCGCTGGGCATCGGCCAGGGCTACAACAACTTCACCATGCTGCAACTGGCCAGCGCCACTGCCGCCCTGGTGTCGGGCGGTCAGCGCTACAAGCCGCGGCTGGTGCGCGAGATCGAGGACGTCATCACCGGCCAGCGCAAGCACGTGGCCAGCGACGCACTGCAACCGCTGCCGCTCAAGCCCGAGCACGTGGCGCTGATCCGAGACGCGCTGCACGGCGTGACGCAGGAGGGCACGTCGACGCGTGTCTTCGCCGGCGCGCCCTACGCGAGCGGCGGCAAGACCGGCACCGCGCAGGCGGTGGGCATCAAGGCCAACGAGAAGTACAACGCCGCCAGGATCGACGAGTACAAGCGCGACCACGCGCTGTACATCGCCGCCGCGCCGATCGATGCCCCGACCGTGGTGCTGGCGGTGGTGGTGGAAAACGCCGGTTTCGGTGCTGCCGCGGCGGCGCCGATCGCGCGCCGCGTCTTCGACTACCTGCTGCTCGGTGCTTACCCGAGCGACGAGGACCTGGCCGCCACGCGTGAGGGCAAGTCGGCGGCACCCATCGGTACGCCGCGGCGGGCCGACGAGGTGCCCTTGCCCGGCCAGGCGGCCCCCGGCGCGGCGGCGGCAGCCGCTACCGCGCTGCCCGCGCCAGCGATGCCGCAGCGTCTGGCCGCAACGCAGCCGCCCATGCGATGAGCGCCGTCTTCGAGCAGGCCTCGCCCTGGCCGCGCCTGAAACGCGTCTTCGGCGGCTTCGACGGCCCCCTGCTGCTGGCCATCGCACTGCTGGCGGCGGTGGGCCTGGTGGCCATGTACTCGGCCGGCTACGACCATGGCACGCGCTTCGTCGACCACGGCCGCAACATGCTGCTGGCGCTGGGCGTGCTGTTCCTGGCGGCGCAGGTGCCGCCGCAGAAGCTGCAGCAGCTGGCGGTGCCGCTGTACACGGCCGGCCTGGCGCTGCTGGTGGCCACGGCCCTCTTCGGCATCACGCGCAAGGGGGCGACACGCTGGCTGGCGCTGGGCCCGCTGGTGATCCAGCCCAGCGAGATCCTCAAGATCGCCGCACCGCTGGTGCTCGCCTGGTGGTTCCAGAAGCGCGAAGGCCAGCTGCGCGTGTTCGACTTCGTCGTCGCCGCCGCGCTGCTGGTGGTGCCGGCGGCGCTGGTCATCAAGCAGCCCGACCTGGGCACCGCGCTGCTGATCCTGGCCGGCGGCCTGTACGTGATCTTCTTCGCCGGGCTGTCGTGGAAGCTCGTGCTGCCGGCGCTGCTGCTGGGTGCCGTGGGCATAAGCGCACTGGTGCTCGCCGCCGACGCGATCTGCCAGCCGGGCGTCGACTGGCCCTTCCTGCGCGACTACCAGCGCCAGCGCGTGTGCACCTTGCTCGACCCGACCAAGGACCCGCTGGGCAAGGGCTTCCACATCATCCAGGGCATGATCGCCATCGGCTCCGGCGGCCTCGCCGGCAAGGGCTTCATGCAGGGCACGCAGACGCACCTGGAGTTCATCCCCGAGCGCACCACCGACTTCATCTTCGCCGCCTTCTGCGAGGAATTCGGCCTTGCCGGCGTGCTGGTGCTGCTGCTGTGCTTCACTTTCCTCATCGTGCGCGGCCTGATGATCGCCGCCGAGGCGCCCACCGTCTTCACGCGCTTGCTGGCCGGCGCCGTGAGCATGAGCTTCTTCACCTACGCCTTCGTCAACATGGGCATGGTCAGCGGCATCCTGCCGGTGGTCGGGGTGCCGCTGCCCTTCGTCAGCTACGGCGGCACGGCGATGGTCTCGCTGGGCCTGGGCCTGGGCATCCTGATGTCGGTGGCCAAGAGCCGCCGGCTGGTGCAGAGCTGATGGCCACCGGCAGCACGGTCGTGCCGTGCCCGACCGTCGCCGCCGCAGACGCCGAAGACGACGTCGCTGCGCTGTACACGCTGGCGCGGCCGTCCAACGCCTGCGGGCGTTCTCAGGACCGAGCGGCCGCCGGCGGGGGCGGCAGCGGGGCTGCAACAGCCCCGCCGTGCAGCGGAAAACGCACCGTGAACAGGGCTCCCGGCGCGGTGGCGGTGGCACCGCTGCGCGGCCGCGCGTCGCTGACCGTGATCTCGGCGCCGTGGCGCTGCGCCACCTCCTGCACGATGGCCAGGCCCAGGCCACTGCCGTCGACCTGCGTGCCCAGGGCGCGGTAGAAGGGCCGGAACACCGCCTCGCGCTCGGCCGGCGCGATGCCGGGGCCGCTGTCCTCGACCTGCAGCACGACGACCTGGCCGAAGGGGTCGGGCACGATGCGCGCGGTGACCGTGCCGCCGGTCGGCGTGTACTGCAGCGCGTTGTCGACGAGGTTGCGCACCATCTCGCTCAGCAGCACCGGCTCGGCCATCAGCGTGGTGCCGCCGCTGCCGGCCTCGGGGCCCTCGTAACCGAGGTCGATGCGCCGCGCCATCGAGCGCGGCACGAAGTCGCGCACCACGGCGCGTGTCACCGCTGCCAGATCGACCGCCCGGCGCCGCGCCTCGAGCCCGGCGTCTTCGGCCCGCGCCATCGCCAGCAGCTGGTTGACCATGTGCGCCGCGCGCTGGCTGGACACCGCGATCTGACGCAGCGAATGCCGCAGCGACGCCGGGTCGCTGCGTCCGCTGTCGATTTCGCGCGCCGCCACTTCGGCCTGCGTGCGCAAGCCGGCCAGTGGCGTCTTCAGCTGGTGCGCGGCGTCGGCCAGGAAGTGACGCTGCGCGGCGATGGTGCGGTCCAGCCGCTGCAGCAGGTCGTTGATGGCGCGTACCAGCGGCACCACCTCGTCGGGCACGTCGCTTTCGGGGATCGGGCTCAGGTCGGTGCTTTCGCGCTTGCGGATGCGCAATTGCAGGCGCGCCAGCGGGTGGATACCGCGTGAGAGCGCGAACCACACCAGCATCACCGCCAGCGGCAGGATCACGAACTGCGGCAGGATCACGCCCTTGATGATCTCGGTGGCCAGCGTCGAGCGCTTGCCCAGCGTTTCGGCGACCTGCACCAGCGCCTCGCTGTCGTCGCCCTGGCGCTGGTCGGTCAGCCTCACCCAGGCCACGCGCACCGGCTCGTCGCCGACCTGGTCGTCGCGGAAGCGCACCGCCGTGCCGCTGGCAGCGCCGTCGGACGGCACCGCGAGTTCGGCGTCGCCGGCCAGCAGCTCGCCGCGGCGGCCGAGGACCTGGAAGTAGATGCGGTCCTCATCGTCGGCGCGCGTCAGCGCCGCGGCGGCAAGTTCCAGTGCTGCGCGTGCCGCCTCCACGGAGCCGGCACCGGGTGCCGTCTGCACTTCGGCCTGGCGCGCCAGCGCGCGCACGACCTCGGCCAGGTCGCGGTCATACGGGCCATTGGCGATGGCCTGCGCGGCAATCCAGGTCAGCCCCAGGCTCATCGGCCACAGCAACAGCAAGGGGGCGAGCATCCAGTCGAGGATCTCGCCGAACAGCGAGCGCTGTTCGGGGCGGGAGAACATCGGTGTCAGGCGCCGCAGCGCAGTGCCGGCCGGCAGGCGCGTTCAGGCCGCAATTTTTTCCAGGCAGTAGCCCAGGCCGCGCACGGTGGCGATGCGCACCGGCCCCTGCTCGATCTTCTTGCGCAGGCGGTGGATGTAGACCTCGATGGCATTGTTGCTGACCTCTTCACCCCACTCGCACAGGCGCTCGACGAGCTGGTCCTTGCTCACGAGCCGGCCGGCGCGTTGCAGCAGCACCTCCAGCAGGCTCAATTCGCGCGCCGAAAGCTCCACCATCTGGTCGTTGAGGTAAGCCACGCGGCCGGTGGCGTCGAAGGTCAGCGGGCCGTGCTTGAGCAGGCTGGAGGCGGTGCCCAGGCCGCGCCGCGTGAGCGCGCGCACGCGGGCTTCCAGCTCCTGCAGCGAGAACGGCTTGGCCATGTAGTCGTCGGCGCCCAGATCCAGGCCCTTGACGCGCTGCTCCACGCTGTCGGCGGCGGTGAGGATCAGCACCGGCACGCTGTTGCCGCGGGCGCGTGTCTTGCGCAGCACTTCGAAGCCGTGCATCCTGGGCAGGCCCAGATCGAGGATCACGAGGTCGAATTCGTGCGAGGCCAGCGCGGCGTCGGCCTCACTGCCGGTGCCGACCTGATCGACCGCGTAGCCCGCGGCCCGCAGCGAACGCAACAGGCCGTCGGCCAGGATCTGGTCGTCTTCGGCGATGAGGATACGCATGCGCTTGTCTCCTCTGGGCTGCGGCTGCATGGCCACGCACTGTCCGGCGGGTGCGTCGATTCTAGGCGGGCGTCGGCCCCGCCGGCTGAGGGCAGACACCCACCCCCTAGAAATAGCTGTACGAATATCCAGTCTCTGCCATAATCGATGCACACTCAGGAGGCCACCATGGATGCACCCGTCAAAGCGCTGAACACCGAAAAAGCCAAGGCCCTGCAGGCCGCGCTGGCGCAGATCGAAAAGCAGTTCGGCAAGGGCTCGATCATGCGCCTGGCCGACGGCGAGAAGATCGAAGACATCCAGGTCGTCTCCACTGGCTCGCTGGGGTTGGACATCGCCTTGGGCGTGGGTGGCCTGCCGCGCGGCCGAGTGGTCGAGATCTACGGCCCGGAGAGCTCCGGCAAGACCACGCTCACGCTGCAGGTCATTGCCGAGATGCAAAAGATTGCCGGCACCTGCGCCTTCATCGACGCCGAGCACGCGTTGGACATCCAGTACGCGCAAAAGCTGGGCGTCAACCTCCAGGAGTTGCTGATTTCGCAGCCCGACACCGGTGAACAGGCGCTGGAGATCGTCGACGCGCTGGTGCGCTCGGGCTCCATCGACCTCATCGTCATCGACTCGGTGGCCGCGCTCACGCCCAAGGCCGAACTCGAGGGCGAAATGGGCGACAGCCTGCCCGGCCTGCAGGCACGGTTGATGAGCCAGGCGCTGCGCAAGCTCACGTCGTCGATCAAGAAGACCAACACCATGGTCATCTTCATCAACCAGATCCGCATGAAGATCGGCGTCATGTTCGGCAACCCCGAAACAACGACCGGCGGCAACGCGCTCAAGTTCTACGCCTCGGTGCGCATGGACATCCGCCGCACCGGCGCGATCAAGAAGGGCGATGAAGTCATCGGCAACGAGACGCGTGTAAAAGTCGTCAAAAACAAGGTGGCCCCGCCGTTCAAAGAAGCCTTGTTCGATATTCTGTACGGCGAAGGGACGTCCCGCGAAGGCGAAATTATCGATCTGGGCGTATTGCACAAGCTGATCGAAAAATCCGGTTCGTGGTACAGCTACAACGGCGAGAAAATCGGTCAGGGCAAAGACAATGTGCGTGAATTTTTGCGTACGCGTTCGGAAATGGCGTTCGAAATTGAAAACAAGATTCGCACGATCGTCGGCGTTGCGCTGATCGAAGCCGGTGAGTCCCCGAAGGCGGCAGCGAAAGCCAAAGCGGCCGAAAAACTGGCACTTGCAGGTGAAGAAAAAGCCTGAAATTAGTTTACGCGGGCGCGCCTTGCAATATCTGGCGCGCCGCGAGTACACCCGTGCCGAACTGGCGGCAAAACTTCGACCCTACGCACAGGTTGAAGATGATTTTGAACAAGTGCAACCCGTTGATTTAGAATCTGTCTTGGACAGTCTGGTAGACTCCGGCTACTTATCCGACGAGCGTGCTGCCACGCAGATTCTTCATGCCAGACGTCCTCGTTTCGG
>JAUXVE010000083.1 GCA_030680415.1 Rubrivivax sp.
CGCCGGGCTCAACACCCCGAGCGTGTGGCGCAGCGCGCGCAGCCAGGCCGCGGCCAAGGTCGATGCGCTGTCCAGCAACGGCATGGACGAGATCGAGATCCCGGCCTTCCTGCGCAAGCAGGCGGACTGAGCCGGGACTTCAACCCCGGCGCGACGAATCGATGTGGCCGGCCCGGTTCAGTCCGGGCTGGCCGGCATCGAGGCGATCTGCGCGCGCCGGGCGCCGCGCCGCGCGCCGCGTTCAGTTGGCCGCGAAGCAGTAGAAGCGGCCCGCGCCGCCCGTGCGCACCAGCGCCTCCTGGCTGCAGCCGGCCGACTGGTGCGAGAAGTTCCAGGACGTGGCCCAGTTCTCGGGCAGCGGGCCGATGCGGTCGTGGTGGCCGACGATGGCCGAACCCTCGCTGCTGCTGGTCCATGCCCGGCATGTGGTGTCGGTCTGCGGCGCGAAGGCAGTGCCGTCGGCGCGTGAGCCGGTCAGCATGTCGTGCTCGTTCGGCGTGTCGCCGTGGCCCTTGATGACGTTGCCGCGCTCGTCGAGCGCGGTCGCCTTGCCGATGCTGTTGCCAGGTCTTCGCGCCGGCGCCGGCGCCGGCCGCGGCGGCCAGCTTCTGGCAATGGGCGTCGGCGCCGGCCAGGCCGCCGAGATCGGCCCCCTTGCCGCTGCCCACGCTGGTGACGAAGAAGCTCGTCGGACCGCTCGACAATTGCCCACCTGCTGCAGCGCCGACCACAGGATCGACCGATGATCCCGACGCTCCCGCAGAAGCAGAAATGCCCTGCGTTGTATTGCAGGGCATTCCGCAATGCCACTCTCGGCGGCATCCTTACATCACATGGGGGTGATGTCTACCGGCATCTCGATGCCGGTGGTGGGGGGAGTTGTAAGGTGAGACTTCGCGATAGGTCTGCCCTCCTTTCACGACGGTGAGAACGATCAGTTCTGCGGGAAACAGGTACCGATCTCTTCACTGCTCTTCGAGAGCCAGTTGACGCCTTTCTGCTCGTCGCGTCAAGTCACCTTTCGAGACAAGGTCCACAGGATGTGTGGCCCGATCGATGCGACTTGCGCTGGATCAAGAGGATGGCGCCGCAGCCGGCTCTGTTCGACGGCGAGATCCGTCTTCAGTAGCAGCATGAACGCCTGAGGGCAACGCCATGTCCGCCTCGACGCGCCGACCGACCCGCGCGTGCGCAGGGGCGGGAAGATCGGCGAAGTCGCAGCGCAAGCTGCGAAGCGCGAGCCTGATCGGCAAGGGCCTGGCCGGCCTCAACCAGACGCAGGCGCCAGCGCGGTCACCAGCCAGCCCGCCACCGGGGCGCCGAGTTCGGTGCGCACCACCAGCGACTGCATCTCGAACATCTCCAGACCCGCCCCGGCCACCACGCGCTCAATATAGGTTCGCCGATGGCTATAGCGACCATTCGCCTGCAGCCGATAGGCTGGCAGCCCGTCGGCATCGTCGTGCGCCTCGACCGAAAAGCTCAGCTGCCCGCCGGCGCGCAGGGCCGCCCGGGCCGCCGCCGCAAAGGCTTCGAGGGCGCCGAAGTAGATGAGCGTGTCGGTCGAGACGATGACGTCGAACCCGCACGGATGGCGGTCCAGGAAGGCCACCAGTTCGCCCTGCACCAGCCGGTCGTAGACACCGTGGGCATGGGCGTTGCGGAGCATGCCTTGCGACAGGTCGACGCCCGTGAGATGCGACGCGAATGGCGCCAGCAAGGGGCCGCACAGCCCGGTGCCGCAACCGGCATCCAGCACACGCAGCGTCTTGCCCGGCTCTGCGGCCCGGCGCGCCACGGCCTCGGCCGCGCGCGCCGGGGCCTGGTATCCCAGCGCCGCCAGCTTGGCATCGAAACTGCCTGCGAAGGCATCGAAGGTGTCCTTGATGTAGGCATCGGGTGCACGATCGGGCACCGCGTCGCCGGTGCAGGCCGCCAGCAGGTAGCGCGCCTGTGGGTTGTCGGGTTCGAGCGCCAGCCATTCCTGGAAGACCTCATGTGCCAGTTCCGCGCGATCCATGCGCATGTGCGCCTTGGCCAGCGCCTCGCGCAGACCGGCGTGCAGCGGAGCCTGCTGCAGGGCCTCGCGGCAGACCTGCACCGCGTCGCCGGCACGGTTGGACCGCAGGTGGTGGTTGGCCAGGTTGAGGCGGGCGCTCATGAAGCCGGGCGAGAGCTGAATCGCGCGCCGGAGCGCGCGTTCGGCCTCGTCGGGCCGGCCGCGGTTGCTCCACAGCACGCCCAGGTTGTTGAGCGCGTCGACCAGCCGGTCGTCGAGCTCCAGGGCGCGCTGGTAGGCGGCTTCGGCTTGCTCGAAGCGTCCGCGTTCCATGTGCACGTTGCCGAAGTTGTTGTGGAACATCGGCTCACGCGGGTCTTGCCCGATGGCCTGTGCGATGAGCTCGGCCGCACGGTCGTGCCGGCCGAGCTGGGCGTGCAGCACGCCGCACAGGTGCAATGCATCGGGGTGCCGGGGCTGCGCCGACAGGACGGCCTGGTAGTGCCCCTGCGCCGCCTCGAAGCGGCCGGCCTGGTGCTCCTGCATGGCCAGGTGCAAGGCCCGTTCGATATCCGGCCTGGGCGGTGGGCGCTTGCGATTCTTCGAGGTCGAGTGCATCTGCGGATGGCCGGGCACTGAGGTAAACGCGTGGCCACACCGGCTTGCCACCGCATGGACTCTGAAGCAAAGCAAGGACAGCCGCAAGAGGCCCGCTGGACGGTTGCATTCGACCATGCGCTGGGCTCCGCTCACAGCGGGCTCGGGCACCGACAAGCTGCCGATCGCGAACAACGTGGCGCAGCCCGGCCAGGCCACAGTGGGCACGCCGCCGGTGCACGACTACGCTGGGCTCAACACCCCGAGCGTGTCGCGCAGCACTTGAGAGCCCTGTGCACCGACGGCCGCCTACCGGATTCCTGGGATGCCGGCCCGCCGCGCAGCGGGAAACACTGCCTGCACATCGCGCCGCGAGGCCTTGCATGCACGGCAAGCAGGCCTGTCGGCGTGCCCTTCACCCTCATGCCAGGAGATGGATCATGCCCAACGATGACCTGCCCTTCGCCCCGCGCCGCACGCTGGTGTGGCGCGGCTTCGTGTCCGCCGCAGTGTGCCTGGCCGGTACGGCCGTCGTACCGGCGGCGTCGGCCACCACGCTTACCGCCCTGGTCAGCGCCGGCACCGGCGCGGGTGCCACCGGCATCTATCGCGTGGCCTCGGCCGCGGTCGCGGGCAAGACCCGCGTCACGCAGGCGCTGGTGTGCAACGGCGTCGTCAAGGAGATGCACACCACCAACGGCGGCGTCGGTTACCTCAACCGCAAGCCCGGCTCGCCAGCGATCAAGGTCCCGACGGCTGCCTTCAGCAGCCTGGCCGCCGCCGGCGGGCTGGACCAGAACGTCAACCACCTGTCGGCCAGCGTGAAGAACGCCTTCAGCGTGGCGTGCGGCGGCTCGTCGGCACCTCCGATGGGCAGCAGCGGGGGATCGACGTCGCCGCCGCTGCAGGTCGGCCCCACGGGCAAGACCGGTTGCCCGCCGGGCTACACCTTCAACATGACGACGAAGAAGTGCCACCTGCAATCGTCACGGCCGCTGGACGACGCCGACGAGCGCGTCGCCGGCCGCGCCGACGGCCTGGCGCGATGGCTGTTCAAGCTCGTGCCTGCCTCGTCGGCCCACGCCATGCTGAAGGACCTCTACAAGCGGGTCTTCGTCACCTGGCAGATGGAAGGCCTCGGCAAGGGCTTCCACTATTCGTACACCCCGGTCGATGGGGCGGGCCCCGGCTATCCCGCCGACACGGTGGGTTACATCGAGGTGCAGGGCGGGGGCTTCCTGGTCGGCTGGATCGTGACGGCGAATTGACGGCGCGCACGATGAAACACGCCGACCCTTGCCGTCGAAGCTGGTTTGCCGCAGTGGCGGCGACTGCGCTGCTGTGCGTCGCCGACGCTGGGGCGCAGCCCCGGGCCTACTGCCCGGCCGGTGCGCAAACCCAGTGGAGCGGCGGCGTTCTGCGCTGTCGGAAGCCGCTGGTCGTGGCTTCGATGCCGGTGCCGCCTTGCGACATGCGGGGTATGGCCGACGGCGTCCTCATCGACGGCGTCGGCGGTGCCTTCGTCGTCGTCGTGGGAGGCCGCGACAACTGTAACTACTACCGGGGGTCGGCGACGGGCGCCGTCCTGGTGACGAAGTACCCGGACTGCCCGGCCACCTTCGCCCTGGCGCAGGATGCCGGTGCGAACGGTCGCGACCTCTGCATAAAGACCACCCTGAGTTGGGTGGAACCGCTGGTCGTGCCGCATTGAGGGCACCCGCCGCAGTTCGCGGCGGCGTGTCGGGATCAGAAGTCGCCCACCATCGGCATCACGTTGGTCGTGCCGCCGCGGCACTGGTCGCGGTTGCCTGCGCCACCGTCGGGCACCAGGCTCATCCCAGGACCGCATTGAGGCGTCTTGCTCAACGGCCCCGGCGGCGGCATGGCGATGTTGACCGTCTTGCACACGTCTTGCCCGCCCTGAACGACGTAGTTCAGGTGGGTGGGGGGACAGACCGGCTGCGCGATGGCGCGGCGCTCACAGCGCAGGACGTTGTTGGAGAACTGCGACGTCACGGTACCGGCCGCCGTGCTGGCCGGACACTTGGCGCCGGGCGCGGCGGCCGCTGGCGCCGCAAACGCAGCCAGGCACAGCGCGGCGGCGGCAAGCAGGGCCTGGCCGGCGGCGTGCCGTCGCGTGCGCAGCAAGGCCGTTTCGCCGTCAGCCGTGCAGTGTTGTCGCTTGGGGGTGTTCATGTCGATGCTCCTGTGTTGCGGGTGCTGGGGATTGCCTGTGCCGCCGTCGTGCGCGGTGTGGGCAACGGATGCAGTCTCGGCTGCCACGCATTCGAGGCCCATCCCAGGAACCCGGTAGGGGTGGCCACATCCGGCGTCGCCTGCAATTAGCATCCGGGCATGATTACCCGGCGACGCGCTCTGGTGCTGGCGGTGCTGGTGCTGCTGCTGCTGGTGGCCGCGCTGGTTGTCGGCATCGGCCGCTGGTGGTTGGCGCCTGTCCCGCCGCGTGCCGATGCCGAAGCGGCCGATGCCCTGGCCGCAACGCTGGACCGCGTACTGCAGCGCAGTGCCCAGGCGATGCCGCCGGGCCTCGCGATCCGGACCTTGGTCACCGCGGCCGACGACCCGCAGGCCGCGGGTCTGGCCGGGCCGGTGTGCGATTCGATGGTCAACCGGCTGGCACGGCTGCCGGGCCTGCGCGTCGCCTCCTGCCGCTCCACCGGCGCCGAGATCGCGGCCGACCTCGACGATCGGGCACTGTCGCGGCTGCTCGCCGTCGACTACCTGGTGAAGGGACGCCTGCAGTCGCTGCCGCGCGACCGGCTGCGCGTGCAGCTCGTGCTGCACGACATGCGCGGCGACCGCGAACGCTGGCGCATCGACGAGGAAATGGCGGCCAGCGACCTGCAGGGCTTGCCCACGCGCGTGGCACGCGAAGCCGCCCCGGCGCTCGGCCAGCCGGCGAGCGCGGCGACGGAGCCGACGATCGCCGCCGAAGCCTATGCCCGCTTCCTGCGCGCGACGCAGCTCTTCCGCCGCCCGGCGATCGAAGAGCGCCGCGAGGCGCTGCGACTCGTCGACGAGGTGCTGGCCGTCGAGCCCGACCATGCACCTTCGCTGTACCTGCGCATGGCCTTGCGCAGCCGGCTCGACGGC
This sequence comes from Rubrivivax sp., assembly GCA_030680415.1. Lineage (GTDB taxonomy): Bacteria > Pseudomonadota > Gammaproteobacteria > Burkholderiales > Burkholderiaceae_C > Rubrivivax. The sequence goes on from JAUXVE010000083.1 coordinate 5,711, forward strand.
TTCGAGACCGGCGGGCCGGCCGACCAGGGCAGCGCCGCACAGGCCGCGGCTGCGCAGGCGGCGCTGATGGGCGAGACCCACAAGCTCGGCGAACGGCTGCTCGCAGTCGATCCCGGCGACCGGCGCGGCAACATCCTGCTGCTCAACGCGGCCATCGACGGCCGGCGCTGGGACGAGGCGTTTCGACGCGGCGACGCCTTGCTGCAGCACGCCCAGCAGCAGCCGGGCGTGCTGCGCATCGTGGCGCGCCTGTATCTGATGGCCGGCTACGTGCAGCGGGCGCAGGCCCTGGCCTTCGAGGCGGCACGACTGGACGCGCTGGACGCCGAGTCGATCGAATACCTGGCCACGACGCACGGCATGCAGCGCCGCGACCAGGTCATGCGCGAGCTGCTGACCGTGGCGCGGCAGATCGGCCACGGCAGCCTGGACCTCTTCGACGCCGTGCTGGCGCATCGGCGCGCCGACTGGCCTGACTTCGAGCGCGCAATGACGGCGTATGCGACGAATACGCAACGCCCGGCCGACTGGGTACCGGCCTATGCGCGCGGTGTCGCGGATGCGCGCGAACGCGAGCCCGCGGCGCAACTCCTCGACGGGCACGACCCGAGCACGCGCCACTACATGAGCGACTACTTCTTCGAGTACGCACTGCTCGGCGACGTGCGGCGCAGCCTGCAGGCGATCCGCCACCATGCCCGGCAGCCGCCCAGGTTGTGGCTGGAGTACCTGTGGTGGCCGGAGCTGGCTGCGGTGCGGCAGCAAGCCGGCTTTGCCGAAGCGATGAGCGAGCTCGGCCTGACGCGGCTGTGGCAGGAACGCGGTGCGCCGGATCTCTGCCAGCCGGGCACGGATGGGCGGTGGGCCTGCCGCTGAGCAGCCGCTGAGCGCCGGCGGGTTGCCGTTGTCGCGGCATCGGCAGGGGCGCCAGCAAGGCCAAGGGTGCTTCAGGCCAGCGACATCACAACCCTGACCGTCGCGCCCCGGCCCGGTGAACTGTGTACGCCCAGCGTCGCACCCACCTCGTCCGCCCGCCGCCGCATGTTCTTCAAGCCGCGGCCGCTGGCGACGCCCTGCGGGTCGAAGCCGCTGCCGTCGTCACGCACTTCGATGTGCACGCCGCCGGCCGCCACGGCGGCGCCGATCCACAGCGTGCGTGCGTGGCCGTGGCGCAGGGCGTTCGTCACCGCCTCCTGCAGGATGCGCAGCACGTGCAGCACACGTGCGGGCGTCAGCCCGGGGACCACCGGCAGCAGCTGCACGTCCCAGTGCAGCGCCACGCCGGCGGCGCGCAGGCGGGGCGTCAGACGGTCGTGGAACATCGCCAGCACGGCGTTCAGGTCGTCGTCCACCGGCTCCAGCGAATCGATCATCAGCCGCATGTCGTCCAGCGCGTTGCGCACCACGGTGGCCAGCTCGGAGGGGCGGCGGTGGTCGGCCTCCAGCATCGCCAGCATCGACACCAGGTGGCCACCGACGCCGTCGTGCATGTCGCGCATCAGCCGCTCGCGCTCGGCGGCGATGAGCTGGTGGCGCTCGAGCTCGCGCACGCGCTCGAACTGCGTCTGCAGCTCGGCAGTGCGCGCCTGCACCAGCGACTCGAGATCGACGTTCAGCAGCTCGACGGCGTTCAGCGTCTCGACAAAGCGCAGCAGCAGCAGCCAGCCGGCCATGCCGAGCATCACGGCCATGGCCAGGGGCAGCGCCAGGGCGGGCCTCAGCGGCGCTGACGCCAACACCGCCGCGGCCTCGGCCACGGCGACCACGACGAGCATGAAGCCCGGCACGAAGCGGCGCGCATCGTCACGCCGCCAGCCGGCGCGTGCCCACTGCAGGCCGGCGACGGCGCATGCCATCAAGGTCATCGCTCGCGCGACCTCGAGCCCGCGGCCCTCGGGTTCCCACGCGGTGGCCGCGGCGGCCAGCACCATGACGACAACGAGGGCGACATGGCGCGCCGGGGCCAGGCGGGCCGGCGCCTCGGTGGCCAGCCGGCGGGCCAGCGCCAGCAGCGAGGCGGCCACCAGCGCCAGCGTCGCCAGCAGCCAGGCGTCCCACCAGGGCATCGGCCAGGGCGGCTCGAGCACCAGCGCACTGAAGCCGTGCAGCGCCCAGGCCAATGCGGTGGCGGCCAGCCACGCGTAGTCGGTCTCGCGGCGGCGGTAGTACCAGATCACACCCAGCACCAGCCCCAGCATCGCCGCCGCCGCAGCCAGCACCTGAGGCAGCGTCACGGCCAGCAGGCTGCGCCAGCGCGCCAAGGGCTGCAGCGTGGCTTCGGCTGCCAGGGCCGGAGCCGGCATGAAACCGAAGCGCGGCCGTTCGGACTTCACCAGCACGTACAGGCGATTGTGGCCAGGCTGCCAAAGCGACACCGGTGCGCTGAGCAGCAGCGGGCGCTGCCCGAGCCGCGCGGCCGGGTCGCTGAAGCGGCCGCCCGCGCCGAGCAGGCGACCGTTCAGGTAGGCCGCGGCGTTCTGGCCCACCGCCGGCAGCAGCAGTGCCTGCGTGTCGCGCGGCAGCTCGGGCTGCGTGATCTCGAAGCGGTACCAGACGGTGCGGCAGTCCTTGCAGTCGGTGTGCCAGCGGTGGGGCAAGGCTTGTTCGCGGGCCGCTTCGTCGTCGACCGTTTCGCCGAAGCGCGCTGTCTGCAGCAGCGTCGACGCGGGCGCCGCGCCGAAGTAGTCCAGCAGCCAGGGTAGCGCTGTGACGCCCAGTGCTGCGGCGAGCGCCAGCACGCGCCGCCAGCGCCGGATCACGGCCGTTGCGTCGGCAGCAGGCCGAGCTGTTGCGCCTCGAACACCGCCTCGCCGCGCGAATTGACGGCCAGCTTGCGGTAGATCTGCTTGATGTGCGTGGTGACGGTGTGCGGCGACATGACCAGCGTCTCGGCGATGCGCTGGTACGACAGGCCCTTGGCGATGAGCTGCAGCACCTCGCCTTCACGCGTCGTCAAGGGCGAGGCCACCGCCGGTGTCGGCAGCGCAGGCGTGGCGCGAAAACGCCGCAACAGGTGGCGCGCGATGGCCGAGCTGATGGGCGCCTCGCCGGCCAGCAGCCGCGTGATGGCCTGCGCGATCTCGTCGGCGCTGGCGTCCTTCAGCAGGTAGCCGGTGGCGCCGGCCTCGATGGCCGAGACCACGTGCGCTTCGTCGCCGAAGACGCTGATGACCATCGCCTCGGCCTGCGGCGCCAGCCGCTGGGCGGCGCGGATGAGGTCGATGCCGCTGCCGTCGGGCAGCTGCAGGTCGACCAGCAGCACGCGGGGCGGCTCGTGCGCCGTCAGCCAGGCCAGCGCACTCTTCAGGTCGCCGAAGGCGCCGGCCAGCGCCAGGCCGGGGCTGGCCCGCACGATGCCGGCCAGCCGTTCACGCGTCGCCGGGTCGTCTTCGAGCAGCAGTACGGTGTGCATGGTCAGCGCGCATGTTCAGCGAAGCGGCCGTGCCGTGCAAGGGTGCCGCCCTCGGCGCCGGCGGCTGGACCGGCGCTGCGTCCCGGCAGGCACTCGACGCTGCTTAGCGCCACGCCGTCGCGGAAGCGGCCTTGTGCCGGCTCCCGGGCGTCGCGGGACAGCTGGCGTGGCGCGGCGCCGTCGAAGGTGAGCCGGATGTCGTGCGGCCCGTGGTTCGTCAGCCGCGCCAGCGCCGGCAACGGCTGGCGATGGATCTCGCCGACGCTGAGCGTGCGCGTGAGTGTCTGCGTGCGCCCCGGCGCGCCATGTTCGGCACTGTAGCGGCACTCCTGCGCCGCCTGCACGTGGGCGCCCAAGGCCGAGCCGAGCAGCACGACGCACAGGCTGGCGGTGGCACCCAGGGAGGCAGTCATGGTGTGGCAGTGTCGGCGCCGGGATGGCACCCCGCCCATCCCAGGAAACCGGGAGCCGACGCTCCCATCTTCCTGGGATGGGCGCCCCCGACCGTGCTGCCGACACTGCCGTCGATCAACAGCCAAGAGCACGAGGGGAAGCGGCAGATGGTGGCGACCCACAGCCGGCCGGCGCGCCGGCGCCATGCACCCTGGCGGACCTGCATTGCCGCCGCGCTGGCAGCGGCGCTGGCCGGCACCGCCGGCACCGCTGCCGCGCAGGCGGTGGCAGCCGATTTCGACGGCCACTGGGTAGCCGACGACGAGACGCTGACATTGCGCATCGATGCCGATCTGCAGCAGCGCTGGCGCCGGCTGCGCGTCTTCGTCGGCACCAGCGACGTGACGGCCTTGCTGCGACTGGCGGCCCCCGGAGTGCTGGAACTGGTTCCGGGCGTCACCACCTGGGCGCCCGGCGAAACCGAGCTGGTGGCCTGGGACGCCGGCACCTGGACCGAGGTCGCGCGGCTGCCGCTGCGCGTGCGCAGCGCGGCGGGCTTCGAGCGCAGCGAGTTCACCCCGCGCGCCGACCTGCAGTTGAAGTCGCGCGCCGCCGACCGCCGCAACGACGGCCAGCCGAGCTCGCCTCGTGGCACCTATGCCGACACCGTGGGCCAGGGGGGTCTGGCCTGGAATGGCACGCGCGGTGGCTGGCGCTTCGAGGCGCAGGCGGGTGTCGGCGGCTCGAGCCATCGCGCCGAGGCGCTGCGCTATGCCGAACTGCAGTCACGGGCGCCGAAGGTCGACCTGGCCGAGTACCGGCTGCTCTTTGCGCGCGGCGAACACGCGCTGGAGGTCGGACACCTGAACTACGGCAACCATCCGCTGTTGATCAACGGCGTCGCCAGCCGCGGCCTGGCCGCGCGCACACGCCTGGCGCCGGGTCTGGACCTGTCGCTGACGGCGCTCAATGGCAAGGCCGTCGTCGGCGCCGACGATCTGCTCGGCCTGGAAGAAGCCGACCAGCACACCGGCGCACTGACCCTCGGTCTCGAGTTGCTGCCCGAACGGCCCGGCGGGCTGCGCGCCGAGTTGACCTGGCTCGACGCCTCGAGTGTGGCCAGAAGCGGCTTCGACACCGGCGAGGTGCCCGACGCCGAACGCAGCCGGGGTCTCGGGCTGCGACTGCTGGGCCGCACGGCGGGTGGCCGGGTGGCGGGCGAGCTGGCGCTGGCAAGGTCGCGCTTCAGCAACCCCTTCGACCCCTTGCTGGCGCAGGGCGGCGAGTCGCAGGCGGTGCGCACCGAGACCCGTTCGGCCCACCTGGCCGACCTGCAAGTGGTGCTGCTGCAGCAGGCGCCGCTGTTCGGCCAGGCGCAGCCGGTGGACCTGAGCCTGGGGCTGCGCCACGAGCGCGCGGCGCCGCTGTACCGCACCTTGGGCGCTTTCGTCACTGCCGACCAGGAACTGACGCGTGTGCAGCTGCAGGCTGCGTTGCAGGGCGCGCAACTGCAATGGCTGGCGTCACGGCGCAGTGACAACCTGGAGCGCATTGCCACCCTGCTGCGCACCCGCAGCGACGAGCAGACGCTGGTGTTGAACCTGCCGCTGCCGGCATGGTGGGGCACGGCGGGCCAGCCTTCGTGGTGGCCGATCCTGGGCGCCAACTGGCAGCGTGTGCACCAGCGTGCCGTCAACGCGCCGCGGGCCGAGGACTCGGGCATCGCCGCCACGCACCGGCCCGACCAGCTGAACCGCACGCAGCAGCTGAACCTGGGCTGGACCGTCGGGCAAGGCACGGTGAACTACGCGCTGTCACGCTCGCACCAGGACAACCGCCAGCCCGGGCGCGAACAGGCCGACTTCCGCAGCCTCGGCCACCAGGTCTCGACGGCATGGCCACTGAGCGAGACGCTGCGTGTCAACGCCAGCCTCAACCGCAGCCGCACGCTCAGCATCGAGCAGGGGCTGGTCACCTGGGTCACCGGCGGCTCGTTCGGGATCGACTGGCAGGCCAGCGAGCGCTGGTCGCACGCCGCCAGCCTCAGCCACAACCTGAACGACGACTCGCTGGACCGCGCCAGCGCGCGCAATACCGGCGCCCAGCTGCAGTCGAGCTGGCGCTTCACGGTGCCCGGCCTCGAGCGCCCGCTGCCGGGGCAGGCCTTCGTGCGCATCGCACGCCAGGGCGACCGCAGCCGTGACCGCGTCTTCGAACTCAGCAGCGACGTGCGCAGCTGGTGGGTGGACGTCGGCGTGTCGATCAGCTTCTTCTAGGGCCGGGAGACCCACATGCGTGCCTGCCTCGTCTTCCTGCTCGCCTGCTGCATCGGGTTCGCCGCACAGGCCGTGACCGCGGTGAACCCGTTCGGTGTCAACGTGCGCTCCTCGGGCCCGACCACGGTGTTCCTGTCGTTCCAGAACCTCGACCCGGGCGAGACCGCGGTCGAGGCCTTCTGGTGCGGCGAACTGCAGCCGGCGCTGATGGCCGCCAACCCGCAACTGCAGTTGCCGGTGCCGGTGCAGACCAGCAACCCCTGCCTGCCGGGCACCATCTACGGCCGGCTGCCGCTGGGGCTGGACCGTTCGCGCACCAGCACCAGCGGTGCCTTCACCAACCTGACCGACATCATGACGATCCCGGCCTCGGTGGCGCGCCGCGCCTACCAGGACGCGCAGGCGGGCCTGAACTCGGCCTTCTTCTACGTGCGCCGCTTTGCCGGCCCCGGTGGCGAGCGCTACGTCGTCGTCACCTGCCGCATGGCCGGCGGCGGCGCGCGCACGCCGCTGGCGCTGCTGGACGTGCGGCTGGCCTTCGACGTCGCCGGCACCCGGCCCACGGTGCTGGCGCTGCCACGCGGCCAACTGCCGCCGCGCCTGGCCGCACGCATCTTCTACAACGGCAGCGGCACGCTGCGCGGGCGCTGGGAAGTGGTGCTGCCGGGCGACCCCGAGCCGACCGACGAGGACCTGCTGAGTGCCGCCACGCTGCCGGTGGAGCGGCGCGCGCAGCAGCGGCGGTGGACGCTGGTCGAGCGCTTCGAGGTCTTCCTGCCACCGACGGGCGAGGTGACGCTGCGCGGCCCCGACCCGGCCCGCCTGCCGCACGACACCGACGGCCCCTACAAGCTACTGTTGCGCGTGGAGGCCAGCGACGACAAGGAGGCCACCTCCAACACCGGCGGTGGCCGCCTTGCGGTGGCGGGCGGGGTGGCCGGATTCCCGATGCCGGTGCTGCGCTACTACGTGGGTTCGGCGCAGACGATCGCCGGGCTGCGCGCGGTGCCGGCGGCGCTGGCCGCCATCGCGCCGGCGGCCGGCATCGTGGTGGCCGACAGCGCGCTGCGCTTCAGCTGGGTCGACCGCGCCGACGCCGTGCTCTACAGGTTGGAAGTGCGCGCCGCCGACAAGGAAGTGCTGTCGGCGCTGGTGCGGCCAGGCGGCGGCCAATACGAAGCGCCGCCGTGGTTCGTGCAGGCGCAGCGCGGCCAGGCGCTGCGCTGGCGCGTGCTGGCGCTGGACGCCGGCGGCCATGCGCTGGCCGGTAGCGAGTGGCGGGCGCTGGAGTTGCGTTGAGCGGCCAGCGTTGACGCCTGGTCCGGCAGCGGGACGGTCGAGATCGAGATTGGGCACTCCTGCGCAAGCACGCGGATCGACGGGGTCCGACGGGCCGCATGCCGGTGCTGTCTGTGGTGCCTCACAGGGAACTGGCGGCGTCGGGTGGCTCCGCCGCCGCCGGCGCCGACACCTGAACTGCCAATCCGCCGAGCATCGCACTGGGCCCGATGTCGATGTCCAGACGCTGCACCTCGGCGATGCGCCGCACGATCGACCAGCCCAGTCCGCTGCCCGACTCGTCCTGGCCCGGCGGGCGGAAGAAGCGCTGGCCGAGCCGCCCCTGCACCGCGGGCGCCAGTCCGGGACCGCTGTCCTCCACCCGCAGCGCGACGCGGTCACCCTGACGCTGCACGCTCACCGACACGCGTGCGCCCGGTGGGCTGTAGCGCACGGCGTTGTCGACCAGGTTGCGCACCAGCACGGCCAGCAGGATCTCGTCGGCGGCCACCGGGCAGCGTTCGGTCGCGTCGAGTTCCAGCGTCTGGCCCTTGCCGACGGCCCGCGGCGCCACGTCGGCCACCGCCTGGCGCACCACCGCGGCCAGGTCCACCGTGCGCGAGGACGGTGTGGCTTGGGCTTCCAGCCGGGACAAGGTCAGCAACTGCTCGACCAGTCGTGTCGCACGGTCGCAGCCATCCAGGGCCGCCTGCAGTGCATGATGGCGCTGCGCGGCGTCGGCCTCGGACAGCGCCACCTGCGCCTGGGCGCGGATGGCGGCGATGGGCGTGCGCAACTCGTGCGCCGCATCGGCGGTGAAGCGGCGTTCGCCTTCCACCAGCGTGCCGATGCGCTGCAGCAGGCCATTCAGCGCGTCGACCATGGGGTTCAGTTCCGAGGGCGAATCCTTCAGCACCACGGGCTGCAGCGACTGCGCCTGGCGCGCCGCCAGCACGCCGCCCAGGCGCCGCAGCGGCAGCAGCCCGCGGCGGATGGCCCACCAGCCCACCAGCGCCAGCAGCGGCAGCGCCACCGCCATCGGCCACAGCGTGCTGCGCAGCACGGCCCACAGGATGGCGGCGCGTGACTTCAGCTGTTCGCCGACGTAGACCTGCACATCGCGCTCGGCGCCACGGGCGGCGAACACGCGCCAGTCGGTGCCTTCGATGCGCACCGTCTTGAAGCCCGACTTGAAGCGCTTGCTCTGCTCGACCATGGGCAAGGCCGGCGCGTTGGCCGAGCGCAGTGCCAGCCGGCCGTCGTGAAAGACCTGGAACGCGACCTGCGGCGCGTACTTGTGCAGCGTCGGGGCATCCAGCGTGCGGTCGTCGTCTTCGACTTCACCGGCCTGCTGCACCACCAGCAGCGCCGCGGCCTGTGCCAGGTGACCGTCGAGCAGCTCGTCGAGTTCATCGCTGACGTCGACCCAGGTCAGCGCCGCCGTGGCGATCCATACACTGGCCACCACGCCCAGCACCCAGGCCAGCAGGTGCCCCTGCAGCGAGTGCGCCGGCCTGGTCAATGGCGCACCAGCATGTAGCCGACGCCGCGCACGGTCTGGATCAGTGCGGCCCCGAGCTTGCGGCGCAGGTGGTGCACGTGCACCTCGACGGCATTGCTCTCGACCTCCTGGCCCCAGCTGTACAGCTGCTGCTCGATCTGCTCGCGCGACAAGACGCGGCCGGCCCCCAGCATCAGCACCTGCAGCAGGTCGAACTCGCGCGTGGACAGGGCCACCGCGACGCCGGCCTGGGTCACGCTGCGCGCCGCCGCGTCGAGCACCACGTCCTGGGCCACCAGCCGCTCCTGCACCTGGCCATGAGCGCGCCGCACCAGGGCGCGCAAGCGCGCCGCGAGCTCGTCCAGGTCGACGGGTTTGACGACGTAGTCGTCGGCGCCGGTGTCCAGGCCGCGCACGCGATCAGGCACCGTGTCGCGGGCGGTCAGCACCAGCATCGGCAGCGTCACGCCGGCCCGGCGCACTGCACTCAGGACATCCATCCCATCCAGCAACGGCAGCCCGAGGTCGAGCACCGCGGCGGCATAGGGCTCGGCCCGCAACTCACGCTCGGCGGCGGCGCCGTCACGCACCCAGTCGACCTGGAAGCCCCGTTGCCGCAAGCCGGCACGCAAACCGTCACCCAGCAGCGTGTCGTCTTCGGCCAGCAGGATGCGCATGCGGTGGATTGTGGCGTTCGGGTTCAGGCCGGAGCGGGCGCTCAGTCGTCGTCGTGATGCCTGTCGTGGCCGGCCCTGGCCGCCGCGACGGGCCGCTCGCCGGGCAAGCCACCGGCCGGCGCGGCCTGCCACTGCTGCCACCAGAAGCCCAGCACCGCCACCAGCATCAGCGTGGCCACGCTGGTCCAGGCGCGGCGGATCGCATCCTTCGGCGTGCCCAGCTTGCGGCCGCTGACCATGGCGCCGACGAGGTTCTCGCGGTGCAGCCGGCTGGCCAGCACCACCGCCGCGATGTGCAGGCCCACCAGGGCCAGCATGCCGTTGGCGGCGGCTTCGTGAGCGTCTTCGGTCCAGCCCCCGAACAGGCCGTCGTAGGTGGCCCAGCCGGTGAAGGTGACGGCCAGCGCCAGGCCGAGCAAGGCCACGATGGCCAGTGCGCCGGCCGGGTTGTGGCCCGCGTGGTGCTCGGGCTTGCCGCGCAGCAGCGAGCCCAGGTAGCGCGCCACAGCGGCCGGGCCGCGCACGAAGCTGGCAAAGCGCGCATGGCGTGTGCCGACCAGGCCCCACAGCAGGCGAAAGACCACCAGCCCGGCCATCGTGTAGCCCAGCGTCACGTGCAGCAGTCGCCAGCGTTCGCTCTCGGCAGTGAGGTAGGCGCCGGCAAAGCTCAGCACCGTCAGCCAGTGGAAGATGCGCACCGGCGCGTCCCAGACCAGCACCCGGCGTGCGCTGCCCTGGGGCGCGTGCAGCTCAGCGCGCGATGCGGATGTTGCGTTCACTGAAATCTCCTTCGTCGGCACGGATGTGACAGGCGGCGCAGTTGGCGGCACTCCTGACCGCCGGCAGCTGCCAGGTCGGGGCGGGCACCTTGCGGTGTTCGTTGACGAACCAGGCGGCGCGGGTGATGCGGTCTTCGGGTGGCGGCGTCGGGTCGCGTCGCACCTTCTTGGCGGTGCCGGCGTGCTGGTTCAACCAGCTGCCGAGTTCCTTGGCGGTGGCTGCATCGAGCGAGGCGTCGGTGCCGAAGTGCCGTGGCAGGTTCGACATCAGCCTCTGCCATGACGCGGCCGGCAGCAGCGCGGGCGGGTAGGCGACATGGCAGGCAGCGCACTCCTGCTGGTACTTGGGCAACAGCGGGGCAGGCGGCGAACGCCGGTCGTCGTCGGCGCGGGCCGTGGTGCCCAGTGCCATGGCGGCCAGCGTTGCCAGCAGGGCGGGGCGCCGCCAGGAAGGTGTCATGGGTGTCATGCGGTAACTCCGATCGATGAAGGGGGGTGCGAGGTCGGATGCGCGGCCGTCGCGCCGGGCACGGTCACGGCTTGAGCGTCAGCAGCCAGGCCAGCACGTCGGCTTTCTCGGCCGTGGTGCATTCGCGGCCGACGACGTCGTTGCAGTTGCGCCGGAACCACTTCTCGACCTTGGCGCTGTCGGTGAAGCGCTCGGCGTTGAACGCCGGGGCCAGGGCACTGATCGGCTTGCCGGTGGCGGCGTGGCGACCGGTCTGCGTGGGCACGGCGCCATGGCATGAGGCGCAACTCCAGTCGCGGCCCTGCGGCGTGGTGAAGAGTTTCTGCCCGCGCGCGGGGGCGGGCACCACGCCGGCGGCGTTGCGGTAATCATCGAGCAGTTCGGCCGGCGTCGCCGCAGCGGCGTTGAAGCAGCTCAGGACGATCGTGATGCCGACCAGCGCGGCGGCGCTGCCCGTGCGCAGTGAACGGTGTGGGTGGTGTGGGCGGTGTTGCGGCTTCATGCGGGCTCCTTGGGCAGGATCCTCGCGCCGCCGGCTTAGGGTTTTCTTAGCGGCATCAGTGCGACGCCCGCCAGCGCCGCGGCGCCGCCCGTGCCGCGGCCGGGGGCCGTCAGCCGATCAACGGCACCGCGGTGACCGCCTGCAGGTCCTGCAGGCTCAGGCCGTCGACGCGTTCGACCACGCGCAGGCCCGCCGGCGTGATGTCGAGCACAGCCAGGTCGGTGTAGATGCGGCTGACGCAGGCCACGCCGGTGAGCGGGCAGGTGCACGCCGCGACGATCTTCGGCGCGCCCGCCTTCGTGGTGTGCTCCATCATCACCAGGGTCTTCCTGGCGCCGGTGGCCAGGTCCATGGCGCCGCCGACGGCCGGGATCGCGTCGGGAGCGCCGGTGTGCCAGTTGGCGAGGTCGCCGCCCCCGGAGACCTGGAAGGCGCCCAGCACGCAGACGTCGATGTGGCCGCCGCGCATGATCGCGAAGCTGTCGGCGTGGTGGAAGTAGCAGCCGCCCGGCAGCAGCGTCACCGGTTGCTTGCCGGCGTTGATGAGGTCGTAGTCTTCCTCACCCGGCGGCGGCGCCGGGCCCATGCCGATGACGCCGTTCTCGCTGTGCATCATGATCTCGCGGTCCGGCGGCAGGTGGTTGGCCACCAGCGTCGGCAGCCCGATGCCGAGGTTGACGACGGCACCGTCGGCGATGTCGCGGGCGACGCGCCGGGCCATCTCGTCACGCGTCCACTTCTTCATGTTGCGGCCCCGGCGTTGCTGAGGCCGCCGGCCGACGTGGCCGCGCGTTCGATGCGCACCACGCGCTGCACGAAAACGCCCGGCGTGACCACGGCTTCCGGGTCCAGCGCGCCCAGTGGCACGATCTCGTGCACGCTGGCGATGGTGCATTTCGCAGCCATGGCCATCACCGGGCCGAAGTTGCGCGCCGTCATGCGGTAGGTGAGGTTGCCCCAGCGGTCGCCGCGCTCGGCCTTGATGAGCGCGACGTCGGCGTGGATGGGGCTCTCGAAGACGTACATGCGGCCGTCGATCTGGCGCGTCTCCTTGCCGCGGGCCAGTTCGGTGCCGTAGCCGGTGGGCGTGAAGAAGCCGCCGATGCCGGCGCCGGCGGCGCGGATGCGCTCGGCCAGGTTGCCCTGCGGAACGAGTTCGAGCTCGATGCGGCCGGCGCGGTAGAGGCGGTCGAAGTGGTGGCTGTCGGCCTGGCGCGGGAAGCTGCAGATGATCTTGCGCACGCGACCGGCGGCCAGCAGCGCGGCCAGGCCGGTTTCGCCATTGCCGGCGTTGTTGTTGACGATGGTGAGGTCGCGCGCGCCCTGGGCCAGCAGCGCCGCCACGAGTTCGTTCGGCAGGCCAGCGGTGCCGAAGCCGCCGATCATCACGGTGGCGCCGTCTTGCACGTCGGCCAGCGCGGCTGCGGGGTCGGGGCAGGTCTTGTCGATCATCGGATGGCGCGAAGTCTAGACTGCCGGCGGGCGGGCGGGATGACACGACAATCCCGGGATGGACACCACCGACGCCAGTGCTGCCGACAGCGACCGCGAAGTTCGCCCGCATCCCGCCACGCGCGACAGCACGCGCACCGACGACACGCGCATCGGTGCCGTGCGCCCGCTCATCACGCCGGCGCTGTTGCTGGAGAAGCTGCCGGGCTCCGAGGCCACGCTGGCCTTCGTCGAACGCAGCCGTGCTGCGATCGCCGCCGTGCTGCGGGGTCATGACGACCGGTTGATCGTCGTCGTCGGGCCCTGCTCGATCCACGACCACGACCAGGCGCTGGACTATGCGGCCCGGCTCAAGGCCGCCGCCGAGCCCCTGCAGGACGCCTTGCTGGTGGTGATGCGGACCTACTTCGAGAAGCCGCGCACCACCGTGGGCTGGAAGGGTTACATCAACGACCCGCGGCTGGACGGCAGTTTCGCCATCAACGAGGGGCTGGAACGCGCACGGCGGCTGCTGCTGGAGATCGTCGAGATGGGCCTGCCCGTGGGCGCCGAGTTCCTGGACCTGCTGAGCCCGCAGTTCATCAGCGACCTCGTCGCCTGGGGCGCGATCGGTGCGCGCACGACCGAAAGCCAGAGCCACCGCCAGCTGGCGTCGGGACTGAGCTGCCCGGTGGGCTTCAAGAACGGCACCGACGGCGGCGTGAAGATCGCCGCCGACGCCATCGTCGCCGCTGCCGCGCAGCACGCCTTCATGGGCATGACCAAGATGGGCCAGGCCGCGATCTTCGAAACCCGCGGCAACCGCGACTGCCACGTCATCCTGCGCGGCGGCCGGCACCCGAACTACAGCGCCGAACAGGTCGACGCGGCTTGCGCGGTGTTGCGCGGTGCCGGCCTGCCCGAGCAGGTCATGATCGACGTCTCGCATGCCAACAGCGCCAAGAACCACCGGCGCCAGATCGAGATCGCGGCCGACATCGCGAGGCGCATCGCCGCCGGCGACCGGCGCATCGTCGGCGTGATGATCGAAAGCCAGCTCGAAGAAGGCCGGCAGGAACTGGTGCCGGGCCAGCCGCTGCGCCACGGCGTGTCGGTCACCGACGCCTGCATCTCCTGGGCGCAGACCGAGCCGGTGTTGCGCGCGCTGGCGCAGGCCGTGCGCACGCGCCGCGCAGGCGCCCAGCCGGGCTGCTGAACCCGGGCAAGCGGAGGGTCCGGGCAAATCCGAGCAGGTGAGGGCCGACGCGGCCGCCGGCTGCGTGCCGCTGTTGACCTTGAAATTCCCGTTTCATCAGCGGGAATTTCAAGGCAATATCCACTCGTGCTGGAACGACGAGCCCTGCTCCTGCAAGTGCGGACTGCGCTCGCCCGCAGCCCGGCGGCCGTGCTGCTGGGCCCGCGCCAGGTGGGCAAGACGACGCTGGCACGCGCCTTCCTGGCCCCCGGCTCGTCGCACTACTTCGACCTCGAAGACCCCACCGTCGAGGCCCAGCTGGCCCAGCCGATGACGGCCTTGCGCGAACTGCGCGGCCTGGTCGTCGTCGACGAGGTGCAGCGTGCACCCGAGCTGTTCAAGGCGCTGCGGGTGCTGATCGACAGGCCGCAGACGCCGGCGCGCTTCCTGCTCCTGGGCAGCGCGTCGCCGCAGCTGTTGCGGCAGACCAGCGAGTCGCTGGCCGGGCGCGTGGAGGTCATCGAGGCCGGCGGCTTCACACTGGCCGAAACGGGGCCGGCGGCGCAGGGCGCCCTGTGGTGGCGCGGCGGCTACCCGCGTTCCTACACCGCTGCCGACGACGCTGCCAGCCGGCAATGGCGGCGCGACTTCATGCGCACCGTGATCGAGCGCGACATGCCGCAGTTGGGCATCAACGTGGCGGCGCCGGCCATGCAGCGCTTCTGGTCGATGCTCGCGCATCTGCACGGCCAGGTCTGGAACGCCGCCGACCTGGCGCGTGCACTCGGCAACAACGAATCGACCGTGCGCCGCTACCTCGACTGGTTGTCGCAGCTGCACATGGTGCGCCAGCTGCAACCCTGGCATCAGAACCTGGGCAAGCGGCAGGTCAAATCGCCCAAGGTCTATTTCCGCGACAGCGGACTGCTGCACGAACTGCTGGGCATCGGCGATGCCGGCGCCCTGTCGCTGCACCCGAAGGTCGGTGCTTCGTGGGAGGGCTTCGTCGTCGAGCAGGTGCTGCGCATCGCGCAGCCCGACGATGCCTTCTTCTGGGCCACGCACGCCGGCGCTGAACTGGACCTGCTGCTGTTCAAGGACGGCCGCCGCGTCGGTGTCGAGATCAAGCGTGCCGACGCGCCCACCTTCACGCCGTCGATGCGCACCGCCCTGCATGATCTGGCGCTGGACGCTCTGTACGTCGTCTACCCGGGTGAACGGCGCTACCGCCTCGCTGACCGTGCCGAAGCGGTGCCTTTGGTGGCGCTGCTGCCACCGCCTCGGCAGGCCGATCCGCAAACAGCCGGCGGAAGCACCCGCGGCAAGGCTGAATTCACCTCCGAGGCCACGCACCGGCCGAACCGCGGGACAATCGCCCGATGATCCAGCAGCGCACCCTCAAGTCGCTCACGCGCGCCGTCGGCGTGGGCGTGCACAGCGGGCAGAAGGTCGAGCTCACGCTGCGCCCGGCGCCGCCCGATACCGGCATCGTCTTTCGCCGTACCGACCTGCCGGTGCCGGTGGAAATCGCCGTCAACGCCACCGCGGTCAGCGACACGCGCATGGCCAGCACCATCAGCCCCGGCGGCGACCCCGGCGCGCCCAAGGTGCAGACCATCGAACACCTGATGTCGGCCTGCGCCGGTCTCGGGCTGGACAACCTGTATATCGACATCACCGCCGAAGAGGTGCCCATCCTCGACGGCTCGGCGGCGAGTTTCGTCTTCCTGCTGCAAAGCGCCGGCATCGAGCTGCAGAACGCGCCCAAGCGCTTCCTGCGCGTGAAGAAGACGGTGGAGGTGCGCGAAGGCGAAGGCGCGACCCTGAAGTGGGCGCGGCTCGAGCCCTACCACGGCTACAAGCTCAGCTTCGAGATCGAATTCGGCCACCCGGCGGTGGACGCCACCGGACAGCGCGTCGAATTCGACTTCGGCTCCGGCCAGTACAAGCGCGACATCGCGCGCGCCCGCACCTTCGGCTTCACCAAGGACGTGGAGATGATGCGCACGCGCGGCCTCGGGCTGGGCGGCAACATGGACAACGTGATCGTGGTCGACGACTACCGCGTGCTCAACACCGAAGGCCTGCGCTACGACGACGAATTCGTCAAGCACAAGATCCTCGACGCCATCGGCGACCTGCACATCGCCGGCAAGCCGCTGCTGGCCAGCTACGCCGCGTTCAAGAGCGGCCACGCGCTCAACAACAAGCTGTTGCGCAAGCTGCTGGCCGACGAGACCGCCTTCGAGGTCGTCACCTTCGAACGCGAGGCCGACGCGCCGCGCGGCTTTGCCGATCTCGCACCGGCCTGGTGATAGGCGCGCATGCTGCTGTTCCGCCTCGTCTTCGGCCTGCTGCTGGTGGCCGGCTTGCTCTGCTTCGCGATGTACGTCGGCACCAACCAGGTGCAGTGGCGCCGGCGCGGCGTCCTCATCGTCAAGTGGACTGTCATCGCCGCGCTGGGCTTCTTCGCCGTGCTGATCCTCGACCGCCTGGCGCTGCTGCTGTAGCGCCGCCGGCCCGTCCCCAGCCACCGCATTCAGGAGACCCCCGATGAAGACCCGCGCCGCCGTGGCCTGGCAGGCCAACGCTCCGCTCACGATCGAAACCGTCGACCTGCAGGGCCCGCAGCCGGGCGAGGTGCTGGTCGAGGTCAAGGCCACCGGCATCTGCCACACCGACTGGACCACGCTGTCGGGTGCCGATGCCGAAGGCCTGTTCCCGTCGATCCTGGGCCATGAAGGCGCCGGCATCGTGATGGAGGTCGGCGCCGGCGTCACCTCGCTCAGGCCCGGCGACCACGTGATCCCGCTCTACACGCCCGAGTGCCGGCAGTGCAAGAGCTGCCTGTCGCGCAAGACCAACCTGTGCACGGCGATCCGCGGCACGCAAGGCAAGGGGCTGATGCCCGACGGCAGCAGCCGCTTCAGCATCGACGGCAAGCCGGTCTTCCACTACATGGGCACCAGCACCTTCGCCAACCACATCGTGGTGCCCGAGATCGCACTGGCCAAGATCCGCGACGACGCGCCCTTCGACAAGGTCTGCTATATCGGCTGCGGCGTCACCACCGGCATCGGTGCGGTGCTGTTCACGGCGCAGGTCGAGGCCGGTGCCAACGTCGTCGTGTTCGGCCTCGGCGGCATCGGTCTGAACGTGATCCAGGGCGCCCGGATGGTGGGTGCCGACAAGATCATCGGCGTCGACATCAACCCGGCGCGCGAGGCCATGGCGCGGCGCTTCGGCATGACGCACTTCATCAACCCCAAGGACCACGAGAACCTGGTCGACCACCTGGTGCAGCTCACCGGTGGCGGCGCCGACTACAGCTTCGAATGCATCGGCAACACCACCACCATGCGCCAGGCGCTGGAGTGCTGCCATCGCGGCTGGGGCAAGAGCGTGATCATCGGCGTTGCCGAGTCGGGCCAGGAAATCAGCACGCGGCCGTTCCAGCTCGTCACCGGGCGCGTCTGGCTCGGTTCGGCGTTCGGCGGCGCGCGCGGCCGCACCGACGTGCCGAGGATCGTCGACTGGTACATGGACGGCAAGATCCGCATCGACGAACTCATCACGCACCGGTTGGCGCTGGAAGACATCAACCAGGGTTTCGAGCTCATGAAACGCGGCGAGTCGATCCGCTCGGTGGTCGTGTTCTGATGCCGCAGCTGCTCTCCGAGCACGCCTCGTTCGGCGGCGTGCAGGGCTTGTACCGGCACGCCTCGGCCACCATCGGCCTGCCGATGCAGTTCGCGGTGTACCGGCCGCCGGGGCCGCCACGCGCCACGCTCTTCTACCTGGCCGGCCTGACCTGCAGCGAAGAAACCTTCGCCATCAAGGCCGGTGCGCAGCGCGTGGCCGCCGAGCTGGGCCTGGTGCTGGTGGCGCCCGACACCAGCCCGCGCGGCACCGGCATCCCCGGCGCCGACGCCGAATGGGACTTCGGCGACGGCGCCGGCTTCTACCTCGACGCCACGGCCGCGCCGTGGGCGCGCCACTTCCGCATGGAAAGTTATGTCGTGCACGAGTTGCGCACGCTGGTGGTGGACCACTTCGGCGCCGACCCGTCGCGCCTGGGCCTGTGCGGCCATTCGATGGGCGGCCACGGCGCGCTGACACTGGCCTTGCGCCATCCGGGTCTGTTTGGTTCGCTGTCGGCCCTGGCGCCGATCGCGGCGTCGGCACGCTGCCCCTGGGGCCGCAAGGCCTTCGCGCGTTACCTGGGCGAGGACCGCGCGTCGTGGGATGAACACGATGCCAGCGCGCTGATGCACCGGGCGCGCACGCCCTACCCGCAGGGCATCCTCATCGACCAGGGCCTGGCCGACAGGTTCCTCACCGAACAACTGCATCCCGAAGCTTTCGAGGCCGCCTGCGACGCCGCGGCGCAGCCGCTGACCTTGCGTCGCCATGCCGGCTACGACCACGGCTACTACTTCATCGCCAGCTTCATCGAAGACCACCTGCGCTTCCACGCGCAGTGCCTGGCCGGCTAGCGCTCTTCCTGCTGCAGCAGGCGCGGCCGCTCGGCCACCACGACCGGCAGCTCCAGCGTCTGTTGCCCACGCAGCACCGCCAGGCTCGACGGGCTCTGTGGCGCCAGCGCCGCCACTGCGGCCAGCAACTCGCCTGTGTTGTTGACGGGCGTGTCGCCCACCCGCACGACCACGTCACCGGGACGCACGCCGCCCCGCGCGGCGGGGCCGTTGTGCTGCACGCCGGCGATCAGCACGCCGCTCTTCACCGGCAGCTTCAGGCTGTCGGCGAGTTCGGCCGACAGGTCGCGCGGCTCGACGCCGATCCAGCCGCGGCGCACGCTGCCACCGCGCACCAGCGCTTCCATCACCTGCCGGGCCGTGTCCACGGGCACCGCGAAGCCGATGCCCATGCTGCCGCCGGTGCGTGAATAGATCGCGGTGTTGATGCCCACCAGGTGTCCCGCTGCGTTCACCAACGCGCCGCCCGAGTTGCCGGGGTTGATGGCGGCGTCGGTCTGGATGAAATTCTGGAACGGCGAGGACCCGGCCTGGTTGCGGTCGAGCGCGCTGACGATGCCCGCGGTGACCGTCTGGCCGACGTTGAAGGGGTTGCCGATGGCCAGCACGGCGTCGCCGACCTGCAGCGCGCGCACGTCGCCCAGCGTCACCACGGGCAGGGCGTCGAGGTCGATCTTGAGCACGGCGATGTCGGTCTCGGGGTCGCTGCCGACCAGCTGCGCGCGTGCCTGGCGGCCGTCGGTGAGCTGGACCTCGATCTCGGTGGCCTGGTCGACGACGTGATGATTGGTGAGCAGGTAGCCCTCGGGCGAGACGATGACGCCCGAGCCCAGACCGACGCGCCGCTGGTTCGGCGCGTTGTCGCCGAAGAAGAAGCGGAAGCGGGGGTCGTCGGCGTGCGGGTTGGGCCCGGAGGTGCGAGACGCCATCACGCTGACCACCGCCGGCGCGGCCAGGCGTGCCGCTGGCGCGTAGCCGCTGGCTGCCGTGCCGCTGGCAGCTGGCGCAGGAGCCGGCGGCGCCTGCACCAGCGTCGGCGACGGCAGCGCGCTGGCCGTGACGCTGCCACGCGTCAGCCATTCGGGCTTGAGCGTCAGCACCACGAACAGCACCGCCACGGCCACCGTGACGGCCTGCGAAAACACGAGCCAGGTTCTACGCCACATCAGCGAGGCTTGGGCAGAATCGGCGCATGGCCGAAAGAAGTGAAGTCGAAGCTTTCCTGCAGCAGTTGCTGCGGCCGGAAGCGTTCAAGGATTATGGGCCGAACGGCCTGCAGGTCGAGGGCCGCCGCGAGGTGCGGCGCGTCGCTTCGGGCGTCACGGCGAGCCTGGCCTTCATCGACGCCGCACTGGCCGCCGGGGCCGACACGCTGCTGGTGCACCACGGCCTGTTCTGGCGCGGCCAGGACGGCTGCCTCACCGGTTGGCTGAAAGCGCGCGTGGCGCGGCTGCTGGCGTCCGACGTCAACCTGTTCGCCTACCACCTGCCGCTGGACGCCCACGCCGAACTCGGCAACAACGCGCAGCTCGGTCGGCGGCTGGGGCTGGTGGCCGACGCGCGCTTCGGCGACCAGGCGCTGGGCTTCATCGGCCCGGCGGCCGGCACGGCCGATGCGCTGGACACCCTGGCGCAGGCCGTGCGCGTCCAACTCGGGCGCGACGCCGTGGTCGTTCCCGGCGACGGCCGGCCCCTGCGCCGCGTCGCCTGGTGCAGCGGTGGCGCCCAGGGCTACTTCGAGGCCGCCGTGGCCGCCGGCGCCGACGCCTTCCTCACCGGCGAGATCTCCGAGCCGCAGGCCCACCTGGCGCGCGAAACCGGCGTCGCCTTCCTAGCCTGCGGCCACCACGCAACCGAACGTTACGGCGCGCCGGCGGTGGCGGCCGAGCTGGCGCAGCACTTCGGGCTCGAACACCGTTTCATCGAGATCGGGAACCCGGCATGAAGGGTGCGCCATGAAACCCCTGCTGGTGACGATGGGCGACGCCGTTGGCATCGGCCCCGAGATCATCGTGCGCGCCTTCGAACGCGGTGAATTGCGCGATGCCCTGGTGGTGGGTGACCCCGCCGTGCTGCGGCGCGCCGGTGCGCCGATGACGGCCGTGGTCGAGCATGCCGCCGATCTGGCCGCCGTGCCGCCCGGCTGCCTGCCGCTGCTGGCGCCGCCCGGCTTGCCGACGGGCCTGGCCGAGCTGCCCTGGGGCCGCATCGACGCGCGCTGCGGTGCCGCGGCGGCGCGCTGCATCGAGCACGCGGTGGCGCTGGTGCGCAGCGGCGAGGCGTCGGCCATCGTCACGGCACCGATCCACAAGGAAGCGTTGGCCGCCGCAGGTGTGCCCTACCCGGGCCACACCGAAATGCTGCAGGCGCTGGCCACCGAAGCCGGCGCCGCGCCGCCGCCGGTGCGCATGATGCTGGCCAACGACGAACTGCGTGTCGTGCTCGTCACCATCCACCTCGCGCTGCGCCGCGCCATCGACGCCGTGACCTTCGACGCCGTGCTGCAGACACTGCGCATCGGGCACCGCGCTGCGGCGGCCTGGGGCCAGGAGCGGCCGCGCATCGCGGTGGCCGGGCTCAACCCGCACGCCGGCGAAGGCGGCCTGTTCGGCGACGAGGAACTGCGCATCATCGGCCCCGCGGTGCAGGCGGCGGTGGCCGAGGGCATCGACGCCAGCGGCCCGTACGCTCCCGACACGGTGTTCATGCGCGCCCGCCACGCCAGCGGCCATGCCGGCGAGTTCGACCTCGTGGTGGCGATGACGCACGACCACGGCCTGATCCCGGTCAAGTACCTGGGCGTGGAGCAGGGTGTGAACGTCACGCTCGGGCTGCCTTTCGTGCGCACCAGCCCCGACCACGGCACCGCCTTCGACATCGCCGGCCGCGGCACGGCCGACCCGGCCAGCCTGATCGCCGCGCTGGCGATGGCGCGGCGGCTGGCCGCAGCCGCCTAAGCCGACGGACCCAGCGAGGCCAGCTGCCGCCGCGCGCGCGCCGTCGCGCGGTCGATCAGGTAGCCGCTCTCGAAGGTGCGCAGGCGGCCGGTCTCGGCCAGCCGCGCCAGCATGCGCTGCGTCAGCGACACCGTCTGCTTGTGGCGCGCACCGTGCGTGAAGATGAAGAAGGTGCGCCCCGGGCTGACGTGCGACAGGCGCACCTTCTGCCACTCGCCGCCCAGGTGCATGCGGTAGGCGAATCCCAGTTGCACGTTGTTGACCAATGCGGCGCCTTCGGTGGGATCGGGGGGTTCGGCCAGCGCCGGCAACCCCGGCGCCGCCGGGCCGGCATCGGCGCCGTCGGCTTCGGCTTCGGTGCCGACTTCGATGTCGACCTTGCCGTCCCAGTCCACCGCCGACTCTTCGACCAGGCCGACACGGCGCGCCTCCTCGGCGCTGAAAGAAGGCACCACGATCTCGTCCGTCAGCACCGGCAGCGCCGCCGCGGCCGCCTTGAGGTCGGCGCCCGACGGCAGGGCCCGCTCCAGCGCGCCTTCGACCTGGCGCGCCATCAGGTTGACGTCGAGCTGGCGCCCGGCCGGGCTCTTCAGCGCCTCGGCGTGGGCCGGCATCAGCTGGCCGAAGAAGGCGCGTCGCTCGGCCTCGGGCCAGCCGATCAGGTTCATGCCCTCGTTGAGCTGCTGGATCAGCTTGGGCAACTCGGCCAGGAAGGCCTTGCGGTGCGCCGGGCTGGCCTTGGCCTGCACGCTCAGGAACAGCTCGCGCCCGGTGCGGCGCAGGCGCTGCGCCAGCGGCCCGCTGCTGCCGCTGTGCTCGGCGGCGCGCAACAGCACCTGGCTCCAGACGCGGCTGACGAAGTCGCGCAGGAAGGCCGGCGCGGCCACGTCCTTCAGGTCGCCTTCGAGCTGTTGCGTGTAGAGCTGGCGCAGCCGCAGCTGGTCTTCCTTCTCCGACAGCAGTGCTGCCGCATCGCCCTGCGCCTTGGCTTCCTGGTTGGCCTGCTCGGCCGTGTAGGCCACCAGCGCAGCCAGCTTCTGCTCGTAGGTCTCGATCTGGTCGAAGTCGCCTTCCACGACCTCCTGTATGAGCTCGCGCACCTTGGCCAGGAAACCGCGCGCCTGTTCGTTGTCGAAGTCTTCGAAGGCCGCGCCGAGCGAGGCGATGCGGTTGACGAAACGCCGCACCGGGTGGCGGCGCGAGGCGAAGAAGTTCGGGTCGCCGAGCGCCGCGCGCAACACCGGCAGCTGCAGCCGCGCGACCTGTCGCGCCAGCTGCGGCGGCACCTTGGGGTCGGCCAGGATCTGGTCGAACAGGAAACCGATGACATCGATCACCATGTGATCGAGCGTGCCCCGCGACGCCTGGCGCAGCTCGTCGCGGTGGGCGCGGATCAGGTTGGGCGGCGGTGCCGCGGCTGCACCGTCGACGTTGTAGAAGCTGGCTTCGCCGCGGCTGCCCGGCCCGCCCCCGCCGGCCGGTTCGGCGTAAGTGAGGCGCCGCATCAAGGACATCAACGCCGGGTCGACCTGGCCAATCGGCGTGCCGCCGTGGCCGGCCAGGGCGCCCTCATGCGTGGCCGGGCGGGGGGCGCCACGTGGGCCATGGCCGCCGTCGGCGCCAGCCTGCGATGCTCTGCCATACCCGCCCGTGGCCCCGTCGCCGGAGGTGCTCTCCGGGCCAGCGGTGTCGTGCCTGCTGTCGCCGCCGCCGCCAACGGGTGAGGGTCGGTTGCGCACCGCCAGACCCAGTGGCTGCACACCCGCGTTGCGCAAGTCGGCGACCACGGCGGCATAGGCGGCCGGCAGCAGCGCGGCCAGCGAGCGGCTGATTTCGGCCGCCAGGACGGTGCGGATCTCGGTGTGCTCGGACACCGCGGCGATGCCCTGGATCATCGCGTGGGCCATGAGGTCGGGCCGCAGCGGGTTGCGTTCCATCTGCGCGCCGGCGTCGCCGAGCAGCGCGCCGACGTAGCCGTCGAACTCACGCAACTCCCATTCGCAGCCGAAGGCGATCTGCATGCCCATGCGGTCGGCGGAGATCTGGGCTTCCATCTCGCTGTCGTCGACCAGGCTCAGGCGGTCCCAGCTCGTGGGTTCCGCGGGCGCTGCCGATGTCTGGTGATCCGTGGCGGCCGCCAGTTCGCGCAGCAGCCGTTCGTCGAAGGCCTCGTTGAAGCGCAGCACGAACACCGCCGACTTGCGGTTGAGCTCGAACTGGGCGCCCAGCAAGCCGTCACGGTGGTAGGCGGTGGTGGACGCCAACGCCGCCAGGCCCAGGCTTTCGACCGTGCGCTCTGCGGCCTCGCGCGCCGCGAGCTTGAGGCGCTGGACAGCCGCTTCCAGGGGGGCCGGCAGGCGATGAACGGGGTTGGGCTTCATGGGTGCTCGAAGTGCCGTCCAGTATGCGGCAAGGCACCCCGAAGGCCGCCTCGGCGTGGCCGGCGACTACTTCTTCAGCGCGTCGCGGATCTCACGCAGCAGCAGCACGTCTTCGGGCGTCGGTGCCGGTGGCGCCGGCGGCGCGGGGGGCGCTTCGCGCTTGAGCCGGTTCACCTGCTTGACCATGACGAAGATGATGAAGGCCAGGACGATGAAGTTGATGGCCACCGAGATGAAGCTGCCGTAGGCGAGCACCGCGCCTGCCTTCCTGGCCTCGGCCAGGGCCAGGCCCGAAGGCTGCCTCGCCAGCCCGAAGTAGTAGGAGGAAAAGTCCAGGCCGCCGAAGATGCGGCTGACGACCGGCATCACCACGTCGTCGACCAGCGAGGCGACGATCTTGCCGAAGGCGCCGCCGATGATCACACCCACGGCGAGGTCCATCACGTTGCCCTTGAGCGCGAACTCCTTGAACTCCGAAGCGAAACTCATGTTGGGGGTTCCTGTGCGGACAGGCCCGCATGATAGCCAGCCCGGCACCCCAGGCATACGTCCGCAGTGCGGTTGCAGACCCTGCGAAGCCGGCGCCCGGTAGCGTCAGGCTCCGTTGCCTGGCTCGGCTAGAATTCCAAGTTGTCCCGAATCACCCCCAGTACCCAGAGGATTCCCATGAGTAACGCCACGAGCGAGGCCACGAGCGAGGCCGCCCTCGACAAAGGCATCGACCAGGGCCGACGCACGTGGATCGCCATCACCTGCGGCGCCGGCGCCGTGGGCGGCGTGGCGGTCGCAGTGCCCTTTGTCAGCACTTTCGCGCCATCGGAGCGCGCGCGCGCCGCCGGGGCGCCGGTGCAGGTCGACATCAGCGCCATCCAGCCGGGCGAGAAGCTCACCGTCGAATGGCGCGGCAAGCCGGTGTGGATCGTGCGCCGCACGCCCGAGCAGCTGGCCACGTTGAAGACGGTCGAGCACCAGCTCGCCGACCCGGCTTCCGACCGCAAGCAGTACCCCACGCCCGCCTACGCGAAGAACGAGCACCGCTCGATCAAGCCCGAATTCTTCGTCGGCGTCGGCATCTGCTCGCACCTGGGCTGCTCGCCCAGCGACAAGCTCACGCCGGGCCCCCAGCCCTCGCTGCCCGACGATTGGGCCGGCGGTTTCCTGTGCCCCTGCCATGGCTCGACCTTCGACCTCGCCGGCCGCGTGTACAAGAACAAGCCCGCGCCCGACAACCTGGAAGTCCCGCCCCACATGTACCTGTCGGACACCGTGCTGTTGATCGGTGAGGACAAGAAGGCCTGAAGCGGGTCGCCGCCTGCAATAACACTCGAAGATCAGGGTCAACACGATGGCTGAATTCAAGGAAGCACCTGCCGGAGCACCGGTGGCCACGCAGGTGACGGTGTGGCTGCAGAACCGGTTTCCGACCGCGTTCGATGCCTACCGGGTCCACATGTCGGAGTACTACGCTCCGAAGAACTTCAACTTCTGGTATTTCTTCGGCTCGCTGGCGCTGCTGGTGCTGGTGATGCAGATCGTCACCGGCATCTTCCTGGTGATGCATTACAAGCCCGATGCGGCCAAGGCCTTCGAGTCGGTCGAGTACATCATGCGCGACGTGCCCTGGGGCTGGCTGGTGCGTTACATGCACTCCACCGGCGCCAGCGCCTTCTTCATCGTCGTCTACCTGCACATGTGGCGCGGCATGATCTACGGCAGCTACAAGAAGCCGCGCGAGCTGATCTGGATCTTCGGCTGCGCCATCTTCCTGTGCCTGATGGCCGAAGCCTTCATGGGTTACCTGCTGCCGTGGGGCCAGATGAGCTACTGGGGCGCGCAGGTCATCATCAACCTGTTCGCCGCCATTCCCTTCATCGGTGAAGACCTCTCGCTGCTGATCCGCGGCGACTACGTCGTCGGCGACGCCACGCTCAACCGCTTCTTCAGCTTCCACGTCATCGCCGTGCCGCTGGTGCTGCTGGGGCTGGTGGTGGCGCACCTGCTGGCGCTGCACGACGTGGGGTCCAACAACCCCGACGGCGTCGAGATCAAGGCGCGCAAGGACCCATTGACCGGCATCCCGCTCGACGGCATCCCCTTCCACCCCTACCACACGGTGCACGACATCGTCGGCGTCAGCGTGTTCCTGTTCATCTTCAGCGCCATCATCTTCTTCGCGCCCGAGTTGGGCGGCTACTTCCTCGAGTACAACAACTTCATCCCCGCCGACCCGCTGCAGACGCCGGCGCACATCGCCCCGGTGTGGTACTTCACCCCCTACTACTCGATGCTGCGTGCCGTCACCGACCCGATGGTCAACGTCTTCGCCGCCGTGGTGGCGCTGGCCGCGGTGCTGGCGGTGCTCAAGGGTGGCCTGGCTGGCAAGTGGAAGGTCGCCGTGCTCGTGGGCGCCGTGGTGGTCGTGGTTGCGCTGAAGGTCTTCGACGCCAAGTTCTGGGGCGTGGTCGTGATGGGCGTGGCGGTGATGGTGCTCTTTCCGCTGCCCTGGCTCGATCGCAGCCCGGTCAAGTCGATCCGCTACCGGCCGAGCTGGAACAAGTGGCTGTACGGCATCTTCGTGCTGAACTTCCTCGTGCTCGGCTACCTGGGCATGACGCCGCCGTCGGCCACCGGCACCCTGATATCGCAGATCGGCACGATGTACTACTTCGGCTTCTTCCTGCTCATGCCGTGGTGGAGCCGCATCGGCGAGTTCAAGGCCGTGCCTGACCGCGTGACCTTCCAGCCGCACTGAGCCCGGGCCCGAGGCGAATGACCAACATGAAGACCCTGATCCGCAAGCTGGCCCTGGCGCTGGGCGCCACGCTGTCCATCACCCTGGCGGCGCTGCTGTCGCCGGCAGTTGCCGCCGGTGGCGGCATCGCCTGGGACAAGTTCCCCGACCAGCGTGTCACCGACCTGGCCGCGTTGCAGAACGGTGCCAAGCTGTTCGTCAACTACTGTCTGAACTGCCACCAGGCCGCGTTCATGCGTTACAACCGCCTGCGCGGCATCGGCCTGA
This sequence comes from Rubrivivax sp., assembly GCA_030680415.1. Taxonomy (GTDB): domain Bacteria; phylum Pseudomonadota; class Gammaproteobacteria; order Burkholderiales; family Burkholderiaceae_C; genus Rubrivivax. The sequence goes on from JAUXVE010000083.1 coordinate 32,477, forward strand.
CCGAGCAGGAGATCAAGGACAACCTGGTCCTCACCGGCGCCAAGGTCGGCGAGACGATGAAGGTCGCGCTCGATGCCAAGGACGCCAAGGACTGGTTCGGTGCCCTGCCGCCCGACCTGACCCTGGTGGCACGCTCGCGTTCGGCGCCAGGGCAAGGCAGCGGCGCCGACTACATCTACACCTACCTGCGCACCTACTATCGCGACGACACCAAGATCACCGGCTGGAACAACCTCGCCTTCCCCAACATCGGCATGCCGCACGTGTTGTGGGAACTGCAGGGCCAGCAAAGGGCCATCTACGCCGACGAAAAGGACCCGCACGACGCGACCAAGACGGTGCATGTCTTCAAGGGCTTCGAACAGATCACCCCCGGCACCCTGAACCAGGAGGAGTACAACCTGGCCGTGGCCGACCTGGTGGCCTTCCTGAAGTGGATCAGCGAACCCAACCAGTCCGAGCGTGTGCGCCTGGGCGTGTGGGTGTTGCTGTTCCTGGCTGTGTTCACCGTGATCGCCTGGCGCCTGAACGCGGCCTTCTGGAAGGACGTCAAGTAGTGTCCTGTGCGGCCCGGCCCTGTGGTCGGGCACGTGAGCGCAGCGGGGCCCGGTGTGCCCGCTGCGTTTGTTGTATTTCCGGGGCCGTCTGCGACCCCATTTGAACCAAGGGCTGCCGCCATGATGGTGCTTTACTCCGGAACCACCTGCCCCTATTCGCACCGCTGCCGCTTCGTGCTGTTCGAGAAGGGCATGGACTTCGAGATCCGTGACGTCGACATCTTCGCCAAGCCCGAAGACATCGCGCTGATGAACCCGTACAACGAGGTGCCCATCCTGGTGGAGCGCGACCTCATCCTGTACGAAAGCCACATCATCAACGAGTACATCGACGAGCGCTTCCCGCATCCGCAGCTGATGCCCGGCGACCCGGTGGCGCGCGCGCGTGTGAGGCTGTTCCTCTTCAACTTCGAGAAGGAACTGTTCAGCAACGTCAACCTGCTGGAAGGCCGCAGCGTCAAGGCCACCGAGAAGCAGCTGGAGAAGGCCCGCGACCAGATCCGCGACCGGCTGACGCAGCTGGCGCCGATCTTCCTGAAGAACAAGTACATGCTGGGTGACGACTTCAGCATGCTCGACGTGGCCATCGCGCCGCTGCTGTGGCGGCTGGACTACTACGGCATCGACCTGAGCAAGAACGCCGTGCCGCTGTTGAAGTACGCCGAGCGCATCTTCTCGCGCCCGGCCTACATCGAGGCACTGACGCCGTCCGAAAAAGTGATGCGCAAGTAGGGGGTCGCGCGCGCCATGACCGGCACTTCTGACAGCCAGGGTACGTCGACGCGACCGTACCTGCTGCGGGCGCTGCACGACTGGTGCACCGACAACGGTTACACACCCTACATCGCGGTGCACGTGGACGGCACGGTGCAGGTGCCCATGGAGTACGTGAAGAACAACGAGATCGTGCTCAACGTCGGCTTCGAAGCCACCTCGGCGCTGCAGCTGGGCAACGAGTTCGTCGAGTTCAGGGCCCGCTTCGGCGGCGTGGCGCGCGAGATCGTCGTGCCCGTCGACCACGTGGTGGCGATCTACGCGCGCGAGAACGGCCAGGGCATGGCATTCCCGATGCCCGTGGAAGGCGGCGTGCGCAGCGACGCCGAGCGTCCAACGCCCACGGCCCGTGGCCTGCGGCTGGCATCCTCGGAGCCCGGGCACGACAGCGGGCCGTCTGCCAACGCACCCGACGGCGACGAGCCGCCCGACCCCGGTGCCCCCGGTGGCGGCCGGCCGGCGCTCAAGCGCGTGAAGTAGCGGCCCCTACAATTCTCTCGACCCCGCCGGCTTAGCTCAGTTGGTAGAGCACCCGCCTTGTAAGCGGAAGGTCGTCCGTTCGATTCGGACAGCCGGCACCAGGACCCCATGACCAAGGGGCTGAGCGGCGGCGCCAGTGCGGTCATGGGCTGCGGTGTCCGGCCCTCCGTCAACGGACCGGAATGAAGGACGGCGGTCCTGCAGCCGGGCCGCCTTTCGATCACGGGAGATGGGCATGATGGGTTTCAAACGCGCCGTTGCGATGGTCTTGGTCGGCATGGCAAGCCTGGGTGCGATGGCGGCGGACGCCGCCAGTGACAGCTTGTGGGACCAATTCAAGGCCTACACGCACCAGCAGAAGAACGACGCCGTGAAAGCGGCCAAGAAGCTCATCGCCGACACCGACAAGAAGATCGACGAGTTGAAGAGGCAGACCAGGAACGCCACCGCCGAGGCCAAGGCCGCCAACGAGAAGAACATGGCGGAGCTGCAGGTCAAGAAGAAGGCGGCCCAGGCCGAACTGGCCAAGCTGGAAAAAGCGGGCGGCGAGATCTGGGATGCCACCAAGACCGGCTTCTCCAACGCCGCCAGGGAACTGGGTCAGGCCTACGACAAGGCGGTGGAGTCGGCCAGGAAGTGAGGCTGCCGCGGCGGTGAGTTCGAGTAAACGCCGTGGGCTGACGCAAGGGACACCATGCACACGCTCGACGAAATGCTCAGCCTGAACCTGCTGACGCCGGAGCAGCACTTCGAGATCGGCGCGTACATCGCCAAGGCCAGGACGCCAGAGCTGATCATGCAGATGCCACCCATCCTGTGGCGCGCGTTGGCGCTGGCGAGCGTGCTGATGAACGTCGATGCTGACCTGACTCAGCCGCCGCCGCCACGGTGATGACCTCTTCGGGAGATTGCTGATGACCATCGACTCCATGCGGTCGCAGCATCCGGGCGATCAGATCGCCCTGCAGGTCCTCGTCACGCCCCTCGGAGCACAGGCGCCGGGGCGGATGGCCGACGCGCCGCGGCCTGCGGTGTACATCAACCCGTGGCCCTACCTGGTCATCGGCAGGGGGTGGAACGGCGGCGGCTGGCACGGCGGTGGTGGCAACTGCGGGCACCGACGCTAGGCAAACCGCCGCCGTGTGGCAACGAGTCCGACCGCGGCAACGCCCAGCAAGGCGAGCGTCCCCGGTTCCGGCACGTCGGTCGGGGACGGGTCACCGGTGATCATGTCCTGCCTGCCAGAGGCTTCGAGGGTCATGCCGTATTTGCCATCCAGCGAAGACGTACTGCCAATGGCAGTGAAGAAGCTGTCAGGGTGATCCTCGGTCGCCTTCTCGAATTCGGATGCCCTGAAGCTGCCGTCGGCGATGTCCCACGCCCCGTTGACGTCCTCGTACTTGCTCTCCCCAGCCGCCGCCGATGCGCTCATAGACGTCGTAGCAGTACATGAACAGGTCGTTCAGGCCGTCGGCGAAGATGCTCGCTTCGACGCCGCTGTACGCCGTGACGGCGCCCTGGAATCGGCCCGCAGCCGTGTCGGCCGATTGCGGGCTGGTCCCTGACTGTGGCGGATACGTGATCCTCACGCTGTCGGAGGATGGAGCGGTCGGGCCGTTGAAGATGGAGGTGTCGAAGACGACGGTGACCACGATTCGTGAAGCCCTGCGCAGCGGCCGGGACATGCCAGCGTGCGGCGGTGCCGGCGGTGCTCGGCGACGCGCGCCTTGCCGTCCGCTGGCCGGCCTCAGGGCCGCGGCAGCACCTTGATCCTGATCGCCACCGCGGGCCAGCCGGCGGCCAGCAGCGCCGCCTCCAGCGCCGGCATCAGTTGCCGCAGCTTGGCCGCGGCCGAAGAGTCGGCGACCAGCAGCACCCAGCCGGCGTCGTCCAGCGGACCCGGCCGCACCGCGGGCCGCATCGACTCCGGCAGCAGGCCGGCGACGGTATCCAGGCGCGCGCGCGAGTCATGCATGCGCCGCAGCAGGCTGTTGAGCGGCTCGCTGTGACCCAGTGCGGTGGCCAGCGGTGTGGCATTCCAGACCGAAGCGGACATGACCCTAGTCTAGCGATGCCGGTCTGTGACACGAGCGGGATCGGTGTGCTGGCGGCCGTTCAAGGGCCAGGCAGGCCGAGGGCCGGGTGCTAAACTCAAACGCTCTTCGCCCCTTGCGCCCAGCGCGCGCCGGCGGCCCTGTTGCCCGCTGCACGGGCTGCCTTGCAGGTGGCCCTTTCGGCCACAGACAGCCGTCTTTCGCGCGTCGCTGTCCCAGACCCGCCTGGGTCATGGGCCCGCGCCGGACCCGTCCCACTCCAGCCACCACGCCGCATGTTCCCCAAGATCCTGACCCAGATTTTCGGCAGCCGGAACGACCGCCTGCTGAAGACGTACCGGCGCACCGTGGAGAGCATCAACGCCCTCGAGCCGCGTTTCGAGAAACTCTCCGACGCCGAACTGCGTGCCAGGACCGACGAATTCCGCCAGCGCTGCGCCGCCGGCGTGACGCTGGACGAACTGCTGCCCGAAGCGTTTGCGGTAGCGCGCGAAGCCAGCAAGCGCACGCTGAAGATGCGCCACTTCGACGTCCAGCTCGTCGGCGGCATCGCGCTGCACCAGGGCAAGATCGCCGAGATGCGCACCGGCGAGGGCAAGACGCTGATGGCCACGCTGCCGGTGTACCTGAACGCGATCGCCGGCAAGGGCGTGCACGTGGTCACCGTCAACGACTACCTGGCGCGTCGCGACGCCGAATGGATGGGGCAGATCTACGGCTTCCTGGGGCTGACGGTCGGTGTCAACGTGCCCGGCATGGACCGCGAGCAGAAGCAGGCCGCCTACGCCGCCGACGTGAGCTACGGCACCAACAACGAGTTCGGCTTCGACTACCTGCGCGACAACATGGTGCTCGAGGTGCGCGACCGCGTCGCGCGCGGCCTCAACTACGCCATCGTCGACGAAGTGGACTCGATCCTCATCGACGAGGCGCGCACGCCGCTCATCATCAGCGGCCAGGCCGAGGACCACACCGAGACGTACGTGCGCATCAACGCCATCGTCCCGGGCCTGAAGAAGCAGATCGGCGAGGAAGACATCCGCACCGGCGAAGGCGTCATCGAAGCCGGCGACTTCACGGTCGACGAGAAGAGCCACCAGATCTACCTCACCGAGCGCGGCCACGAGAACGCCGAGCGGCTGCTCACCGAAAGCGGCCTGCTGGCCGAGGGCGCGAGCCTGTACGACCCGTCCAACATCGCGCTCATGCACCACATGTACGCGGCGCTGCGGGCCAACCACCTGTACCACCGCGACCAGCACTACGTGGTGCAGAACGGCGAAGTGGTCATCGTCGACGAATTCACCGGCCGCCTGATGACGGGCCGGCGCTGGAGCGACGGCCTGCACCAGGCCGTCGAAGCCAAGGAAGGCGTGCAGATCCAGAGCGAGAACCAGACGCTGGCCTCGGTCACCTTCCAGAACTACTTCCGCATGTACGGCAAGCTCGCCGGCATGACCGGCACCGCCGACACCGAAGCCTACGAATTCCAGGAGATCTACGGCCTGGAGACGGTGGTCATTCCGCCCAACATGCCGACCATCCGCAAGGACGACAACGACCTCATCTACAAGACCGCCAAGGAGAAGTACGACGCCGTCGTCAACGACATCCGCGACTGCTTTGAGCGCGGCGAGCCGGTGCTGGTGGGCACGACCTCGATCGAGAATTCCGAGCTCATCTCGGACCTGCTGACGAAGGTCAAGCTGCCGCACCAGGTGCTCAACGCCAAGCAGCACGCGAAGGAAGCCGAGATCGTGGCCCAGGCCGGACGGCCGAAGATGATCACCATCGCCACCAACATGGCCGGCCGCGGCACCGACATCGTGCTCGGCGGCAACGTCGAGAAGCAGATCCAGTTCCTGCAGGCCGACCCCAGCCTGTCCGATGAAGAGAAGCAGACGCGGGCGCGGAAACTCAAGGACGAATGGCTGAGCCTGCACGAGCAGGTCAAGGCCGCCGGCGGCCTGCGCATCGTGGCCACCGAGCGCCACGAAAGCCGCCGCATCGACAACCAGCTGCGCGGCCGCTCGGGCCGCCAGGGCGACCCCGGCGCCAGCCGCTTCTACCTGAGCCTGGACGACCAGCTCATGCGCATCTTCGCCGGTGACCGCGTGCGCGCGATCATGGAGCGGCTGAAGATGCCCGAGGGCGAGGCCATCGAGGCCGGCATCGTCAACCGCAGCATCGAAAGCGCGCAGCGCAAGGTCGAGGCACGCAACTTCGACATCCGCAAGCAGCTGCTGGAATACGACGACGTCTCCAACGACCAGCGCAAGGTCATCTACCAGCAGCGCAACGAGATCCTCGAAGCGGCCAGCCTGGACGAGCAGATCGGCAACCTGCGCCAGAGCGCCATGACCGACGTCGTGCGCACCTACGTGCCGGCCGAAAGCCTGGAAGAGCTGTGGGACCTGGGCGGCCTGCAGCAGGTGCTGAAGGACGAATGGCAGCTCGAGATCGACCTCAAGGGCGAGGTCGACAAGAGCGACTCGATCACCGACCAGGACATCCTCGACAAGGTGGTGGCTGCCGCCGATGCGCATTTCAAGGCCAAGGTCGACTACGTCGGCAGTGAGCAGTTCACGCCCTTCATGCGCATGGTGCTGCTGCAGAGCATCGACAGCCACTGGCGCGAGCACCTGGCGGCGCTGGACTACCTGCGCCAGGGCATCCACCTGCGCGGCTATGCGCAGAAGAACCCGAAGCAGGAATACAAGCGCGAGGCGTTCGAGCTGTTCTCGCAGTTGCTCGACGTGGTCAAGCTGGAAGTCACGCGCGTGCTGATGACGGTGCGCATCCAGAGCCAGGACGAAGCCGCCGAGGCTGCGCTGGCGCTGGAGCAGCAGGCCGGGCAACTGTCCAACATCACCTACACCGCGCCCACCGAGGACGGCGGCGTGTCGCAGGTGGCCGATACCGGGCTGCTGGGCGAGGCACCGGTGCGCAAGGTCGGGCGCAATGAACCCTGCCCTTGCGGCAGCGGCAAGAAGTACAAGAACTGCCATGGCAGGCTGGCCTGACGCGCGGCTGAAGCCGGATCGGTGCCCTGGCGCAGACCGGGGCGATCCAGGGGCGACAAGGAAGAAAAAGCCCCCGCGAGGCAACCCGCGGGGGCTTCGTTCTTGACGGGGCGCCGAGGCGCCCCGCTGGCCGGCTCAGGGCCGGTCGATCGTGAACGCCGGCGAGGCCCAGGTTTCCCAGTGCGCCGGGTTGTTCTCGTCGCCCAGTGCCTTGAGCACCGAGACCTTCAGCACATAGCTGCCGTCAGGCACCGCCAGCCACTGGCTGGCGTTCTTTCCTTTGCCGGTGAGCGTGGTGCCGTCCCAGGCGAAGGCGAAGAATCCGGTCGCCGTGCTGTTGCGCGGCAGGTATTCGTCGTCGCTCACCCGTTGCCATGACTTGCCGGTCACGGCATCGACTCCTTCGATGCGAACGCGACGGGCGTGGTGGTCGAGGTGCATCAGGACATAGGGGATGTCGGCGCCCTGCAGCGTGAAGACATCGCCGGCGTCCGCGAACCCGAAGTTCACGCCGTCCGGACTCCAGCCCAAGCGCGGGAAGTTGTTCGCCGTCGGCACCAGCACCTGCTTGCTCTGGTAGTCGCCGATGAAGCCGGCAAACGGCACCCGGAAGACCTTGCTGGCGTCGGCGGCGTCGGTCAGCACGATGTAGCCGCCGTACTGGCCGTTCACCGGCAAGGTGGCCGGCGTGATCGTCGCATCGACAGTGGCGCTGCCGTTGGGGGGCACCGTGACGCTCGCCGCGCTGAAGGACACGCTGGCATTCGAGGTGTTGAACGCCGGGGTGAACGTATTCGCTCCGGTCGACAGCGCATTGACCGACGACAAGTTGTAGGTCACCGCCGACGATCCCTTGTTCTCGATCTTCAGCGTCTGCGTGAACGGCCCGGCCTCGCCCTCGCCGGCGGCGATCTTGGCCGGCTCGACGCGCGTCGTCGCGAGGATCGCATCGTCGATGTCGAGCATGCCCGCGCCCTGGCGATGCACGTTGTCGAGCAAGCCCAAGCCCGGGTTGCCCCACCAAGGCTTCGGGTCGGCGCTGTTTTGCAGGATGCCGCGCACCGCCTGCGACGGTGTCTTCGGCTGTGCCTGGCGCAGCAATGCGACGGCGCCGGCCACGTGCGGCGACGACATCGACGTGCCGCTAATCGTTGCGTAGGCGCCGGATTCCAGCGGGTAGGTCGAGTAGATCAATCCGCCGGGAGCGCCGATGTCGGGCTTGAGCTGCAGGTCGGGCGACAGGCCGTAGGAGCTGAAGCTCGAAATCAGGCCCCCCGTCGGGTTGACGAACGATCCGGTACCGCTCTGCCAGTTGAGCGTCTGTGAGCCCGCGGCGATCGCGTTGTTGATGGCGACGCCTTCGGTGTCAGATACGGCAACCACCGGAATCGTGATCGCCGGCGTGCCGGCTACGGTCGGTGAGAAACGTCCCACCGAGTTGTTGTAGAGAACGACGGCCGCCGCGCCGGCGTTCATCGCGTTCAACGCCTTGGTGTGGAAAGGGCAGGTGCCGCGCCGGATCAGCGCCGCGGTGCCCGCGAGGCTTCCCGCAGGCAACGCGCTACAGGCGTCGTTGGTCGTCGCGGGGGTGCCGGTCCTGGCCAGTGGCAGGCTGCCGGTGGACGGCGCCAGCGGCGCGGCCGCGGCGTTGGCGTAGCCGACCGTCAACCCGGCTGGATCGACCGAGAAGGTGTTCAGCGCGACATGCGAATTGTCGAACGAAGCCACCCCGATGACCTTCTCGCCCAGCCCCGGCGCACCGGCCGAGTACAGCCCATTGGCGCCGCTGTTGCCGATCGACGCGACGACGACCATTCCCTTGTCGACAAGGCGCGACGCCGCCTGCGCGGTCGGGTACTGCGGCCACTGGAAGGCCGAGCCGATGCTCATGTTGAGCACGTGCATGCCGTCGGCCAGCGCGCGCTCCATCGCCGCGATCATGATGTCGGCGGTGGTCGAGCCGGCGCAGCCGAAGACGCGGTAGGCGCCGAAGGTCACCCCGGGCGCGACACCCTTGACCACGCCGCTGGCGCCGACGATGCCCGCCACGTGCGTGCCGTGGCCGCCGCAGTCGTCGGGGTTGGGGTCAGGCACCGGGACCGGGTTGTAGCCAGGGTCCGCGGGGTTGGCGTTGAAGGCGTCGCCGACGAAGTCATACCCGTGCGTGATGCGCGCGGTCGGGAACGGCGTCGAGCCGTTCGTGCCGTTGCCGCCGAAGTCCGGATGGTCGATGTCGATGCCGGTATCCATCACCGCGACCTTGACGCCGGCGCCGGTCAGGCCCAGCGTGTTCTGCGCGATGTCGGCGCCGGTCATCGCGATCGCCGTGGCCATGTCGGCCGCGCTGCCGCCGCCGGTGCGCTCGGGCGCCGGTGCCTGGATGATCTCCACCGGCCACATCGCCTTGACGCCGGCGATCTGCGCCAGCTTGGCGCGGTCGCGCGCATCGACCTCGACCGACAAGCCGTTGAACAGCGTGTCGAAGGCGCGCCGCTCGGTGTAGCGCAGGCCCGCCGCAGCCGCGGCACGGCGGAAGGCGGCCTGCTCGCTGCGCACGGCGGCGGCCGTGTTGCCGTCGGCCACCGGCTTGCCTGCCAGCTCGACGAACCACAGGCGGCCGTTCTCGGCCGCGGCGCTCGGCGCCGTTCGTTGCGCATGGGCGAGCGGCCAGCCCGTCGACAGCGCGACCGCGACGGCGATGCCGGCCAGCCGCAAGATGGACTTCCTCATCATTGCTAACCCTCCTGGTGCGGCGCCATGGCCGGGTCGGTTCGTGGCCGGGGCGTCCGCGGGCTTCGAATTGCCGTCGCACCTGCGGCCGTCGCGGCGTCCTCCTGCGCGACGATCGCCGGCGCCTGCGGCACCGTAGGGCGGGACGAAGGCACGGCCTGCGCCACAACGCCGTGAGATTTTTCACGGCAACACGGCGGCGGCCATGGGTAGTTACCTGTGTTGCAACGGTCCGGAAGCAGCGATCCCCCTCGGATAGGGGGTGCCAGGGGCGGCAGCGGCTTGGTAAATGCGCTGCTCTGGCTTCAATGCCGCTTTGAATGATCCGCGCCACCATGAAGCCGATTGGCCAGCGCCCTTCGTCGTGCGCCATGTCCCTGCTGCATGCCGGACGGTGCCTGTGCTTCGGCGCAGCCGTGGTGAGCACGACGCCGGTGCTGGCGGGTGATGTCGTGCCGACGACGCGAACGCCCGCCAGCTTGGTCGCCGAACCGATGCCGCCCAACATCCTGGATGGCGCACAGACTCCGGCTACTGGCAGCGTGCAGGTGTGGGTCGACCTCGCGATGCCTGCGCAGGCGACGATCGCGATGCCTTCCCCGCGTGCCGCCTACCGGCATGCCCTCGATGCGCAACTGCAGGCGCTCGCCTTCCGCCTGAGCGGCCTGGGCGGTGTCGAGCTGGCGCGCGTGCGAAGTGTGCGCAACTCGATCGCGGTCGAACTGCCGGCCGACGCGATCGACGCGGTCCGGCGGCTGCCCGGGGTGCTGCAGCTGCGGCCGGTCATCCACCCCCATCGCATCGAGATCCCGCCGCCGGCGCCATAGGCGGCGTCGCCAGTCTGCGGCCGACCCTGTGGGGTGCGGCAGACCCTCGGGCAGCGAGGCCCGCGGTCTTCCTACAATGCGCGTCCCCTCCCGTCCCGAGGCGCGCGATGCCAGTCAACCTGTCCGTCCCTGATCTGCTGGCCCTGCACGCCGTCGCCGGCCTGCGCATCGCCACCACGATGGCCGGGATCCGCAAGGCGAACCGGCGCGACCTGGTGCTGTTTGCGCTCGACGAGGGCGCGGCCGTGGCCGGCGTGTTCACGAACAACCGCTTCTGCGCCGCGCCGGTGCAGATGTGCCGCGAACATCTGGCGCTGGGCAAAGGCATCCGCGCGCTGCTGGTCAACACCGGCAACGCCAACGCCGGCACCGGGGCCGACGGCCTGGCACGGGCCCAGCGCAGTTGCCAGGCGCTGGCCGGGCAACTGGCGCTGCGGGCGACGCAGGTGCTGCCGTTCTCGACCGGCGTGATCATGGAAGCGTTGCCGGTCGAACGCATCGAGGCCGCGCTGCCGGCGCTGGTGTCGTCGCTGCGGCCGGCCGACGGCGCCGCCTGGGCCGAGGCGGCTGCCGGCATCATGACCACCGACACGCTGCCCAAGGCGGCGTCGCGACAAGTCTCCATCGGCGGCCGCACCGTCACCGTCACCGGCATCACCAAGGGCGCCGGCATGATCCGCCCCGACATGGCCACCATGCTGGGCTTCATGGCCACCGACGCCGTCATCGCGCCGGCGCTGCTGCAGCCGCTGCTGCGCGAAGCGGCCGACCTCAGCTTCAACCGCATCACCATCGACGGCGACACCTCGACCAACGACTCGTTCATGCTGATGGCCACGCAGCGTGCCGGCCATGCGCCGATCACCGCGCTCGACTCGCTCGAGGGCCGGACGCTGCGCGACGCCGTGGTCGCCGTGTCGCAGCAGCTGGCGCAGGCCATCGTGCGCGACGGCGAGGGCGCCACCAAGTTCATCACCGTGCAGGTGCAGGGTGGGCGCAGCGAGGCCGAATGCAGGCTCGCGGCCTACGCCATCGCGCATTCGCCGCTGGTGAAGACGGCCTTCTTCGCCAGCGACCCCAACCTCGGCCGCATCCTCGCCGCGGTCGGCTACGCCGGCATCGCCGACCTCGACCAGAACCTCATCGACCTTTTCCTGGACGGCGTGCACGTGGTGCGCGAAGGCGGCCGCCATCCCGACTATCGCGAGGAAGACGGCCAGCGCGTCATGAAGCAAAGCGAGATCGCCGTGCGCGTGGACCTGCACCGCGGGCCGGCCGAGGCCACGGTGTGGACCTGCGACCTGTCGCACGACTACGTCAGCATCAACGCCGACTACCGCTCGTGAGCCGCCCTTGAGGTGGCCCAAGCTGCCGCTGCGCCTGGGCCTGCCCGCGCTGCCGGCGGACGACCTCTGGCGCGATCGCATCTACCTGCGGCTGTGGAGCTCGATCCTCACCAGCTCCTTCGCCAACCAGGTGATGATGCTGGCGCTGCCGCTCACCGCGGCCGTGCTGCTGCACGCCACGCCGACGCAGATGGGGCTGCTCACGGGCAATCGAGCTGCTGCCCTTCCTGCTGCTGTCGCTGCCCTCGGGGGTGTGGCTGGACCGCGTGCGCAAGCTGCCGGTGTACGTGGTGGGCGAAAGCGGTGCCGCGCTGGCGGCGGCCAGCGTGCCGCTGGCCTGGTGGCTGGGCTGGCTGTCGATGGAGTGGCTGTACCTGGTGGGCTTCCTGCTCGGCACCGTGCACACGGTGGCCGGCACCGCGGCGCAGATCGTGCTGATGCAGGTGGTGGCGCGCGACCGGCTGGTCGAGGCGCATGCCAAGAACGCGCTGGCTTCCTCCGGCGCCGAGGTCGCGGGCCCGGGACTGGCCGGCGCCCTGATCAAGCTCGTCGGCGCGCCCGTGGCGCTGCTCGTGAATGCCTTGCTGCTGCTGGGCTCGGCGCTCATCCTGCGCGGCATCCGCGTGCACGAGCGGCGCGACGCGCGGCCCGACGCACACTTCGGGCGCGACCTGATGGTGGGGCTGCGCTTCGTCGTCGGCCACCGCCTGCTGCTGACGCTGGCGGTGCTGATGGGCGTGTGGCAGATGTGCCATTACGCCGCGATGACGGTGCAGATCCTGTTCGCCACGCGCACGCTGGGCCTGTCGGAACAGGCGGTGGGCCTGTGCTACATGGGCATGGGCGTGGGCACCATCACCGGCAGCATCTACGGCCGCCGCGTCAGCGTGGCGCTCGGCCCCGGGCCTTGCCTGGTGATGGGTTATGCCATCTGCGGCAGCGGCTGGCTGCTGCTGGCGGCGGCGCCGGCCAACGCCTGGGGCGTGGCGGCGTTTGCGCTGATGCTGATCACCTTCACCACCGGCGCGGTGTTCATCTTCATCAACTTCCTGGCGCTGCGCCAGGCCGTCACGCCCGAGCCGCTGCTGGGCCGCATGACGAGCACGATGCGCTGGCTGACGCTGCTGGCCGCGCCGCCGGGGGCCTTGCTCGGCGGCTGGCTCGGCGAACACGTGGGGTTGCGCTCGGCGCTGCTGTTTGCCGGCGTGGTGTCGGCGCTGCTGGTGGTGGTGGCCTGGCGGCTGCCGCTGATCCGCGAGCTGAAGGTGCTGCCGCAGCCCGAACACGACTCGGATTGGCTGGGCGTTGAGGCCAGCGTGCGGCCGGCCGAGTGACGTTCAGGCGGTGTCGCGAAGCTCCATGCGGCGCTCGATGCGCTCGACACGGTCGCTGAACCCATCCATCCGCAGATGCAGGGCGGCAATGTCCTCATGGATCAATGCCAGGCCCTTGTGGACCTGCACGAGCTGATTCTCCATGGAGACCAGGCGCGCCTTCATGTCGCGCTGCTCGCGGCGCATGTCGGCGACATCGGCGCGGATGGCCTTCAGGTGTTCGAGGACGAGGTTCTGTACTTCGTCGGTCATGCCGCCGCATCATACGCGCCGCACAGCCCCCGCGTGTTCGGCGGCCGTCAGTCGTTCACGCCGGCCAGTCCCGGCGAAAACCGGTCCACCGCGTCGGTGATGATGCCGTCGATGCCCAGCGCCACCAGCCGCCGTGCCTCGGCGGGGTCGTTGACCGTGTAGCACAGCGCGCGCAGGCCGGCGCCGTGCAGGCGGCTGATGAGGGCGGCGTCCATCAGCTTGCAGTTGGTGACCACGGCCACGCAGGCCAGTGATTGGGCCATCTCGAACCAGCCCGGCCACAGCGTGTCGACGAGCAGCGCGCGCGGGATGGCGGGTGCTGTTTCGCGCGCGCCTTGCAGCGCCTCGGGGCGGAAGGAACTGAGCAGCAGTGATGCCGGGGCATCGCGCCACAGCCGCGCGCAGGCCGCGCCGACGGCGACCCCGGTGGTGTGTTCGAAGCCCGGCGTCGGCTTGATCTCGACGTTGAGCGCAAAGCCGTTGCGCTGCACGTAGCGTGCCACCGCGTCCAGGCTGGGCAACGGCTCGCCGGCATAGGCGCGTGTGTGCCAGCCACCGGCGTCGATGCGTGACAGCTCGGACCAGGGGCGTTCACCGGCCACGCCGCGCTCGGGCGTGGTGCGGTCCAGCAGCGTGTCGTGCAGCAGGAAGGGCACGTCGTCGGCGCTGAGCTTGACGTCGCATTCGAAGGCGCGCCAGCCGTGCGAGGCGCCGACACGAAAGGCCGCCAGGGTGTTCTCCGGCGCCAGCTTGCCGGCGCCGCGGTGGGCGATCCACAGTGGCAGGGGCCAGGGGGGTGGAGGATCAGAGGGCATGGGGGGTGTGGGTGTGCGGTCTCAAGACCCTCACCCCAACCCTCTCCCGCAAGCGGGAGAGAGAGGAAGGCCTCTGCCGCAAGCGGGAGAGGGAGGAAGGCCTCTCCCGCTTGCCGGAGAGGGAGAAACGCCTTGCCGCGACCGGCAGTGGGGCAGGGTGTCTTGCTCCCTCTCCCCCGGCCACGGGGGAGAGGGCTGGGGTGAGGGGGTGCCGAAACACCGCAACGCCGCCCATCTGCACCGCCAGGCTAGTCCCCGACCCGCTGCCCGGTGCCGACGTCGTACCAGTGCAGGTGCCCCGGCGCCACCAGCACCTGGACCGTCTCGCCGGCCTTCGGCGGCACCCGCGTGCCCTCGATGCGCAGCGTGAAGGCGGCGCCACCCAGGTGGCCGTAGACCAGCCGCTCGGCGCCCAGCATTTCCAGCATCTCCACCTGCAGCGGCCAGATGCCGGCCGGGTTCAGCTCGGCGTGCTCCGGCCGCACGCCCAGCAGCAAGGGCCCGGACCGCGGTGCCGCCGCGGGCAGCGCGAGCGTCTGCCCGCCCACCGTGAAGCGCGCGCCGTCGGCCTGGCCCTGCAGCAGGTTCATCGGCGGGTTGCCGATGAAACCGGCGACGAAGGTGGTGGCCGGCCTCTGGTACACCTGCTCGGGCGTGCCGATCTGCTCGATGCGGCCGGCGTTCATGACGATCATGCGTTCGGCCAGCGTCATCGCCTCGACTTGGTCGTGGGTCACGAACAGCGAGGTCACGCCGAGCTCGCGGTGCAGTTTCTGGATCTCCAGCCGCGTCTGTGCGCGCAGCTTGGCGTCCAGGTTGGACAACGGCTCGTCGAACAGGAAGACCTGCGGCTGGCGCACGATGGCGCGGCCCATGGCGACGCGCTGGCGCTGGCCGCCGGACAGTTCGCGCGGCTTGCGCTGCAGCAGTCCGCCGAGCTCCAGGATCCTGGCCGCCTTCTGCACCCGCACCTCGATCTCGGCCTTGGGCACCTTGGCGATCTTCAGGCCGTAGGCCATGTTGTCGTACACGCTCATGTGCGGGTACAGCGCATAGTTCTGGAACACCATCGCGATGTCGCGCTCGGACGGCTCGAGCTTGTTGACGACGCGCCCGCCGATGTCGATTTCGCCGCCGGTGATCTCTTCCAGCCCCGCCACCATGCGCAGCAGCGTGCTCTTGCCGCAGCCCGAAGGACCCACGATGACGATGAATTCGCCGTCGGGGATCTCGGCGTCGACGCCGTGGATCACCTTCACGGCCTTGGGGCCGTGGCCGTAGGTCTTCTCGACGTTTCTCAGTGCAATGGCACCCATATTCTTCGTTCTACTTTTCTGTATCGACCAGGCCCTTGACGAACCACTTCTGCATCAGCAGCACCACCGCCGCCGGCGGCAGCATGGCCAGGATCGCGGTGGCCATGACGATGTTCCACTCGTTGGCGGCGTCACCCCCCGAAATCATGCGCTTGATGCCCATCACCACCGGGTACATGTCTTCGCTGGTGGTCACCAGCAGCGGCCACAGGTACTGGTTCCAGCCGTAGATGAACTGGATCACGAACAGCGCGGCGATGCTCGTCGTGCTCAAGGGCAGCAGCACGTCCTTGAAGAAGCGCAGCGGCCCGGCGCCGTCCACGCGCGCGGCTTCCACCAGTTCGTCGGGAACGGTCAGGAAGAACTGGCGGAACAGGAAGGTGGCGGTGGCCGATGCGATCAGCGGCACCGTCAGCCCGGCATAACTGTTGAGCATGCCCAGATCCGACACCACTTGGTAGGTGGGCCCGATGCGCACCTCCACCGGCAACATCAGCGTCACGAAGATGGACCAGAAGAAGAACATGCGAAACGGGAAGCGGAAGTAGACGATCGCAAACGCCGACAGCAGCGAGATCGCGATCTTGCCGATGGCGATCACCAGTGCCGTCACCAGGCTGACGAACATCATGCGGCCGACCGGCGCGGTGGATGCGGCGCCGCCGCTGGTGCCCGCCAGCGCGTGGGTGTAGTTCTCGATGAAGTGCGGCCCCGGCAGCAGGGGCATCGGCACCTGCACGATGTCTTGCGCCGTGTGCGTGGAGGCGACGAAGGTCACGTACAAGGGGAAGGCGATGATCAGCACGCCCAGCACCAGCACCAGGTGCGAGATGGCGGTGGCGAGCGGGCGGCGTTCAACCATGGGTGCTGTTCATCGGGCGGCCATCAGTAGTTGACCTTCTTCTCGACATAGCGGAACTGCACCACCGTCAGCGCGATGACGATGACCATCAGCACCACGCTCTGCGCCGCCGAGCCGCCCAGGTCCAGCGCCTTGAAGCCGTCGTAATAGACCTTGTAGACCAGGATCGCCGTGTCCTTGCCGGGGCCGCCCTCGGTGGCGGCATCGACGATGGCGAAGGTGTCGAAGAAGGCGTAGACGACATTGATGACGAGCAGGAAGAAGGTCGTTGGCGACAGCAACGGAAAGATGATGGTCCAGAAGCGCCGCCACGGCCCGGCACCGTCGATCGCCGCGGCCTCGATCAGGCTCTTGGGGATGCTCTGCAGCCCGGCCAGGAAGAACAGGAAGTTGTACGAAATCTGTTTCCACACCGCGGCCATCACGATCAGCGTCATGGCCTGCGAGCTGTTCAGCAGGTGGTTCCACTCGACGCCCAGCCCGCGCAGCGCGAAGCTGACGATGCCGATCGACGGCGCGAACATGAACAGCCACAGCACCCCGGCCACCGCCGGCGCCACGGCGTAGGGCCAGATCAGCAGCGTCTTGTAGACCGTGGCGCCGCGCAGCACGCGGTCGGCAAAGACGGCCAGCGCCAACGACAGGCTCAAGCCCAGCCCGGCCACCAGCGCCGAGAACACGGCTGTGATCTTGAACGACGCGAGATAACTCGTGTCGGCCCACAGCCGCCTGAAGTTGTCCAGGCCGACCCATTCGATCGAAGTGCCGAAAGCGTCCTGCTGCTGCAGCGATTGCACCAGGGCCTGGCCCGCCGGCCAGAAGAAGAAGACCACGATGACCGCGACCTGCGGCGCCAGCAGCACCCAGGGCAGCCACCAGCTCCTGAAGCGGACGCGTTTTTCGACGGCCAAAGGCAGACCTTGTTGTCGTCAATCTGGCTGGACCCCTTCCCGCCCGGCGGAGAGGGGGGCGGGGGAGGGGTGCCCCAGGTTCGGCCGCAGCGGCGGCGCATGGCGCCGCCGCCGAAGGCGAACAGGGACTTTCAGCCCTTGTTCGCCTTTTCGAAGCGCTCGAGCTGCTCGTTGCCGCGCCGCACCGCCTCGTCCAGCCCTTCCTTGGCTGTCTTCTTGCCGGCCCAGACCTGCTCCAGTTCCTCTTCCATGATGGCGCGGATCTGCACGAAGTTGCCCAGGCGGATGCCGCGCGACTTGTCGGTGGTCTTGCGGATCATCTGGTTGACGGCGGTGTCGGTGCCGGGGTTCTGCTTGTAGAAGCCGGATTTCTCGGTGAGCGCGAACGAGGCCAGCGTGATCGGCAGGTAACCGGTCATCTGGTGGCTTTTGGCCTGGATCTCGGGGTTGGTGAGGTAATTGAAGAAGGCCGCCACGCCCTTGTAGCTGGGGGCAGGCTTGCCCGACATCACCCACAGCGACGCGCCACCGATGACGGTGTTCTGCGGCGTGCCGGGCACGTCGGGGTAGTAGGGCAGGGGTGCGATGCCGAATTCGAATTTGGCGTTCTTCTTGATGCTGGCGTAGGTCGACGAGCTCGCGGTGGCCATCGCGCATTCGCCGGAGTAGAAGGGCGCGTCGCCCTTGTTGCCGCGGCCGCGGTAGTGGAACAGCCCCTGCTTGGCCATATTGGCCAGGTTTTCGATGTGGCGCACATGCAGCGGGCTGTTGAAGGCCAGCCGGGCGCTGGTGCCGCCGAAGCCATTGTTCTGCGTCGCGAACAGCGTGTTGTGCCAGGTCGAGAAGCTCTCGAGCTGGGTCCAGGTCTGCCAGCTGGTGGTGAACGGGCAGGCGTGGCCCGACGCCTTGAGCTTGGCTGCGGCCAGCGCCAGTTCGGGCCAGGTCTGCGGCGGCTTGTTCGGGTCCAGCCCGGCCTTCTTGAAGGCGTCCTTGTTGTAGTTCAGCACCGTGGTGGAGCTGTTCAACGGAAAGCTCAGCATCTGGCCGCTGGGCGCCGTATAGAAGCCTACCACCGCGGGGATATAGGCCTTGGAGTCGAATTTGTAGCCGGCGTCGGCCAGCACCTTGCCCACGGGCACGATGGCGCCCTTGGCGGCCATCATGGTGGCCGTGCCCACTTCGAAGACCTGCAGGATGTGCGGCGCATTGCCGGCGCGGAAGGCCGCGATCGAAGCCGTCATCGACTCGTCGTAGGTGCCCTTGTAGGTGGGCACCACCTTGTATTCCTTCTGGCTGGCGTTGAAGCCACTGGCCAGATCGACGACCCAGTCGTTCAGGCCGCCGGTCATCGAGTGCCACCACTGGATCTCGGTCTGCGCCTGGGCGGGCACGGCCGTGAATACGGCGGCCAGAATGGCGGGGGCAAGGACATGCAGTTTCATGGGTTCTCCATCTGACGAGTTATGAGCCAAGCGCACCAGTGTCGCCGGCATTTATGACAGTCCTGTTTCTGTCACGGAAGGCTGGTGTCCGGCAACGGGGATAACCCGCCGCGACGGCAATCCCTGCGCCCGGCGCGCCAGGACCCTGCGTTAGCATCCACAGTAACCCTATGAATTCTCCCTTCCCATTGCCGCAGGCGGCGCTGGCGTGCCCTACCGACGACGCCGCCGCCGCGCCACGGCTGCGCGAGATCCCCTACAACTACACCTCGTTCTCCGACCGCGAGATCGTGCTGCGGCTGCTGGGCGCGCGCGCCTGGGAGATCCTGAACCAGCTGCGGCAGGAACGCCGCACCGGCCGCTCGGCGCGCATGCTGTACGAGGTGCTGGGCGACATCTGGGTCGTGCAGCGCAACCCCTACCTCGAAGACGACCTGCTGGAGAACCCGAAACGCCGGCAGCTGCTGATCGACGCCCTGCACCACCGCCTGGGCGAGGTGGGCAAGCGCCGCACGCCGGCCGACGATGCCCGCCGCGACGCCCTCGTCGGTGAACTGCTGGACGCCGCGAGCCGAGCGGTGGAGCGCTTCGCCGAGCAGTTCCGCAGCGTGTGGGAGCTGCGCAAGGCCGCGCGCCGCGTGCTCGGCCGCCGCACGGCCAGGGACAACCTCAAGTTCGACGGCCTGAGCCGCGTCTCGCACGTCACCGACGCCACCGACTGGCGCGTCGAGTACCCCTTCGTCGTGCTCACGCCCGACAGCGAGGCCGAGATGGCCGGCCTCGTGCAGGGTTGCATCGAACTGGGACTGACCATCATCCCGCGCGGCGGCGGTACCGGCTACACCGGCAGCGCCGTGCCGCTGACGTGGAAGAGCGCCGTCATCAACACCGAGAAGCTCGAAGCGCTGGGCGAGGTCGAGATGGTGCAGCTGCCCGGTGTCGCCGAACCCGTGGCCACGATCCACAGCGAAGCGGGTGTGGTGACACAGCGCGTGTCCGACGCCGCCGAGCGCGGCGGCTACGTCTTCGCCGTCGACCCGACCTCGGCCGAAGCCAGCTGCGTCGGCGGCAACGTGGCCATGAACGCCGGCGGCAAGAAGGCCGTGCTGTGGGGCACCGCGCTGGACAACCTGGCGAGCTGGAAGATGGTCACGCCCGAAGCCAAATGGCTGCAGGTGACGCGGCTGAACCACAACCTGGGCAAGATCCACGACGTCGACGTCGCCAGCTTCGAGCTGAAGTACTTCGACGCCAGCGGCAAGAAGCTCGAACGCAGCGAGCGGCTGAATATCCCCGGCTGCAGCTTTCGCAAGGAAGGACTGGGCAAGGACGTCACCGACAAGTTCCTGGCCGGCCTGCCCGGCATCCAGAAGGAAGGCTGCGACGGCCTCATCACCAGCGCGCGCTGGGTCGTGCACCGCATGCCGGCGCACGTGCGCACGGTGTGCCTGGAGTTCTTCGGCAACGCCAAGGACGCGGTGCCCAGCATCGTCGAGATCAGGGACTATCTGTTCGGGCTGCAGGACGTCAAGCTGGCCGGCCTGGAGCACCTGGACGAGCGCTACCTCAAGGCCGTGGGCTACAGCACCAAGAGCAAGCGCGCGCTGGCCCACGGTTCGAGCCTGCCCAAGATGGTGCTGGTGGGTGACATCGCCGGTGACGACGAAGCCGCCGTCGCGCGCGCCACCAGCCAGGTCGTGCGCATCGCCAACTCGCGTGCCGGCGAAGGTTTCGTGGCCGTGAGCGCGGACGCGCGCAAGAAGTTCTGGCTCGACCGCAAGCGCACGGCAGCCATCTCGCGCCACACCAACGCCTTCAAGATCAACGAAGACGTGGTCATCCCGCTGCCGCGCATGGGCGAGTACACCGAGGGCATCGAGCGCATCAACATCGAGCTCAGCCTGCGCAACAAGCTGGCGCTGGCCGAAGCGCTGGGCACCTTCTTCGCGCGCGGCAAGCTGCCGCTGGGCCGGGGCGACGACGCCGGCGAGATCCCCAGTGCCGAGCTGCTGGAAGACCGCGTGCAGCAGGCGCTGGCCCTGCTGGCCGAGGTGCGCTCGCTGTGGTCCTACTGGCTCGAGCACCTCGACGAGGCACAGGCCGACAGTGGCCGCAGCCTGTTCGAGCTGCTGCAGGACCACACGCTGCGCGCGTCGTGGAAGACGCAGATCCTGAAGCCCCTGCAGGCCCTCTTTGCCGGCAGCGCCTTCGCGCCCATCCTCGATGAATGCCGCGCCATCCACAAGCAGGTGCTGCGCGGCCGCGTCTGGGTGGCCCTGCACATGCACGCCGGCGACGGCAACGTGCACACCAACATCCCCGTCAACAGCGACGACTACGCCATGCTGCAGACGGCCCACGCAGCCGTGGCGCGCATCATGGCGCTGGCGCGGCAGCTGGGCGGTGTGATCAGCGGCGAGCACGGCATCGGCATCACCAAGCTCGCATTCCTGACCGACGCCGAGTTGCAGCCCTTTGCCGACTACAAGGCGCGCGTCGATCCCGAGGGGCGGTTCAACAAGGGGAAGTTGTTGCGGGCGGAGGCACCCTCACCCCAGCCCTCTCCCGCAAGCGGGAGAGGGAGCGACGACCCGGCGGCGCCAGCCTCCCCGAGCTCCCTTCTCCCTCGCCCCCGTCCCGGGGGAGAGGGCTGGGGTGAGGGGGCTGCCACCCTGCAGCCCGCCGACCTCAGCGCCGCCTACACGCCCAGCTTCGGCCACATGCGCCACGAGTCGCTGATCATGCGGCGCAGCGACATCGGCGCCATCAGCGACAGCATCAAGGACTGCCTGCGCTGCGGCAAGTGCAAGCCGGTGTGCGCCACCCACGTGCCGCGAGCCAACCTGCTGTACAGCCCACGCAACAAGATCCTGGCGACTTCGCTGCTGATCGAAGCCTTCCTGTACGAGGAACAGACGCGCCGCGGCATCAGCGTGCGCCACTGGGCCGACTTCGAGGACGTGGCCGAGCACTGCACGGTGTGCCACAAGTGCCTGAGCCCGTGCCCGGTGAATATCGACTTCGGCGACGTCACGATGAACATGCGCAACCTGCTGCGCAAGATGGGCAAGAAGAGCTTGCGTCCCGGCAGTGCGGTGGCGATGACCTTCCTCAACGCCACCCACCCGCAGACCATCAAGCTCATGCGCAGCGCCATGGTCGGCGTCGGCTTCAAGGCGCAGCGCTTCGTGCACGGCCTGCTCAAGCCCGCGGCACGCGCGCAGACCGCCGCGCCGCCGGCCACTCTGGGGCCGGCGCCGCTGAAGGAACAGCTCATCCACTTCGTCAACAAGAAGATGCCCGGCGGCTTGCCCAAGAAGACCGCGCGGGCGCTGCTGGATATCGAGGACAAGGACTACGTCCCGATCATCCGCGACCCGCAGGCCTCCACCGCCGACACCGAGGCCGTCTTCTACTTCCCCGGCTGCGGCAGCGAACGCCTGTTCAGCCAGGTCGGCCTGGCCACCCAGGCCATGCTCTGGCACGCCGGCGTGCAGACGGTGCTGCCGCCGGGCTACCTGTGCTGCGGCTACCCGCAGCGCGGCAGCGGCCAGTTCGACCGGGCCGAGAAGATGATCACCGACAACCGGGTGCTCTTCCACCGCGTCGCCAACACGCTGAACTACCTCGACATCAAGACCGTGGTGGTGAGCTGCGGCACCTGCTACGACCAGCTGTTGGGCTACCAGTTCGAGGACATCTTCCCCGGCTGCCGCATCGTCGACATCCACGAGTACCTGCTGGAAAAGGGCATCACCTTGCCCGCCGGCGCGGCCGGTTACCTGTACCACGACCCCTGCCACAGCCCGATGAAGCTGCAGGATCCGCTCAAGACCGTCAAGGCGCTGGTCGGCCCCAACGTGCTGGAAAGCAAGCGCTGCTGCGGCGAGAGCGGCACGCTCGGCGTGACGCGGCCCGATGTCAGCACGCAGATCCGGTTCCGCAAGGAAGAAGAACTGCGCCAGGACGAAACCGCGCTGCGCACCCTGCTCGCCGCCACACCGGGGCTCAGCCCCGCTGCGCAGGCCAATGTCAGGATTCTGACCAGCTGCCCGAGCTGCCTGCAGGGCCTGAAACGCTACGAGGACGACCTGGCGAACGGCCTGCTGGAGGCCGACTACATCGTGATCGAGATGGCGCGCGTGCTGCTGGGCGAGAACTGGCTGCCCGAGTACGTGGCGCGGGCCAACGCCGGGGGCATCGAGCGGGTGCTGGTGTAGCCCGGCGCGGCGCGTGCGGCCCCTGGCACGACAGGGGCAGCATCCACGCGCTGCGGGGCTTGAACGGTGCCGGGGATACACTCGTTTCTCCTGTTTTGCCTGGGTCGACCGCATGTCTGCAGATACAGCGCCATCACCGCAACCGGTCGCCCTGACCGTGCACCAGAGCTCGCACATGCTCGAGATCGCCTTCGACGACGGCGCCAGCTTTCGCATCCCGTTCGAGCTGATGCGCGTGTACTCGCCCTCGGCCGAAGTGCAGGGTCACGGCCCCGGCCAGGAAGTGCTGCAGACCGGCAAGCGCGAGGTCGGCATCGACGAGATCACCGCCGTCGGCCACTATGCCGTGCAGCCGCGATTCTCGGACGGCCACGAGAGCGGCATCTTCAGCTGGCCCTACCTCTACCACCTCGGTGCCGACGAGGCCGAGCTGTGGCAGCGCTACGAGAGGCGCCTGGCCGAAGCCGGCATGGACCGCGACGCGCCCATGACGCCGGCGGCTTCCGGCAGCGCCTGCGCCAGCCACTGACACCCCACGCACCGGCAGCGGAGCAGCCCCATGGCGCAAACCCACTTCGGCTACCAGACCGTCGACGAAACCGACAAGGCGCGCCACGTGCGCGGCGTCTTCGACAGCGTGGCCACGCGCTACGACCTCATGAACGACGTGTTGTCGCTGGGCATGCACCGCGTCTGGAAGGCCTACACCGTGGCCGTGGCGGCCGTGCAGCCGGGCATGACCGTGCTCGACATCGCCGGCGGCACCGGCGACCTGGCGCGCGCCTTTGCCGCCCGCGCCGGCGCCCTGGGCCAGGTGGTGCTGACCGACATCAACGAATCCATGTTGCGCGTCGGCCGCGACCGCCTGCTCGACGAAGGCCAGGTCATCGACACCGCCGCCTGCGATGCCGAACACCTGCCCTTTGCCGGCGACACCTTCGACCTCGCCAGCGTCGCCTTCGGCCTGCGCAACATGACGCACAAGGAAGCCGCGCTGGCCGAGATGTGCCGTGTGCTGCGACCCGGCGGCCGCCTGCTGGTGCTGGAGTTCTCCAAGCCCGCAGCGCCGCTGCAAAAGCCCTACGACTGGTACTCGTTCACGCTGATGCCGTTGCTGGGCAAGCTCATCGCCAAGGACGCCGACAGCTACCGCTACCTGGCCGAGAGCATCCGCATGCACCCCGACCAGGCCACGCTCAAGGCCATGATGCAGGCCAGCGGCTTCGGCCATGTCGACGTGCACAACCTGGCCGGCGGCATCGTGGCGCTGCACGTCGGCATCAAGTGCTGAAGCCGCTGCAGCCCCTGCGCGCGCGGCCGCGGGCGCCGGGCGGCACCGAAGTCGAAGCACTGCTGCGGCCGGCGCAGGTGCAGCCGCTGTCCTGACCGGGTGCCCCCGGCCAGCGCGCGGCCCGCTGTGTCGCACGAAGCTCCTGCCATGAACGCTGCCTCCGGCCCCGAACAGGAACCCCGCTACGGCTGGGTCGTGGTGTGGGCGGCCTTCACCGCACTGGCGGTGATCTTCGGCGTGTCGTACTCCTTCGCCGCCTTCTTCGAGCCCTTCGCGGTGGAGTTCCGGGCCAGCCGCGCCGAGGTTTCGCTGGTGTTCGGACTGTCGGGGCTGATCTACTTCGTGCTCGGCGCTTTCGGCGGCATGCTGGCCGATCGTTTCGGGCCGCGGCTCGTCACCAGTGCCGGCATGTTGTGCATCGCTGCCGCGCTGCTGGCCGGCAGCGCCGCGACGTCGATGACGCAGCTGACCGCAGCCTACGGCCTGGGGCTCGGGGTGGGCATCGCGCTCGTCTATACGCCTGCCATCGGCTGCGTGCAGCCCTGGTTCACGCGCCGGCGCGGCCTGGCTGCGGGGCTGGCCAGCGCCGGCATCGGCGCCGGCACCCTGGTCGTGCCCTTGCTGGCCGCGGCAGCCATCGCGCAGTGGCAGTGGCGCGGCGCGATGGTCGCCCTGGCCGCCGGGGTGGGGCTGTTCGGGCTGGCCGCCACGCTGCTGTTGCGGCGAGCGCCGGCCGCGGCACGCCGCGCCGACGGCACCGTGCCCGGCACGCCGCTGGCCGCGGCGCTGCGCAGCCGGTCATTCCTGTGGCTGTATGCGATGTGCGTGCTGGGTGCGCCGGCCATGTTCATCCCCTTCGCCCACCTGTCGGCGGCGGCGCGCGACCTGGGCGTGGCGGACGCCCGGGCGGTGGGATTGGTGGGCCTCATCGGCATCGGCAGCCTGACCGGGCGTTTTGCCATCGGCGCCCTGGCCGACCGCGTCGGACGGCCGCTGACGCTGGTGCTGGTGGAAGCCTCGCTCGGCCTGTCGATGCTGCTGTGGCTGGCGGCCGGCGGCTACCCGGCGCTGGCGCTCTTTGCGTTGTGGATGGGCTTGAGCTATGGCGGCATCGTCTCGCTGATGCCCGCCTTGTGTATGGACCTGTTCGGCGCGCGCGCGGTGTCGTCGATCATCGGCGCGCTGTACACCGGTGCGGCGCTGGGCAACCTCGGCGGGCCCTGGGTCGCCGGACGCGTCTTCGACGCCAGCGGCAGCTACGCAGCGGTGATCGTCGGCTGCGCGGTGCTGTCGGCGCTGGCCACCTACGCCGCCTGGCGCGCGGTGCGGCTGTAGCGTCGGCTTTGGCCGAGGCGTCGGCCGCGCCGCCGGCGCGCGCCAGGCGCAGGCTTCAGCTGCGAGCAGGCGGACGGTTGGTCGCCGGTGCGGCAGGCAGCACCGGCGCCTTGGTCACCCGCACCTTGCCGCCGGTGGTGACCAGGATCACCGCGTCGCCGGGCGCAAAGGCTTCGGCTGCCTTGGCCTGCACGACCGAGCGACGGTCGCCGTTCCTCAGCTGCACCAGGATCTCCAGCGCCTCTTCGCGCGTCGAGGCACGTTCCATCGCGTTGCCGACGACGCCGCCGACCACGGCTCCGATGATGCCCACTGCCAGCGCCTCGCGCCTGCCGCCAACGCTGGAGCCGGCGACGCCGCCCACGACGACGCCGGCTGCGGAGCCGATGCCGCTTTGCGAGCCGTCCACCACCACCGGCCGGGTGCTCAGCACGACGGCGTCGACCACGGTGGACAGGCGTTGTGCCTCGTTGCGGCTGACGACGTCGGGGCTGGTCGTCGTGCAGGCTGCCAGGACGGCGACGGCGGCCGTGGCGATGAGAAAGCGTTTCATGATGGGTTCTCCGGATCCTCTTCGAGCAACGCCCCTGACACCGGCGGGTTGACTCAATTCCCGTAAAGACAGACGCAACAGCCGGGGCTGAAGTTCCCGCGCGCCGGCGAAACGGCGGCACTCACGCCGGTGGCCGCAGCTCGGCATCAGGCATGCAGGCGCGAACTGCGCGGCACCGAGGCGAGCAGGAAATCCATCTGGTCGGCGACGATGCGCCGGCCGCGCAGGATCATGTCTTCGTGCAGGCTGGGCACGTAGGGCAGGTACAGCAGCACCATGCGCGCTTCCTCGGGCAGGCGGTTGCCCTTGCGGCCGTTGCAGGCGCGGCAGGCGGTGATGCAGTTCATCCACGAGTCGGTGCCGCCGCGCGACGCCGGCACGATGTGTTCGCGCGTCAGATCGTCGAACTGGAAACGCCCGCCGCAGTACGCGCAGAAGCCGCGGTCGCGCGTGAAAAGCTTGTGGTTCGACAGGGTCGGCGCCTGGCGCCACGCGCGGCTGGGGACGGCGCCGCGCACGGCCACGATGGGGTGCAGTTCGATGCGTGACTGCAGCCCCGTGCTGCGCTGCAGGCCGCCGCGCATGACGTGGAAGGCGCCGCCCAGCGTCCACGCCACGCCGTCGCTGGCATACAGCACTGCCGCCTCGCGCGAGTTGATCCACGCCTGCGGGCGGCCCGAGACATCGAGCTGGAGCACGTCCATGCCGCTAGGGTAATCGATCGGGCGCTGCCCTTGGATGGGCCGAGTCCGCGCCCACGGGGTATTAGGGTTAACCCTCTTTCACGCGTGAGCACCAGTCCATCTAGGACGATGACCCTAGAAAAAGTGGCGTCAGGAGCGGTGCGGCGGGGGTGAAGTCTGCAAAATAGCACGATCGTTCGTATTTTCCTGATGGACCCGTGACCGTTCACACCGACCTCCCCCCAGACGCCGCCGGCGCCCCCAGGCTGGCACCGAAGTCCCTGCACAAGGGCCAGCAGACGCGCGCGGCGATTCTGGAAGCGGCGCTCGGTCTGGCTTCGCACATGGGCCTGGAAGGCCTGTCCATCGGTGCGCTGGCCGAGGTCACGCAGATGAGCAAGTCGGGCGTCTTCGCGCACTTCGGCTCGCGTGAGGGATTGCAGATCTCCGTCATCCGCGAGTACCACGCGCGCTTCGAGGAAGAGGTGTTCTTCCCCGCCATGCGTGAAGAGCGCGGCGTGCCGCGGCTGCGCGCGCTGTTCGAGCGCTGGCTGCGGCGCGTTTCGGTGGAGGTGGACTCGGGCTGCATCTACATCAGCGGCGCAGTCGAGTTCGACGACCGGCCCGGACCCGTGCGCGACGCGTTGGCGTCGATGGTGCACGCCTGGCACGCGGCGCTGTCGCGTGCGATTCGCCTGGCCGTCGATGCCGGCCAGTTGCGCGCCGACACCGACCCCGACCAGATGCTGTTCGAACTGCACGGGCTCATCCTGGCGCTGCACCACGACGCGCGTTTCCTGCGCGCGCCGGGTGCGCTGGACCGTGCCCGCACCGGCTTCGAACGCGTGCTGTCGTACTACGGCCCGTCGGCCGTGGCCATGCCCGAGGGACCGACGGCCGTCGCGGCCGCACCTGCCCGGCAGCGCAGCGCCCGGCGTTGACCCGCGGCCGCCGCTGACCCCTCCCAAATTCATCCGCCTGTCCAGGAGTTCCCCATGGCCCAGTACACCCCGCCCTTGCGCGACATGCAGTTCGTGATGCACGAGTTGCTGCACGTCGCCGACGAGTTCAAGCAGTTGCCGCGGCACGCGGAGATCGACGCCGACACCCTCAACGCGGTGCTCGAGGAAGGCGGCAAGTTCGCCGCCGAGGTGCTGTTTCCGATCAACCTCAGCGGCGACGAGGAGGGCTGCACGCTGGACACCGCCACGCACGAGGTGCGCCCGCCGGCCGGCTTCAAGGAGGCCTACGCCAAGTACGTGGAAGGGGGCTGGCCGTCGCTGTCGGCCGACCCCGAATACGGCGGCCAGGGCCTGCCGATCGTGCTCAACCAGTGTTTCTACGAAATGCTGAACTCGGCCAACCAGTCCTGGGCGATGTACCCCGGCCTGTCGCACGGCGCCTATGAGTGCCTGAAGGCGCACGGCACGGCCGAGCAGAAGGCCACCTACCTGCCGCGCCTGACCAGCGGCGAATGGACCGGCACGATGTGCCTGACGGAGTCGCACTGCGGCACCGACCTCGGCATGCTGCGCACCAAGGCCGAGCCGGTGGCCGGCGCGCCCGCGGGGACCTACCGCCTCACCGGCCAGAAGATCTTCATCTCGGCCGGCGAGCACGACATGGCGCCGAACATCATCCACCTCGTGCTGGCGCGACTGCCCGACGCACCGGTGGGCAGCAAGGGCATCTCGCTGTTCGTGGTGCCCAAGTTCGTCGTCGGCCCCGACGGCTCGACGGGCGAGCGCAACCCCATCTTCTGCAGCGCGCTGGAGCACAAGATGGGCATCCACGGCAACGCCACCTGCCAGATCGACCTCGAAGGCGCCGTCGGCACGCTGGTCGGCCAGCCGCACAAGGGACTGGCGGCGATGTTCGTGATGATGAACGCGGCGCGGCTGGGCGTGGGCAACCAGGGCCTGGGGCTGACCGAGGTGGCCTATCAGAACGCCGTGGTCTACGCCAAGGACCGCCTGCAGATGCGCAGCCTGACGGGCCCCAAGGCGCCCGACAAGCCGGCCGACCCCATCATCGTGCACCCCGACGTGCGCAAGATGCTGCTCACGGCACGCGCCTATGCCGAAGGCGGCCGCGCGCTGGCGATCTACATCGCGCTGCTCATCGACAAGGAACTGAGCAGCGACGACGCCGACGAGCGCAAGGAGTGCGCCGAACTGGTGGCGCTGCTCACGCCCATCGTCAAGGCCTTCCTGACCGACAACGCCTGGATCGCCACCTCGCACTGCATGCAGGTCTACGGCGGCCACGGCTACATCAGGGAATGGGGCATGGAGCAGTACGTTCGCGACGCCCGCATCAACATGATCTACGAGGGCACCAACACCATCCAGGCGCTGGACCTGCTGGGGCGCAAGGTGCTGGGCGACAACGGCGCCAGGCTGAAGAAGTTCGGCCGCCTGATCGCCGAGTTCGTCGAGGACGAAGGCACCAGCGAGGCGATGCAGGAGTTCGTCAACCCGCTGGCCGAGCTGGGCGACAAGGTCACCAAGCTGACCACCGAACTGGGCATGAAGGCCTTCGCCAATGCCGACGAGGTGGGCGCCGCCGCGGTGGACTACCTGCGCATCTGCGGCCACCTGGTGTTTGCCTACTTCTGGGCCCGCATGGCCAAGGCCGCGCTCGAGAAGAAGGATTCGGGCGACGCCTTCTACACCGCCAAGCTGCACACGGCGCGCTTCTACTTCGCCAAGCTGCTGCCCGAGACGGCCGGGCTCATCCGCAGCGCGCGTGCCGGCGTGGCGCCGCTGATGGCCATGGACGAGGCGCTGTTCTAGAGTACCGGCCACACCTGTTCCTCAAGGAGACATGCATGAAGAAAGTCCTTTGCACGCTGGCGCTGGGATTCGCCGCCGCCACCGTCTGCGCCCAGGCCACCCCGGAGGGCCTTTGGAAGACCGTCGACGACGAGACCAAGGCCGCGAAGTCCTACGTCCGCATCAGCGAGGCCGGCGGCTTGCTCACCGGCAGGATCGAGAAGCTGCTCGACCCCGCCAGGCAGGAATCGGTGTGCGACAAGTGCAGCGACGCACGCAAGGACCAGAAGGTGCTGGGCATGACCATCGTCGAAGGCGTGAAGAGGAACGCCGACGAGCCCTACTGGGACGGCGGCACCATCCTCGACCCCAACAACGGCAAGACCTACAAGGTGCGCATGACGCCCAAGGAGGGCGGCAAGGCGCTCGAGGTGCGTGGTTACATCGGCCCCTTCTACCGCAACCAGCAATGGATTCGCGTTGAATGACGGCCCCCAGGACGCCTGCGGCGTCGATCTATCAAACAGGAAGCACTCCATGAATCGATTCCAGGTCCGCAAGGTCGCCGTGCTCGGCGCCGGCGTGATGGGCGCGCAGATCGCCGCCCATCTGGTCAACTGCAAGGTGCCGGTGGTGCTGTTCGACCTGCCGGCAGGACCTGGCCCCCAGGCTTCGGCTTCGCCTCCGCCGCCCCCCGAGGGGGCCGTGAAGCCGACCGGCGGAGCCGGATCGGCTTCGGGCTCCAAGAACGGCATCGTCACCAAGGCCGTGGAAGGGCTGAAGAAGCTCAAGCCCGCGCCGCTGGGCGTGCCCGAGGACGCCGCGCTGATCCAGCAGGCCAACTACGAGGAGCACCTGGCGCTGTTGGGGGAATGCGACCTCGTCATCGAGGCCATCGCCGAGCGCATGGACTGGAAGCTGGACCTCTACCAGCGCATCGCGCCGGCACTGGCTGCTCACGCCATCGTTGCCAGCAACACCTCGGGGCTGTCGATCACCAAGCTCAGCGCCGCGCTGCCCGAATCGATCCGGCCGCGCTTCTGCGGCATCCACTTCTTCAACCCGCCGCGCTACATGGCGCTGGTGGAGCTGATCGATACCCCGGCCACGCAGCCCGCGGTGCTCGACGAGCTGGAGGCCTTCGTCACCAGCGCGCTGGGCAAGAGCGTCGTGCGCGCCAAGGACACGCCCAACTTCATCGCCAACCGGGTGGGCATCGCCGGCATGCTGGCGACGATGAAGGAGGCCGAGACCTACGGCCTGTCCTACGACGTCGTCGACGATCTCACCGGCAAGAAGATGGGCCGCGCCTCCAGCGGCACTTTCCGCACCGCCGACGTGGTGGGCCTGGACACCATGGCGCACGTCATCAAGACGCTGCAGGACAACCTTGCCGACGACCCGTTCTTCGCCAGCTACGCCACGCCGCCGGTGCTGCAGGCGCTGATCGGCAAGGGCGCGCTGGGCCAGAAGGCCGGCGCCGGTTTCTACAAGAAGGTCGGCAAGGACATCCTGCGCCTGGACCCGGCCAAGGCCGACTACGTACCGGGGGGCGGCAAGGCCGAGCCCATCGTCGAGCGCATGCTGAAGAAGCCTGCCGCCGAGCGGCTGAAGCTGCTGCGCGAGTCGACCAACCCGCAAGCGCAGTTCCTGTGGGCGATCCTGCGCGACGCCTTCCATTACGCCGCGGTGCACCTGGAGACCATTGCCGAGACGGCGCGCGACGTCGACTTCGCGATGCGCTGGGGCTTCGGCATGAAGCAGGGTCCTTTCGAGCTGTGGCAGGACGCCGGCTGGCAGCAGGTGGCGCAGTGGGTCAAGGAAGACATAGCCGCCGGCAAGGCGCTGAGCCAGGCGCCGCTGCCGGCGTGGGTGTTCGACGGCCGGACCGGCGTGCATACGCCCGAGGGCTCATGGAGCCCGGCGCGCAAGGCCTACGTGCCGCGCAGCACCCTGCCGGTGTACGGCCGCCAGCACTTCCCCGAAGACGTGCTCGGCTCGGGCGCTGCGGCAGCGCTGAAGAGCGGCACCGAAGTCTTCCGCAACGACGAAGTGCGCGTTTGGACGCTCGACGGCGAGGTGCTGATCGCCAGCATCACCGCCAAGCTGCACCTCATCAGCGCCACCGTCACCGAAGGCCTGCTCAAGGCCGTCGAACTGGCCGAGGCCGGCTACAAGGGCCTGGTGATCTGGTCGCCCGACGAGGTCTTCAGCGCCGGCGCCAACCTCGAGTCGATGATGCCGGTGTTCATGAAGCTCGGCGCCAAGGGCATCAAGCCCGAGGAGAAGAAGCTGCAGGACGCCATGCTGCGCATCCGCTATGCGCAGGTGCCGGTGGTGAGCGCGGTGCGCGGCATCGCGCTGGGCGGCGGCTGCGAACTCGCGGTCTACAGCGCGCGGCGCGTGGCGGCGATGGAAAGCTACATCGGACTGGTCGAAGTCGGCGTCGGGCTGATCCCCGGCGGCGGCGGCCTGGCCTACATCGCGCGCCGCGCCGCCGAGATGGCCGCGGCGGGTAACGCCAACGCCGACATCATGAAGTTCGTCACCGACGGCTTCACCAACGCTGCGATGGCCAAGGTCGGCACCGGCGCCATCGAATCGCGCAAGCTAGGCTACCTGCTGTGGGGCGACGTCATCGTGCCGCACAAGGACGAATTGCTGTTCGTAGCGCTGACGCAGGCCAAGGCGATGTTCGACAGCGGCTACCGGCCGCCGACGCGGGCCGTGTTCCCGGTCGCCGGCCGCAGCGCCATCGCCACCATCAAGGCGCAGCTGGCGAACATGCGCGACGGCGGCTTCATCAGCGCGCACGACTTCCACATCTCCACGTTGATCGCCGAAGTCGTGTGCGGCGGCGACGTCGACGCCGGCTCGCTGGTGACCGAGGAGTACCTGATGGCGATGGAGCGCGACCGCTTCTGTTCGCTGCTGGAACACCCCAAGACCCAGGAACGCATCATGGGCATGCTTTCGACCGGCAAGCCGGTGAGGAACTGATCATGAGCAAACAAGTGCAAGAAGCCTACATCGTTGCCGCCACGCGCACGCCGATCGGCAAGAGCGGGCGCGGCTACTTCCGCAACACGCGGCCCGACGACCTGCTGGTGGCTGCCGTGCGCAGCGCATTGCGGCAGGTGCCCACGCTCGACCCGAAGGCGATCGAGGACGCCATCGTCGGCTGCAGCTTCCCCGAAGGCGAGCAGGGCATGAACATGGCGCGTGCCGCCATGGTGCTGGCCGGGCTGCCGCATTCGGTGGGCGGCGTCACCGTCAACCGCTTCTGCGCCAGCGGCCTGACGGCGCTGCAGATGGCGGCCGACCGCATCCGCGTCGGCGAGGCCGACGTGATGATCGCCGGCGGCGCCGAGAGCATGAGCATGGTGCCGATGGGCGGCAACAAGCCGTCG
Organism: Rubrivivax sp.; assembly: GCA_030680415.1. GTDB lineage: Bacteria > Pseudomonadota > Gammaproteobacteria > Burkholderiales > Burkholderiaceae_C > Rubrivivax. The sequence continues at coordinate 65,466 of JAUXVE010000083.1, forward strand.
TTCAACCCCGAGGTCTTCGCGCGCGACGAGAACGTCGGCATCGCCTACGGCATGGGCCTCACCGCCGAGAAGGTGGCGGCGCAGTGGAAGGTCGGCCGCGAAGCGCAGGACGCCTTCGCGCTGGCCTCGCACCAGAAGGCGCTCAAGGCCATGGCGGCCGGCGAATTCGCCGACGAGATGACGTCGATCGAGATCGTCGAACGCTTTCCGAACCTGGCCACGGGCGAAGCCGGCACCCGCACCCGCACCGTGAAACTGGATGAAGGCGCGCGCCCCGACACCTCGCTCGAAGGCCTGGCGAAGTTGAGGCCGGTGTTCGCCGCCAAGGGCAGCGTCACCGCCGGCAACAGCAGCCAGACCAGCGACGGCGCCGGTGCGCTGATCCTGGCCAGCGAGAAGGCGATCAAACAATACGAGCTCAAACCGCTGGCGCGCTTCGTCAGCTTCGCGGCGCGCGGCGTGCCGCCCGAGATCATGGGCATCGGCCCCATCGAGGCCATCCCGGCCGCGCTGCGCTATGCCGGGCTGAACATCGGCGACATCGGCTGGATCGAGCTCAACGAGGCCTTTGCCGCGCAGGCGCTGGCGGTCATCAACACCGTGGGCCTGGACCCGGCCAGGGTCAACCCGATGGGCGGCGCCATTGCGCTGGGCCACCCGCTGGGCGCAACCGGCGCCATCCGCGCCGCCACCGTGGTGCATGCGCTGCGCCGGCACAACCTGAAGTACGGCATGGTGACCATGTGCGTGGGCATGGGGCAGGGTGCTGCCGGCATCATCGAACGCGTCTGAAGGACACTGCATGACCATCAGGACCGCCACCATCAACGGCGTGGCCACGATCGAGATCGCGCGGCCCGAGAAGAAGAACGCGCTCACGGTGGCCATGTACCAGGCCATGACCGACGCGCTGGTCGCCGCACGCGAAGACGCTGCCGTGCGCGCGGTGCTGATCACCGGCCAGCCGGGCGTCTTCACCTCGGGCAACGACATTCAGGACTTCATGACGCGCGCGCCTGGGCAGGGTAGCGACGCGATGGACTCGCCGGTGTTCCGCTTCATGCGCGCGCTGCTCGAATGCGACAAGCCGGTGGTGGCGGCCGTCACCGGCGCGGCCATCGGCATCGGCACCACGATGCTGCTGCACTGCGACTTCGTCTTCGTCTCCGACGAAGCGCGGCTGGCGATGCCCTTCGTGGCGCTGGGACTGGTGCCCGAATTCGCGTCCAGCCTCATCGTGCCGCAGCTGATGGGCCACCGCCGCGCGGCCGAGAAGCTGCTCACCGGCGACCCCTTCACGCCCGAGCAGGCGGTGGAATGCGGCATCGCCAACGCCGTGCTGCCGGCCGGCGAGGTGGTCAACCACGCCCGCCGCGTCGCCGAGCGCTTCAACCAGCTGCCGCCGGGCGCCGTGCGCGAGGCCAAGCAGCTGATGCGCGGCCCGCAGCATGAACTGATCCTGCAGACCATCCGCAGCGAGGGCGAGATCTTCGCCCGCCGCCTGCGCAGCCCCGAGGCGATGGAAGCCTTCCAGGCCTTCTTCCAGAAGCGCCAACCCGACTTCTCCAAGTTCTGAGAGCCCGCTGCCGTGTCGCTGGCCCTCAAGCTCATGCTCAGCCCGCTGCTCGTGGCGCAGGCCGTGGCCACGCGAGCGCGCATGCCGCGGCTGCCCGAAGCCGGCGGCGCGCGCCGCGGTGAAACCGGCTGCGGGCCGCTGCTGCGCCTGCTGATCGCCGGCGA
>JAUXVE010000046.1 GCA_030680415.1 Rubrivivax sp.
CCCAAAACAAGGCCGTGGCCGCGCTCCTGCACGATCTGAACGAGCAGGCCTTCTGCCACCCCGAAACCGGCGCAAGGATGATCTACACGCTGGTGTGAAGTGCCAAGCACAATTCCTCCGAGATCAGGATCTCTGAACTTAGAGCGGCATTTCCGCGCGTATGGCACTACGTCTTTGTCGTTGCCCGCCGCTTGTCGAGCCGGCATGCGCGGGTGCGTCAGACCAGCACGCGATGGGTGCGGCCGGGGTTGGGCTCGAGCTTGAGGATGTTGCCCAGCGTTTGATGCCGCGGCTTGGGGCGCGTGGCCTTGCGCACGTGCACGGTGCGGCCATCTCGGCGCTGCAGGGTCACGGTAACCCGGCGTTGGGTGGCCAGCGTCTGGCGCAGCGTGTTCCAGCTGTCGTTGACGCCGTGGGCCTTGAGCTGCAGGCGCAGCGTGTGCACGAAGTGATACGCCAGCACGCTGATGAACAAATGCCCTTCGACGCGTCGATCCACTTGGTGGAACACCGGGCGCAGACCCAGGTCGGTCTTCAGGGACCGGAACACCGACTCCAACTCGGTCAGCATGATGTAGGTGCGCCACAGCGTGGCGTTGTCCTGATCGACCAGTGTGGTGCGCAGGCAGTACACGCCCGGATGCGCAGCCGCGCTGCCGGGCTTGATGCGTTTGATCCAGGTAATGGCGGTGACGCGTTTGCCTTCGGGGTCGGTGGCCACCGTGATCTCGTAGTGCTGCGCGGCGCGCGCGAAGCGCTGCTTGGCGCGACCCAGGCGCTGCATGATGGTGGCCACGTCCTGCGTGCCTGATTTGGTTCTTGGCTTGCTCAGGCTGGCTTGCAGCTTGGCCAGTGCGGCCTCCAGGCCACTGGCCTTGGCCGTGTCGATGGCACGGTCCTTTTCTTCCCGCGCAGGCGAATGGCAGTACAGCAGCACTTCGCCTTGCGCGCCCTGAACGCGCTGCAGCTTGATCGGCACAAGGCCGGCCGATTGCACCTCGGTGGCCAGCGTCGGGTCGAACTGACGCTCGCGCAGCTTGGAGACGACCACATAGTGGTAGCCCTGCTCGCGCAGCCAGGTCAGATTGGCCTGGGCGGCGATGCCCGCATCCATCACCACCGTGGCACCCGGGGCCGCATCCAGGCCCGTGAGCATGCCTTTGAGCGTGGCGGGCTCGCTGGCGTTGCCGGCGAAGAACTGCACGCGCCGCACGAAGCCGCTGGCATCCAGCGCCATCGCCAGCGTCACCAGCGGGCAGTCGCTGCGGCACTCCTTGCTGTGACCACGTTTGGCCTTGCTCACCCCGGCCGCCACGCCCTCGAAGTAGGTGTTGGTCAGGTCGTACAGGGTGATGGTCTGGCCCAGGCCGAACATCGAGCGTGCCTTGCCGAACAGGTGCTCCTGCAAGGCCTGGCGGTGCCTGTACAGCGCGTCCGAGGCGCGGTACAGGCGGTTCAGGTCCATCGCCTCGAAGTCAAAGTCAATGAGCTCGCCCAGCGCCGAGGTGTCCTTGAGCGAGTCGTGCGTGGCCAGCTCGCTGCCCGGCTGGGCCATGCGCGCGACGATGTTGCCCACAGCGGCAGCGATCTGCGGGCGGTTCAGGCCCAGCTGTGCGAGCTTGTCCTCCAACCCGCACTGGCGCATCGCCACCAGCGCAGCGTGCTCCACGCCCACGCTGCGCGGATCGACCAGCTCCAGCGAGTCGAGATCGACCTCCTGGTAGCGAGCGACCCCGTGCGCTTCACTGGTTGGGCTGGCGGGGCTGTCGGCCGGGCGGCTGGCCGGGCTGCCGGGTGGGCTGTTGGGTGGGTTGGCAGCAGGCCTGGCAGACGCTGCGGCAGCTGGAACTGCGCGCGCCGTGGGCGCCGCGCCCAGGCTTGGCACGGCAGGCTTGCGCGCAATGATCTGGGCTGCAAAGCGTTGCGCGAAGGCCTGCACCTCCTCAGGCAGCGTCGCCTCCAGCATCGAACGCTGCCCACTCACCAACTCGCCGATGCGCTGGGCCAGCGCGGGCCACTGCGCTTGGGGCAGCTCGAAGTGGCTGCCCAGGTTGAGCACCGTGGTCTGCTTGATGGCGTTGCCCACTCGGGCGCTGTGCACCAGGCGGTAAGTGAGGTAGGGCTCGCCCGAGATGCGACTGCGGGTCTGGGTGCGGCGAATGAACATGCACGGGATGGTGCACGAAAAACCGCGCGCGGGGCCACCTAAGCAAAAATATTATGGCACTACATTTCACCGCCGAACCGAAGTCCAATGCTGGCAAGGGTTTACGGCGGTCAAGAGCCAAAAGCGAGCGGGAAGTTGACAAAGTCGGGTTAGGCTTGTTCGATACCTGCGCGCGCGACACCACGACGCGACGCACGGCACCGGTCTGAGGGCAGGTGTTGGACAAATCCAAACAGGAACTGACTTCGGCAATGCAGCGGGTGCCGCCGCTCGCGGCGGGCCAGTGAACTCACAGTCTCGACCCATGCACAGACGCTGGCGGCTCGGCGGTCGATGGCTCCGTTCACGCTCGTTCGGCGGCCTCGGGACCGGCCCCCAATGCTCGGGGCAGATCCCTTCGCCGTCAGTGACGGGCCGGGGAGAAGGCCACGCCCAAGCGAAGCGCCAGAGCGTGGAGCTTGCGGTCGTCCGTCCAGAGCAGGGCATTCGAAGTCAGAAGCGTGGACGTCAGCAGCATCACGTCGACCGCGCCACAACCCGTGTCGTAGAGGCGCTCCTGCTCGATCAACGCCAAGGTCTCGTCGGTCGTCGCGACGACCACCTGCTGCAGTGCCCGAAGGTCGACCAGCGTCCGGTCGCGCGGAGCAGGTGGCGTGCCGCACGCCAATTCAAGCAGGATGAGCGGGTGAGACAGTATTCGGTCGGTGGCAACGAGTGACTGCAGCACCGGATCGGCGCGGCGAAAGTGCCTGACCCAGACCGAGGTGTCGGCGAGGACCATCGTCACCGACGAGGTTGCGCAACAGGCCGGCGGCGGGATATGTCCTTCATGTCGGGCAAGGTACCGCCCAGCGCCGCAAGCTTCTTGCCCGCCTGCACCCGGACGAAGACCTTCATCGCCTCGCGAAAGAGATCGGCCTTGTCCATGCCGGGTTCGGCGACCTCGAGTGCCCTTTGGTACAGCTCGTCGTCGATGGTGACCGTCGTTCTCATGACCTTCTTGCTCTCCAAATGTGATGCATTATGACATCAGATACGGCATCTACCAAAGCCTGCCAAGAAGTGCAGGTGAGGCGACCTCGGCGTCGTGAGCTGGAGATGCCTCTCGTACGCACGCCTTGCGGCGCGCACCCGGCCCACCACCTTGACCCCGGTCACGGCGCCACGGCGTCGCATCTGCTACCGTGACGGGTATACAGATTCACACTCGGGAACGACCATGCACGACGCCTCCTACCCCGCCCTCACGCATTCGATCAACCAGCATCTCGCACCGCTGCGCAAGTCGCAGCAGGCCACGATGGCCGGCTTCAGCGCCATGGCCAAGGGCGCCATGGCCGAAGGCGTGCTGAAGGAGAAGCACAAGGAGCTGATCGCCCTGGGCATCAGCGTCAGCCAGCGTTGCGCCGGCTGCATCGGCTTTCACGTCAAGGCGCTGCGCCGGCTGGGCACGAGCCAGGCGGAGTTCGAGGAAACACTGGGCGTGGCCGTCTACATGGGCGGCGGCCCGGCGGCGATGTACGCCGCCGAGGCGATGCAGGCCTGGGAGCAGTTCGCCGCGCCGTGACCGTGGCTGCGCGTGCCGGCGCCGCCCGTCAGCGCGGCGCCAGCGTCTCTTCCGACAGGTAGGCCAGCCGCCAGCTCTCGAAGTCCACGCTGTCCGCAGCCTCGATGTCCCGCCGCTTTTGCACCGAGGCACGCGCCATGGCTTCGAAGGAGGCCTGCTGCTCGGCACTCCAGGGCAGCGCCAGCATGCGGTTGCGCGTCTGCTCGGACTGGGCGCGGATGAAAGCGGTGTAGCTGCCGCCGAAATCGCGCTGCATCGCCGACAGCACGCGCGCCGAGGGCAGCGTCTCGGGCTCGCCCAGGCCCGCTTGCGCCGCCGCCACCACGTCGGCATAGGCGCTGCCGCCGTGCACGTCGTCCAGCGCGGCGGCGATCGGTGCGCACTGCTGCAGCAGTTCCGCCGCCCAGTCGGTCAGCAACACCGTCTCGCCACCGCGCTCCAGCCGCAGCCCGGGCTCGCGGCCATGGCTGGCGGTGTGGTGCTGGTTGCGGCCGAGCGCCGCGATCTCCTCGGGTGTGTCGGGCGGGCTGTCGGTGAGCAGGCAGTGCAGCAGGAAGACGTCGAGAAAGCGCATCGTGTCCGCCGTGATGCCCACCGGCACGAAGGGGTCGAGGTCCATGCAGCGCACCTCGACATACTCCACGCCGCGCTCGCGCAGTGCATGCAGCGGCCGCTCGCCGCTGTGTATGGTGCGCTTGGGGCGGATCGTGCCGTAGAACTCGTTCTCGATCTGCAGCAGCGCGGTGGCGAGCTGGTTGTATTCGCCGCCGAGGTTGCGGATGCCGATCTTCTCGTAGGCGGGATAGGGCCGCGTCAGCGCGTCGTGCAGCGAGTCGGTGTAACTCTCCATGCCGTTGTAGCTGATGGCCAGCGTGGCCTGGGCCTCGCTCTGGTAGCCCAGCCGGCCCATGCGCAGGCTGGTCGCATGCGGCAGGTGGCGCGTGTTTTCCGACAGCGTCTGCAGCCCGTGCCCGCGCCCGGCGACGAAGCTGGCGCACACCGCCGGCGAGGCACCGAAGAGCTGCAGCAGCAGGAAGGCGTGGCGGCGGAAATTGCGGATCAGCGCGAAGTACTCGTCGTTGCCCAGGCCCGGCAGCGACCAGTTGTAGTGGATGCCCGAAATCGTCTGCATGCGCCGCCCGTAGCGCTGGCCCAGGCCCATGCGGTACACGCTCTTGGCGCGGCCGATGTTCGACGATCCATAGACCCCGAGCGGAATCGTTTCGTCGGTGGGCAGACCGCAGGGCATGCTGCCCACCCACAGCCGCTCGTCGCCTGCCGCGGCCAGCGTGCGATAGACGAACTGGTGGATGCGCGTCAGCTCGGCCAGGCAGTCTTCGACGCCGGCGTGCACGCCGGTGATCAGCTCGAGCTGGCTTTCGCTGAAGTCGGTGGTGATGTGCGGGTGCGTCAGCGGCGAGCCCAGCGCGGCCGGGTGCGGCGTGAGCGCGAGCGCGCCCGAAGCCTGGGCGCGCAGGCTTTCCTTCTCGATGCCGCGGCGGATGCCCAGCAGGCGCGCGGCGCTCAGGTCGCGCAATCGGTCGGCCAGGGTCATGGGTGTCTCTCGGGGCAGCGTCGGAAAGGGAACGAAGGGTACGCGCTCAGCCGATTTTGTGCTCGCTGCCGGAAAAGACCGGGTCGGCCAGCGCCGGCCGGCAGACCGCGGGCTCCGGCGCCGCAGGCCGCGGTCCTGAAGTAAGCTGGCGCCCATGGCCACCCTGCACAGCGACGAGATTGCCCACTACCAGCGCGAAGGCTGGGTCATCCCGCGCTTCCGGCTGCCCGCGCCGCAGGTGGCGGCGCTGCGGGAGGCGCTGGACGAACTGCTACGCCGCAACCCGGGTGTGCGGCCCGAGAAGCTGGTCTCGGCGCATGTCGAAGGCGGCGCCACCGGCAACGGCGAAGGGGTGCGCGGCGTGGCGCAGTTCCTGGCGCTGGCGCGCGACCCCGAGATCGTCGAACTCGTCGCCGGCGCCATCGGCGACGACATCGTCCTGTGGGGCTGCCACGTCTTCTGCAAGCCGGCGGGCGAGGGCTACGAGACGCCGTGGCACCAGGACGGGCACTACTGGCCGATCCGCCCGCTGGCCACCTGCACGGCCTGGGTGGCGCTGGAGGAGTCGGTGGTGGAAAACGGCTGCCTGCGTGTCATTCCGCGCTCGCACGCGGCACGGCAGCTGCATGAGCACCTGCACGAGGACCGCAGCGACCTGACGCTCAACCAGCGCCTGGCCGCCGGCAGCTTCGACGATGCCGCGGCGGTAGATCTGGAGCTGCAGCCGGGCCAGATGTCGCTGCACGACGTGTACATGATCCACGGCGCGGCGCCCAACCGTTCGCCACGGCGCCGCACCGGCGTGGCGCTGCGCTACATGCCGGCGACTTCGGTATTCGACCGCAGTCTGCGGCCGGTGCACGGGCAAAGCGGCGTGCCGGTCGACTTCGCCCAGCGGCCGCTGTGGCTGGTGAAGGGCGTGGACCGCAGCGGGCGCAACGACTTCGGCATCGGCCACCCGGACTGATCGCCGCGCCTTCCCCGGCGGCGACGCGAGCGCAAGACCTTGCTGTCAGAGGCGGCGCCCTGGATCGACTACAAAGGCTCCTCCCCTGCTGTACCGAGAGCCCCGATGCACGCCACCCTGCCCTTTTTGGCCGCCACCGACTTCCCCGCGCTCAGGCGCGGCCGCGTCGACACGCTGCAGGTCAACCTGGGCTACAAGTGCAACCAGAGCTGCCTGCACTGCCACGTCAACGCCGGCCCCAAGCGTACCGAAATGATGGACGGCGACACGGTGGCGCTGGTGCTGGAGGTGCTGCGCGTGCGTGGCATCCCCACCCTCGACGTGACTGGCGGCGCGCCCGAGCTCAGCCCGCACTTCCGCCAGCTGGTGAGCGCGGCGCGGCGGCTGGGTCGGCGCGTCATCGACCGCTGCAACCTGACCATCCTGACCGAGCCGGGGCACGAAGACCTGGCGGCCTTCCTGGCCGCCGAGGGCGTGGAGGTGGTGGCCTCGCTGCCATGCTATTCGGTGGCCAACGTCGACCGCCAGCGCGGCGTAGGCGTGTTCGAGCGCAGCATGGCCGCGCTGCAAGCGCTCAATGCGCTGGGCTACGGGAAAGACGGCACGGGCCTGGTGCTCAACCTCGTCTACAACCCGCAGGGCGCCGTGCTGCCGCCGCCGCAAGCGGCGTTGCAGGCCGACTACAAGCGCGAACTGGCGGCGCACTTCGGCATCGTCTTCAACGAGCTCTACGCGCTGACCAACATGCCGATCCAGCGCTTCGGCAGCACCCTCGTCAGCCAGGGCGGTTTCAAGGGCTACATGCAGCTGCTCAGGGCTTCGTACCATGCGCACAACCTGGACACCGTGATGTGCCGCAGCCTGCTCAGCGTCGACTGGCAGGGCGAACTCTACGACTGCGACTTCAACCAGATGCTGGGCCTGCCGGCACGTGTCGGGCCGGGTCTGCGGCCGCACCTGCGCGACCTGCTGGCGCACGACGGCGCGGGCGAGGCCATCCGCGTCGCCGACCACTGCTACGGCTGCACCGCCGGGCAGGGCAGCAGCTGCGGCGGGGCGCTGGCGGCGGCGTGAGCCTCGGCCCCGCAACGTGAGCCAGGCGATGCGGCTTTCCATCATCGTGCCGGTGCTGGACGAGGCGGCCGGCATCGTCGCCGCCTTGCAGGCACTGGCGCCGCTGCGCGACCAGGGGCACCAGGTGATCGTGGTCGACGGCGGCAGCCGCGACGGCACCGCGGCGCTCGCCGCCCCGTGCGCCGACCGCGTCGTCGACGGCCCGCGCGGCCGCGCCCGCCAGATGAATGCCGGCGCCGCCGTGGCCGGCGGCGACGTGCTGCTGTTCCTGCACGCCGACACGACACTGCCCGCGGCAGCCGAAACCATCCTGCACGCGGTCATCGACGCCGGCGCACTGTGGGGCCGTTTCGACGTCTCCATCGTCGGCGCATCGCCCTGGTTCCCGGTCATCGCAACGCTGATGAACTGGCGCTCGCGCCTGAGTGGCATCGCCACCGGTGACCAGGCGATCTTCGTGCAGGCGGCGCTGTTCCGCCGCCTCGGCGGCTATGCCGACCAGCCGCTGATGGAAGACATCGAGCTGTCGCGCCGCCTGCGCCGCATCGCGCCGCCGGCCTGCTTGACTGAGCGCGTGCTCACATCAGGCCGGCGCTGGGAAACCCGCGGCGTGTGGCAAACGATCTTGCTGATGTGGCGGCTGCGTTGGCGCTACTGGCGCGGCGCGTCGCCCGAGGCACTGGCCCGGGCCTACCGATGAGCTTGCCCGGCGCCTGCCGCATCGCCGTCCTGGCCAAGGCCCCGGTGGCCGGCTATGCCAAGACGCGGCTGACCCCTGCCCTGGGCGCGGCGGGCGCGGCGGCGCTGGCCGAACGCCTGCTCGAGCATGCCGTGGCGCAAGCCATGGCCGCCGGCCTGGGCCCGGTAGTGCTGTGGGCGGCGCCCGACACCACGCACCCGGCCTTCGTGCGCCTGCGCGACCGCCACGGCCTGGGCCTGGCGGCGCAGGGCGCAGGCGACCTCGGCGCGCGCATGGCGCGGGTGTTCGAGCAGACCCTGGCGACCGGTGGCGCGCCGCTGCTGCTGATGGGCACCGATGCGCCGGCGCTCGACGCCGCCATGCTGCGCCGGGCCGCGGCGGCCCTGGGCGAGCACGACGCCGTGTTCGTGCCGGCGCTCGACGGCGGTTATGCGCTGGTCGGCCTGCGCGGCTGGGGCCCGGGCCCGCTGAGCCTGTTCACCGACATGGCCTGGAGCACGCCGCAAGTGATGGCCCAGACCCGCGCCCGCCTGGCCACGGCCGGCCTTCGGCATGCCGAATTGCCGGCAGTGGCCGACATCGACGAGCCCGCCGATCTGGCCCACCTGCCCCGCGGCTGGCAGGCCGCCGCTGCAGTCACAATGCCGCACCAACGCCGTCGCTTCCCCGCCATGACAGACACGCCCACCCAGCCCGAGGACGCGGCCCCGGACGCCGCGCCGGCCGCTGCCCAGCCCGGTTTTCCCGAACCTGCAGCCCCTGACCCGACAGTCGCCGCAGAAGGCCTGCCACCACCAGCGATCTCCGCGCCTGCGGCCTGTACCGCGCCCAAGCCCGCGACCGAGCCGAGCGCGGCAGCGGCGGCGCCGCAAGCGGCCGCAGACGGTGCCGACGAAAGTGCCGGTGCAAGTGCCGTGCGTGGCGCCGATGCAGGCGCGCTGGCAAGCGACGAAGCAAGCGACGACGCAAGCGCTGAAACAGGCGCTGAAGCAAGCGCGACCGCCGGCGCCGCACCGCCCGCGGTGGCCGAGCTCTCCCCCGCCGCCTGCGCCGCCCGCCTGGCCGAGCTGTTCCCGGCGCTGTTCGGCGCCGGCCGCGCGCTGCCGATCAAGCTGCGCGTGCAGGCCGACATCCAGCAGCGGGCGCCGGGTCTGTTCACGCGCAAGTCGCTGTCGCCCTTCCTGCACCGCTACACCACGAGCACGGCCTACCTGAAGGCGCTGGTCAACTCGCCGCACCGCTACGACCTCGACGGCGCGCCGGCCGGCGAGATCGACGACGTGCACCGGCAGGCCGCCGCCACCGAACTGGAGCGCCGCCGCAGCCTGTTCGAGGCCAAGCGCGTCGCCGAACGCGCAGCCGTCAACGAGGCCCGCAAACTGGCCGAGGCTGCCGCGCGACAGGAGCACGCCGCCGAAGACCAGGCGCGCCGCGACCGTGCCGCACTGCTGCGCGCCTTCGAGTCGAGCACGCTGACGCGGGCCAACTTCTGCGCCCTCAAGGGCATCGCCGATGCCGAGCTCGACGGCCGGTTGCACCAGGCCTGGCTCGAGCGCGAGCAGCGGGCGCAGGAGATGCGGCCGGCACCCGAGCAACGCCCGCAGGCGTTTGAGGAGCGGCGGCCCGACGAACGCCCCGACCGCCGCCCCGGGCCACGGCGCGACGCCGGCCCCGGCGACAGGCCGCCTGGTGGCGCC